>JAGGVE010000027.1 GCA_021163505.1 Candidatus Iainarchaeum sp. | reverse complement strand
GGCTCTTGCAGAAATTCCCAGACTATGAACAGGTTGTAGGGGAAGTGGAAAAGTTTATTGAAGAAATAAGTGAATAGAATAACAGCCTGCTTATTTATGAAAATTTTTGGGTCAATTCTATTTCCACTTTGGTGTTTTAATTGGATCCCATTTTATGTATTTGCGTATGCTTTTAAGCTCCGGAGTGTAAAAAATAAAATGCTTTGCATATTCGTTTACTCTGAAATATGTTTCTCCAGCCAGATAATTTAACACATCTTCAATACCCAGTGCTTTAAACGGGATGCTGTTTTTTATCAGAGCTTCTGCCATTTTAATATACTTTTTAGCATAAGCGTAATTTGTCACACAAAGCAAAAACCAGGGCTGCTCTTTAGAAGGTGGATAGAGACGAATCCCATGTTCAAACCAGCTGAAAACTATTTCAAAGGGATGACCCCCACAATGTGACTTATGCTTTAACCAATAGGTAAAAGCTCTCTCGCTGGTTTTATTCTTTATTTTTAGCATTCCACAATCTCTTCCATCAGCCCACCTTTTATACATTTCAATTGGGGCAAGCGTTTCAGCCTCCTTTCCAAACGCGGCTTTGTAGCAAATTGCAGCGGTGTTTAAATAATCCTCTAAAGAAATGGCATGCAAAAATTTCATTCTTTTTAGGTGAGCTTTATACCTGTTCAAAATCCTTGCCTTTTCTTTCTTTGACAGAACCTCTGCAAGCACGTATTTTCCCAAGACCTTGCCTGTCCTAATATCAAGAGGGAGGCATTTCTTAACCATTGCTGGGTGTTTTTTTAAAACTTTGGAAAATCGCAGGGCTTCTTTCACCACCTCATAATAATACTTTTCTATTTTAGAATTCCCCGGGTAAACCTCTATTGAAGTGAAATTGTTTGGAATGAGTGCAAACATATTCCTGTAATTAACAATTGTGAGAGGAACAACTATTGCTTCACCCCTTCTGAGGGGAAGGTAAAAATTATACCATCTCCTATCCCTTACATGGGTATATTTTTTATCAGGGTATGCAAGACCGGCAAGCCTTTTTATGAGTTTCAGCAGCTTTGTGTTTTTAAACCTCACACTAGGCGTGTGAGTCCTGTTAAATAAATCTTCGAACTCAAAATAGCTGAATTTTGGTCTGAAGCCACACAATTCTTCGAACTCTTTTATTCTCATAAAATTTTGATAGCATGCATCAAATTAAATGTTTTTTGTTAAAGAAAAAAGACAGAAAAAAGGCTATTGAAAATTTAAGAGACCTGAAAGAGCTTGAGCGTGAGGTGAAACGATATAAATAAATATGGGTTGGGAAATTATTATACTTATGCTACCTAAATTTTTTGATAGAGAAAAGGAGCTCGAGTGGCTTGAAAGAATATATGCTGATGAGGGCTTTAAACTTGTTGTGCTTTACGGGCGTAGGCGCGTTGGCAAAACAGAGCTTTTAAAGGAGTTTCTGAGAGGAAAGGATGGCATTTATCTCCTGGCAACGGATGAAAGCCTTGGGGAAAATATAAAATCTCTCAAAGAGAAGTTTGCTGCAATCACGCACAGAGAATATTTTCTAAAGCTTGAAACCTCAAGTTTTTACGATCTTTTCAAGTTTTTTTCAGATGAGGTTAAGGGAGAGAGAATTATCGTTGTAATAGATGAATTGCCCTATCTGCTTTCGGTAAAGAAAGGGATGCTTTCCCTATTTCAGAAGATTGCGGATGAAATTCTGAAGGATAGCAATATAATGCTCATACTGTGTGGCTCTGCAGTCAGTATTATGGAAAGCGATGTTCTTGGGCATGGAACGCCTCTATACGGCAGAAATTTGCATTACTGGAAGCTGCAGCCATTTGATTTCAAAACCATGCTTGGAGCATTTAAAAATATAGAAAAATGCCTTGAAGCCTATTTCGTTTTCGGAGGCATACCATATTATCTGAAATTCTACAATGAAAACCTCGGTATAATGGAAAATATAAAGATAAATTTATTGACAAAGGGAAGAAATCTCTATGATGAACCGCTTATTTTACTGAGGCAGGAGTTTAAGGAATCAAGGGTTTACAGGCTTATTCTCAGGTATATTTCATCAGGGTATAAAAGCATAGGCAAGCTCTGCTCTGCATGCGGGCTGGATAAGAATAATGCAACAAAGTACCTTTCAACCCTTGAAGAATTGGGTTTTGTGAGGCATATTGTACCGCTGGGAATGAAAAGAAAGGGGATATATGAAATAAAAGACCCTCTTTTCAGGTTCTGGTTCAGGTTTGTGTATCCCCACAGGGACCTTCTGGAGCTTGGAAATACAAGCGAGGTTGCAGGAAAGATTGAAAGGGATTTGAATTCCTACTTTGGCCTTGCGTTCGAATACGTAATTGAGGAGATTCTCAAAACACGGAGCATGCATGCGTTCAAAAACTTCACCAATGTGCATAAGTGGTGGCATAAGGATAAAGAGATTGATTTGGTTGCATTGAATGAGAAAAGCAAGCAAATACTGTTTGCGGAGTGCAAGTGGCAGAGCAAAGTGAATGCAGAGAGAATGGTGAAGGAGCTTGCTGAAAAAGCTTGCTATGTGGAATGGAATTCGGGTAAGAGAAAGGAGCATTATGCAATATTTGCAAGGAGCTTTTCGAAAAGGATTGAGGAGTTTGAGGGGAAGCCTGTTTACTGTATTGGATTGAGGGAACTTGAGCGTGAAGTGAAAAAATGCTGAGGTTTGCCCAGATTATGCCGGTAAAATTAAATATTTGTATTTTCAATATTGCGGAGCTTGATAAATTTTACCAGCGATTTTTGAAACAGAACCAGAAAGGATTAGTTTTAAATACAATTTATACCTTATCAGATTAAATGTGTAGGTGGAAATGGTGCGAGGGAAAGAAAGGTTTTTGAAGGTTTATTCAAACCTGCCGATTGATATCAGAAGAGAAATAATTCTGGTGATTGAGGACCAGCCAATAACCTGGTCTGTGGCATATGATGAAATAATGAAAGAAACCGAGCTTGGAAGAGAGATAATCAAAAAACTTATTGAAATGGAGCTGATCTAATGGTAAGCGATGAGGAAATAAAAAAGTTGGTTTTGCTCAGGCTTGAAACCATGCCCGCTAATTTAAAGGTTTCCCTGGGTTCGAGGGAATTTTCGAGAGACGAACTTATTGAAGAGGTGAAGAAAGAAACCGAGCTTGGAAAAATAATTATGAAAATGCAGCTTGAATATTTACGCGCAATGAAGAGAGGGTTTGAATGAGCTTTAGCTTTCTGATCACAATACCAAGGCACGACACAACGGTCCAGTACCTTGCCAGCTGGAGCAAGGAAGTGCTTGGGTTTGCAAAAAACAGAAATATAAAATACAGACAGCTGGAAGGGCCCAGAGCGAACAGGAAAGATGTGGAAAGCGCACTACGAAAGCAAAATCCGGATTTTGTTCTATTCAATGGTCATGGAGATGAAACCACAATAAGCGGACATAAAAACGAGCCGCTTATTATAAGTAATAAAAATGAACATCTTTTGGAATCAAAAATTGTTTATGCCCTTGCGTGCAATGCTGCAAAGCAGCTTGGCAGGGATGCTGTGAAAAAGGGGTGCAAAGCATTTATAGGTTATGAGGCTGTTTTTGGATTTGTAAGAGATATCACCAGAGAAGCCTCTCCTGTGAAGGATAAATTTGCCAGACCTTTTAAAGAATTCTCCAACACAATTAGCATCTCCCTGCTTAAAGGAAATACCGTGCATGTTGCTGTTGAAAGGGCCAGGAAACGCGCTCAGGAACTTATACGATATTACTCCACAAGCGATGCAGAGCCTGGACACAGAGATGTCAGATTTTGGCTTTTCTGGAATAGCTATTTTTTAACGGCCCTGGGCGATACCGAAGCCGGATTAAAATAAAGGCTCTGCCCTGAATCTTGCTTCAGGTACTTTTCCATCGAGGAATTTGGAGGGAGCTTGAGCGTGAAGTGGGAAAACGCGGTAAAGCGGAACGCTAATAACATATCCTTTTAAATATTAGGATACACAAGATTATCTTATGTATCCGAAATTTTTTAACAGAAAGGAAGAGCTCGAATTCCTGGAAAGCAAATACAAGGAAAGAGGTTTTCAATTAATAGTGCTTTATGGGCGAAGGAGGGTTGGAAAAAGTGAGCTTCTGGTGCGCTTCTGCAGGGACAAAAAGCACGTTTATTTTCTGTGCAACAAAAAGGGCACAGAATCAAACCTTTCTAGATTTGTAGAAAAAGCATCTAAAGCGTTCAATGATTTCAAGCCAGATTTAAACACCTTTGAAGATGCTTTTGAATATATCAGAAAAAAGACAGGGGAAAGGAGGTTTATTGTTTGCATTGATGAGTTTTCCTACCTTGTGGAAAAGGATCCTGCAATACCCTCAGTATTTCAGAGTGCTATTGATGAATGCCTTAAGGATTCAAACATAATGCTTGTTCTCTGCGGTTCCTCAATTTCCATGATGGAAAAAGGGGTTCTAAGCTACAAAAGCCCGCTATATGGCAGGAGAACCGGACAGTGGAAGCTTAAGCCATTTAAACTATGTGAGTTCTGCAGGGCTTTCAGAACATTGCCGATGGAAGAAATTGTAAAAATATATTCAGTATTTGGGGATATCCCCGCATATTTTTTGCAGTATGATAAAAAGAAGAGCTTTGAATGGAACATTAAGGAAAAGATACTTACAAAAGGTGCTTATCTATATGATGAGGGCGAAATTCTGCTAAGGGAAGAGCTTAGGGAGCCGGAAGCATACTTCGATATTCTAAAAGCAATGACGCTTGCAGCAAAGCCAGGCAAAATAGCAAATATTGCAGGCCTTAACGCGAGGGATCTGCCAAAATACATCAAAAGGTTAGCTTCTCTGGAAATTGTGGAAAGAATAACCCCGGTTACAGAAAAGGCAAGGACAAAGAGTTCGCTTTATTTTATAAGAGACAACTTCCTCAATTTCTGGTTCAGATTTGTATATCCGAATAAATCAGAGCTTGAGGAAAGAAGGGTCGATGAGATATTTGAACTGATTCGGGAAAAACTCGATAAGGAAATTCAAAAAGCGTTTGAAAGGTTCTGCCTTAAAGCAATAAAGGAAAGGGCTGTTTTCAGGGAGTTTTTCTTCACAAAAATAGGCAGGCAGTGGGGAAAGATTCCGAAAAAACCAAAAGGAAAAAACACTTATGAAATTGATTTGGTTGCATTGAATGAGAAAAGCAAGCAAATACTGTTTGCGGAGTGCAAGTGGCAAAGCAGGGTGAATGCAGAGAGAACAGCAAAGGAGCTTGCTGAAAAAGCTCGCTATGTGGAATGGAATTCGGGTAAGAGAAAGGAGCATTATGCAATATTTGCAAAGAGCTTTTCGAAAAGGATTGAGGAGTTTGAAGGGAGGCCTGTTTACTGTATTGGATTGAGGGAGCTTGAGCGTGAAGTGAAAAAATCGCAGAATACTAAAGATTGATGAAAACCCAGGGGAATTTTAAAGAAGAGCGAAAGAGCTCTGTTTGTAAATTTTTCGGGCATAGAAAAGCTAAAAAAATTGTTTCACTAAAGTAAGAAACACTCTTAAACCCAAGCGAAAGATATTTAAAAACTAATACATTAATTTTAAAAGACAAAATTAAATTTGAACTCTCGCGGGGGTTAAGGAGTTGTATAATCTACTGTACAAAGCAGAGGCTATTTTTGAG
>JAGGVE010000030.1 GCA_021163505.1 Candidatus Iainarchaeum sp. | reverse complement strand
TGCACATTAAATTGCATATTCAATAAACGCAAAAAAGTAATCTATACTTCACCATTAAAAGCGCTAGCTTCGGAGCATTATAAAGATTGGAAGAAAAAGTATTCTGATTTGGGCATAAGGATTGCAATAAGCACTGGCGACTTTGATTCGAGTTCGCACTATTTAAGCAATTACGATCTAATCTTCACAACAAATGAAAAGCTGGATTCACTAATAACTCACAGAGCAAGCTGGCTCAGCAATGTTGGCTTGCTCATTGTGGATGAGATTCACGAGCTTTCGAGTTCGAGAGGTGCAACGCTTGAAGCGGTTGTTGTGAAGATGCGTTATATCTTAGCGGAGCTTCAGGTGCTTGCATTAAGCGCAACTATTCCTAATGCTGATGAACTTGCGGAATGGCTAAATGCTGAGCTTGTTGTTAGCGACTACAGGCCGGTAAAGCTTATGGAGGGAATCTTCTTTAACAACGCGATTGATTTTGGAAACCATGCTATCGAGCTTGCTGATAGCGATTATGCAGAAGCTATTGTTAAAGATACGCTAGCTAAGAAAAAGCAAGCCTTATTTTTCATGAGCACGCGCAAAAACGCTGAGAATATGGCAAAAAAGCTTGCACCTTTTGTTAGTAAAAATCTTTTTCCAAAGGAAAAACTTTCTTTACAAAGCCTTTCCGAAAAAGTGCTAAATGTGCTTGAGCAGCCCACTGAACAATGCAAGTTGTTGGCATCGTTGGTCAAAAAAGGCGTTGCATTTCATCATGCAGGTTTGCTCGCAAAGCAGCGCGAACTGATTGAAGAGGCATTCCGCGAAAGCAAGCTTAAGGTGCTTGCCGCTACGCCAACACTAGCAGCAGGCGTAAACCTGCCTGCGTTCCGCGTTGTAATTCCTTCGCTTTACCGCTATACTGAATATGGGATGCAGCGCATTCCTGTTAGAGAATATAAACAACAAGCAGGCAGAGCTGGCAGACCGAAGTACGATTCTGCTGGTGAGGCAATAATAGTTGCAAGAAGCGAGCCTGAAAAAGAGGAGCTTTGGAGTAGTTATATAGAAGGCACCCCTGAAGATGTTAATTCTGCTTTGGCTTATTGGCCTGTCCTTAGGATGCAGACGCTTGCGGCAATAGCGAGTCATTTCATATTTGATTACGCTTCGCTTGAAGACTTCTTCTCAAAAACATTCTATTGTAAGCAGTATGGAAAGCTTTCTTCTTTAGTTGAAAGAATCCATAAAATAATCGATGAGCTTATCGACTATGGCTTTGTTGAAGAGCGCAATGATAAGCTGCTTGCAACAGCGCTTGGAAAGCGCGTAGCTGAACTCTACCTGGATCCAGCAAGCGCAAACGCTATGATAAAATGCTTGAGGCAGGAGCTAACCGAGCTCGGTTGCCTTTACTGTATTGTGGACACTACTGAATTCAGCCCTTTGTTAAGTGTTTCTCGCAATAAAGAATCAGAGCTTTGGAATGAGCTCCTCACAAGAGAAAACGAGCTTCCAATAGATGTTTCAAGGCAACAATTCTTCGATGAGCACTTGCTTGAAAAATTCTACTCAACACTAATGCTCGAAGATTGGATAAATGAGAAAAGTGAGCAGGATATAATGGAAAACTACCGTGTGCAGCCAGGCATCCTTCACTCAAAACTTCAGATTTGTGACTGGTTAGCTTATGCTTGCAGTGAACTTGCAAAGCTCATCGATGCAAAGGAAAATGCTATAAAGATGCGTAAGATGAGAAAAAGGCTCAAGCATGGCGTTAAAGAAGAGCTGCTTGGCTTGGTTGAATTGCGTTACATTGGCAGAGTAAGAGCACGCAGGCTTTATAGAGCTGGCATCAGAAGTATTTCAAACCTCAAAAAAGCGGATATAAAAGACTTAGTGCGCATTTTAGGGGTAAAAATCGCCAAAAAGATAAAGGAACAGCTGAAATAGAACAATTAATTCTCATTCTAACTTAGCTGTAGAATGCAGAATTTGTTAAAGAAAAGATTTATTAATCATAAATCCTAATATAATAAAGTGTTATATATATTGGGTGTGTATTAACGTGAGGCGGTTAAGGTGAGTTTCACAGAATCTCTTAAAAAGTTTTATTTTGCATTGGAAGACCGCTACTATGCGGTTCTTGATAAAATAAATCGGCATATTCCAGTATATAAGGTTATCGATCCAATCGACAAATATGTGCCATCATTTATGCTCTTTGTTCTGCTCATTCTTCTTCTGATATTCTGGCTCCTTTTGCTTCCAGTAATTGGACCATTTATCTTTCCATCGAAGCCAAGCGTTTATTATGTTTCTGTCAAGCTCATTGATGCAGAAACAGGCGATGTTCTTGTCGGCGTGCCAGTAACTCTAAACCTCATTGATTTTAATAAAATACTTAAGGAAGATACAAGCGAAGCGGGCATAGCTGTTTTTGAGGTTCCTGCTGAGCAGGTAGATGTTTTGCTGAGTGTTTCTGCAGAGGACTACGAAGAAATCAAAGAAAAAAGAATGGTTCTTGTTGCAGATGTGCTTAAAACAATAGAATTAAAGAAGGTAGGACTTTACTTTGCAGAAAATAAAATAGAATTGTTTGTTGTTAAACGTGCAGTTGGAAGTCCCAAAATCGAGGACCGGACGATAACCATCACTTTTACCTGTAAGCGTGGTACGCCGCCAGCCCCTATAAACAAACCGGGCTCAGAGCAACCCTTTGAGGTAACAAAGCCCAAAGATTGTGAAGAACTTAGTGGTACTGCTGTTGCTCAAGGCTTCAAACCACAGACGCTTCTCTTAGAGGGTAAAAAAACAGTTATATTTAAGCTGGAAGAGACCGAAACAGATAATCAAAAAGGAAAAATAGCTATTACCATTTATGAATACGACAATACCTATGCTAGCGATGTTACGGTCCGTTTGTATGATTCACAAACTGCTAGACTTGTTGGACAGAAAACAACAGATGCATCGGGCACAGCTCTTTTTGAAAAGCTTGACCCTGGCTATTATGATGTTGGCGTGGTAGCTGGTGATGGCAGGATAGCAACGGAGGAGAATATAAAAGTGAATGCTGGCGAAACAACTCGCGTGGATATAATACTCCCGGAACCGCAGGAAGAGAATAATAAAAAACTTTTCTTTAAAGTTGTCAGTGCTGACACGCAGACGCCAGTACACAATGCAATCGCTTTTATCTATGCGGAGTCTTTCTTTTTAGCAGAGGTTCATACAGACGAAAACGGCATAGGTAGCTATGAGATTAGCGCAAGCAATACAGATAAAAACTTCAGAGCGCTAATCACCCACCCAAATTTTATCCAAAGGGTTATTGAGCTTCCAATGCTTCCCTTGGATGCTGCCCGACCAACCTTGATAGAGCTAACTCCAAAAAGCCAGCATAATATAAACTTCGCACCAGTTCCCCTAATCACCGCAGACAAATACTTTGGCCAAGTTCCACTTGAAGTAAACTTCGATGCTTCTCAAAGCTTCGATCCAGACGGAACAATAACAACTTACTCCTGGGACTTCGGCG
>JAGGVE010000014.1 GCA_021163505.1 Candidatus Iainarchaeum sp. | reverse complement strand
TCCAGATCAGCACAGATAATGGCTCCAGCTGGCTCTACTGGAATGGCTCTGCATGGGTAGAAACAACAGATAACTATAATGATTTAGATACACTGAATGCCCATATCTCTAGCATTGTTAGTGATTCATTAAAACTCAAGGTTAAACTTACAGGAAACGGCAGCGCAACTCCTGTAATAAGATCCATAACTATAAAATATGTGGTGAACGAACAATAAAAACGAATTTTTAACCTATTTCTTATATTCAAATTTGAAGTTTTTTATAGCGATTTTTCAGGGTTGCTTTTCATAGAGCTCCTTTCTTTGCGCTTCAAGCATCTCAAGTGGTTTGCCTGCATACTCGGCAGCGGTTAAAACCTTAATCCCTTTTCTGTTTGCAGCACCAAAAACGCTTGCGATTCTTTGCTTCCATTTCAAATCTCTTAAAAAATGGTGGTCAACAATAAGTGTTTCAATAGGACCCATATTCACAATTTTAATCATGTTTTCTACTGCAAGCTGCAGGCTCTTAGAGCTGTATCTATAGCCAAGCATGTAAGAGAGAGGGCCATCCAGAATCACTAAATTTGGTTTATTCTCCAGAATAAATTCCACTTGGTTAGCTATACTTGGACCTTCAACATCGCTTGTGTGAATTAGTTTGTAACCATCATCGATTAAAACCTCGGTAACATAGCCAAGCTTAGCATTGGTTCCGTGGAATACTGCTTGCGAGAATTTTATCTTTGTATTTCCAAATAAGAATTCTTTTCTATCCGCATGCTGAATGCTTTTTGCAATATTTTCAATCTTACTTAAAAAATAGGCTGCTCTTTCTTTCTGGCTTTTATTTATATTTTCTTCAGGGTGCTTTACAAATACCACTTTATTTTCATAGATCTCCAAATTCTCATCAGGTCTATAGTGGTCATAGTGGTAATGCGTTACTATAAGCACATCAGCTTGCATTGCATACTTAACTATTGCTTGCCAGTGTTCTTCTCGCCGCTTTATTTCAATTGGATGCGGCGGCAAGCCATAACGGCTTGGGCCCAAAGCAACACCAGGGTCTATAAGAATTTTAACATCCCTTGTTTTTACAAAAGTGCACATGCTCCTTGTGCCCATAGAATCAAACGCTATTGGCAATATCTTCATTCAAAAAAGTTAGAAACAACATTTTTTTAAGTTTTTGTATACAAAAAGTGTATACATGAAGCGGACTACGGTAATCAGTGTCAGAATGCCCAAAGAGATTGCTGAGGGGCTTAAAGAGGCAGGCATAGAACCATCCAGAGCAATAAAAAAAGCCCTCGGCGAAATGTATCGGAACGTACTTCTGCACAGATTAAAGAAGCACTCTGCTAAACTTAAGGGAATAAGTGATAGAGAACTTACAGAGGCTATTAAGGAGGGCAGAGCTTGATCGTTGATGCAAGCGGTTTTATTAAGGCGATTAAGCTAGGAAAGGTTGAAAAGCTTCGTGAGCCAAAGACAACAAGACTTATTTTCTATGAGCTTGGTAATGTGTTATGGAAGGAATCCAAGATTTTTAAGAGATTTTCCCCTGCTGAGGCTCAGGCAATGCTTAAAGATTGGATTCTTTGGATTGGATGCAACTTTGATATATATGAACCTGACTGGCATGCCACATTAGGCATTGCGTTAAATACGGGCTTGAGTTATTATGATGCTTCTTATCTATGGCTTGCTAAAAAGGTGAATGAGTCCATAGTGACAGCAGACAAGGACCTAAAAAAATACTGGAAAGCGGTTGACTTCAAGAGGCTGTGATAAAACAACATATTTTTAAATGCAAAGAACCTTTTTTCATAATGCGAAAAGAAAACGCCTATGTATTATTTTTGCTTTTGCTCATTTTCACGTTCGCGTTTGCGAAGAGCTACTCGCTAGATAAAGCAGAACTTTATTATAAAATACAGCAAGATTCTTCAATTACTGTTGAAGAGCGTATAACTTTCAATTTCAATGGTTCTTTTTCTTATGCATACCGAACATTTCCCTCAGGCTCTTATGAAATTCAATCTTTTGAAGTGTATGATATAAGCTCAGGCAAGGAAGTAAAGCTCTCAGTGGATAAAAGCTACGAATCTGGCAGAGAAAAATACACTTGGCATTATTCTGCAACCAATGAACGCAAAACATTCCTTTTGCGCTATAAACTCTTAAAAGCCTTGAAAGTTTATGATGATGTTGCTGAATTCTACTGGAAGGTTTGGGGTTCTGATTGGTCCGTTCCTTTGAAAGAGATATACGGCTACATTGAGCTTCCAGATAAGGTTGACGATGCAAATAAGGTTTATGTGTGGGGGCATCCTGAAATAAATGGGAAGATTGGCTTAATTGAAAACAAAAAGGTTCTTTTCCAAGCATTTAATATCCCAGCCAGGCAGTGGGTTGAGCTAAGGGTTGTATTTCCAAAGGAACTGCTAAAAAGTATGAACAATGCCCAGATAGTTCCTGGCGCTGCATTGCAAAGGATAATCGAGGAGGAAAAAAACTGGGCGCAAAATTCGAAAGTAAGGCGGGAAACAGATCAAAAGTTCTTTAACGAATTTTTCTTTACTATTTTCATCATTTCTGTGGCGCCTTTGTTAATTATAATAATTTTCTTTATGATAACACTTGCAAGACTGACCCATTCAGAAAAATTGAATAAAACTGTTAGGGCAGTTTCTCTATTCTTGTTTTTGTTATTGATGTTGCTTTCTTTTTTCCCATTTTCCACCAATTTAGGATCGTCAGTGAATTTAATGACTGTTCTTATTTTTGCAATTGTAGAGGTTCTTTTATTTGTCTTTGTGTGGTTTTTCTTTGGCAAGGAACCGCGAGTTTTTATTCTGAGCATCTATGAAAGGGAGCCACCTTATGATTATAGTCCTGCAGCAGTAGAGGCACTTATGAGGCCTCTATTTAAAGAGCCGACTACAAAATCGCTTTCCGCAGAAATTTTACATTTATGCTTAAAGGGCAAATTGAAACTTGAGAAAATAAAAGAAGATGCTCTGTTTGGCAAAAAAGACTCTTATAAGATCCACATAATTGATTCTAGCAAAGCAGGACTTCCCGAAAGTGAAGCCCTGCTACTACGGCTCTTGAAAGAAGCGGCGCAATATAGACCAAAAAAATTCTTTATTTTCTCCGTTCCAGAGCGAGACAAAACCCCGAATGAGGTTACACTTACTGAGCTTGAGTTTTATTTGAGGTTTAATCGTTTTAAGGCCCAAACATTTTTGAAAGAATGGAAAAATGCGGTTAAAGATTTTGTTGATGCTCAGGGCTTCTTTTCAAAGAAGAATGGCATCCTGCCGTTTTTAATAGGTACGGGGATTCTTTTAATACTCTCTTTAATAATAGCTCCGAGATTATTTTTTGTTATAGTTATTGTAGCGCTTATTCTGAATGTGGCCTTTCCAAACGCTCTGCCCAACAGAACAAAAAAAGGTGCAGAGCACTATATAAAATGGAAGCGCTTTAAGAGATTCCTGAGCGATTTCAGCAACTTAAGGAATGTTCCTCCTGAAGCAATTGTATTGTGGGAGAAATATATAGTGTATGCGATCCCGCTTGGAGTTGCTGATAAGGTGGAAAAAGCGATGAAAATCGTATTTGAAAATTACAGCGGCGAAGTACATTCATCAATATTTGCTGCAGGGACTGCAAGCACTTTTTCAGCAGCGGATTTCGCTTCCTTGAGCAATTCATTTTCCTCAGCATTTTCCTCAGCGGTATCTACTTCAGGCTCTGGCGGCTTTGGCGCTGGCGGTGGCGCTGGCGGCGGCGGAGGCGGAGGAGGAGCAGGCTAGCTATTTTTCAACAACTCTCTCAATCTTCTCCAATCGGTTTCAAGCATTTTTCGCAAGCCTCCATTGCGCAAAGCTGCTGCAGGGTGATACATAGGCACGATTTTTACTTTGCCCCAAGAAGCTTTTGCATTGAAAAGCTTGCCATGTATTTTACTTATTCTATCTGAACCAATGTTGAATTTTTCTGCTACATATTGCAAAGCAACGTTACCTAAAGGTACTATAATTTTCGGTTTTATTATCTCAAGCTGCACATCTAAATAATGCTTGCATGTTTTTATCTGCTCCTTCGTTGCCCTGTTTTCTGGTAGGTAGCATTTCATAACGCTTGTAATATAAACTTCCTTGCGGTTCAATCCAGCTAACGCAAGCAAATGGTTCAAAAACTTTCCAGCTAAGCCAACAAATGGTTTTCCCTGCAAATTTTCATTATGGCCAGGACCTAAGCCGATCAAGAAAACGCTTGCGTTTTCAGGTCCTTCGCCAAAAACAACTTTTTTGCGTGTTTTCCATAAAGAGCATCTTTTACAATTTTCAACCTTTGCTCGAAGCTCCTCAAGATTGTTATGTGGTTGCATTTGAAACTATTGAAGGCAATAATGGTTTTTAATTAATTTTGCTTACTATATGGCTAAGGTGATAGCTTGCAAAAGCTCTCTAAAGAACTGCTTGCAATACTTGCTTGCCCGAAATGCAAAGGCAATCTGAATTATAATAAAAAAGAAAATAAATTAATATGCAAAAAATGCAGGCTTGCGTATCGCATAGAAGACGGCATTCCAATAATGCTAATTGAAGAAGCAGAAAAGCTCAATTAATTACATTACCCTTCTTAAACGCTGTACATGCTTTTTAGGAATCCTGCCTATTTTGCGCAATTCTCGCCTCAATAATTCATACTAAGCACACTATCTTTAGCCCAGCTTTTTGACTTTAATTTGAATTAGAAGAACCTATATTTAGCCCTTTTCTTTGTTCATGTGCAACATTTGAAAGAAGCAACGCCATGCTTTTTAAACCTTTTTATTTTTATTTTTGGTTGGGTTTTTCTGCCAAGCTTGGAAACAGAGCTTTGTAATGTTTCCCTAAAAAATCCGCTAATTCTGGCTTCAGGTGTTCTTGGTCTGAGTAAAAACAACCTCCTCAGAGCGCAGAGAGGCGGTGCCGGAGCAGTAACGATAAAAAGTGTTTCCTTGGAAGAACGCTCTGGGCACGAAACACCAAACATTGCCTTTTTTGAAGCAGGCATGCTAAACGCTTTCGGTTACTGCAATCCTGGCATTGAAGAAGCACTGAAAGAATTCTCTGATTTAAGCTGTTTTGAGGTGCCTGTTATTGCAAGCTGTACAGCAAGCAATGCTAGCGACTTTGCGAAGCTTGTGGAAGCCTTAGATAAGTTAGATTTTGCAGCAATAGAGCTGCCCCTTTCCTGCCCGCATACTCCTGGCTATGGCTTGCTTGCAGGCCAGGGCACGCCAGAAGCAACAAAGGAAATAGTTGAAGCATGCAGAAAGAAAACAAAGAAGCCATTACTTGTGAAAATCAATGCAAGCCTGCCTAGAATAGGGGAAATTGCGCTTGCAGCAGAAAAAGCAGGTGCAAATGCTATTACTTGCTCAAATACTCTGGGTCCGGGGATGGTTATAGATATTAATTCTACAAAGCCTGTATTAGCGTTTAAAGTCGGAGGTGTTTCAGGGCCTGCAATAAGGCCTATAGTTGTGCGTTCAGTTTACGATCTCTATAAGCGAATAAAGATTCCAATAATTGGTCTAGGCGGGGTATTGCGAGGAGAGCATGTAATAGAGCTGCTTATGGCTGGTGCTAGCTGTGTTGGTATAGGGACAGCAATCGCGTTGCGCGGTCACAACGTTTTTGAAAAGTGTTGTGATGAAATGCTTGCATGGATGAAAAAGCACGGTTACAAAAGCATAGGGGAGTTGATCGGCCTTGCACATGAATGAGTTTGAACGAAGTAGGGTTAGGGAAGCCAGAATATTGAAAATAGAGCAAGAGACACCAACAGTAAAAACATTCGAGCTTGGAGTTTCTCTTGATGCTGTTCCTGGACAATTTGTAATGGTCTGGCTGCCTCGCGTGGCAGAAAAGCCTTTCACGCTCATAAAAACAGGCAACACTATTGCGATAGCTGTGAAAAAACGCGGCGGCTTTACAGAAAAATTATTTCAGCTAAATGAAGGTTCTTACCTGGGAATTCGTGGCCCTTATGGAAAAGGCTTTTCTTGGGGTGGAGTTAAAAAGGTATGCGTTGTTGCAGGCGGCATCGGCATAGCAGCATTAGTGCGGCTTGCGGAAGAGCTGGCAAAGAGCAAAGTAAGCGTGGATTTTATTGCCGGTTTTAGAACTAAGAGCGAGGTTCTTTTTAAAGAACGTATTGAGAATGTTGCTAATCTGCATATAATAACCGAAGATGGCTCTTTTGGCACCAAAGGCATTTGCTCAGATGTTTTAATGGATTTTTTAAAAAAGAACGAATATGATAAGCTTTATTGTTGCGGCCCGGAGCTTATGATGGTTAAGGTGCTCAAGCTATGCAAAAAATTCAATTTAAAGGCAGAGTTTGCTGTTGAAAGATATATGAAATGCGCTGTTGGCTTGTGTGGTCAATGCTGCTTGGATGAGTGGCTTGTTTGCAGAGATGGTCCTGTGTTTAGCAGTGAGCAGCTATTAAAATCGAAAGAATTTGGAAAATTTTATTATACAAAGAGCGGCAAGAAAGTTGCAATACAATAGCACAGTCTTGGGATTATTCTAATTTGCAGATTATTTCCCTTAATTTCTCCCAATTATGCACATATCTGCTGCTTATTACAATATAATCAACAAACTCCTTAACCTCTTGCAAATCCCTGAGCAAGGTAACGCGTGCCTGAACACCTCTCTCTTCAATATTCGTTCTAATCCCTGCAATCAATTTTTTCACAGGCAGTTCCCTTATTTTTTCATTTTTAAGCATGCCCGCTTCCAAAACAATTGCATCGCAGCCGCTTTCTGAAGCTATTTTTCCAAGGGTATAAATTACACTTTCTGCTTCTTGGTTGTGAATTTCTTTTACCTGTTCAGCAGGAATTTTTGTATGTGCAGTAAATCCAATGATTTTTATATTGTCGCTTTTGGCCCTTTCAACATACTCTCCGAGGATTTTTCTTCCGAGCTGTGTTGCCACAGTTACATAATCTACTGGAAGCTCCTTCTTTATTTCTTCTATAATTTTATAACCAGTATTTGCTCCATGGAAAATTTTCACATCTGCAAATATCTCGCAACCTCTTTCCTTAAAAGCACTAAACTTTGCAAAGTCTTTTCTTAATGAATAATCATTTAGCTTTACTCCAATTTTCTTTTTTACAAATTCGCTGCCAAACTCTTTTTCTATGAAATCAATAGCTTCTATGCCTTTCGGAATTATTTCATCCTTAGGATAATCAAGAGCAAGGAAATACTTGCTTATCATTTCTTTTCACCAATCAATTCCTTTACCATTGGCAGAACTTTTCTGGTATATTTCCATGGGTCATTCAACCAGTCATTTACTGTTCTGTACTGCTCGTCGTTTATGTAACCTTGCTCCTTTGCAACCTCAAAGAAATTTAAGCCTTCTATTAGGTACAAGGATTCAACACCTAAGCGCTTCAACCTTTCCACGCCAGCGATATGCCTATAATCAAATACGCATGCTGCTTTTATCTTCACGCCTTTCTCTGCGTTATAGCCAAAATTTTTTAATATTTGAATAGCATTTTTAGTAGTTTCTGCTGTGGTTCTGAGCTCTTCGAAATTTATTATAACAGCTGTTTCTTCCGGTTCTGGCAGAAGCCCTTCCACATAGTTTGTTATTGATTCCTTAGCAACTACTTCAACTGTCTTTCTCATATTTCTCATATAGGGCGAAGCAGGCCATATTTTTTGTTCTAAAATACTTTCCGCATGCCTCATTGTTTCGTCGCCTATCCATGCGCCGCCGGTCATATTCGGAAGGAATACCACAAAGCGATCTTCGTTTTTTGGCGGATCTCTTTCCAATGCATCTTTAATCACATAGGCTAGCTGCCTTGCGAAAAAGCTTCTCACCCTTTTGTGCGTAAGCAATCCTTTCACTCTTAAATAAGATGGTCCTATGTGGTTTTCCAAACCAAGCTCTTTAAACTCCTTATACAAATCTTCAGGAAATATGCCTTCGCTGTGCAGAGTTTCAACTTGTCCAGCGTACTTGAAAGTTCCTTTTTCTTTTATGGTTTCGTAGCTTCGTACCTCAATCAGTTTCTGCCCTAACTTCTCAGTGATTTCAAATAAAAGCGAAGAGAGCACTTCAGCAGCTTCTTTACTTGTAACCCTTTCTTTTAGCCCCCTTTCTATAATGGGTTCGCACTTACCCATAACCTCTTCCAATATCTGCGCAGACCCCATAAGCTTCACCAAATCAGTTTTGCAAAAATTGATGAACCTATATTGAAAATTCTTTTAAAGATTTTTGCACTAAATGCTTAGGCGTCAGCATTTCTTTTTTTCGCTCTACTTTTTTGGTTTCTTAAATCGTTTTATATGCAAAGATCTATGCCAGAAGTTTTTCTTAGCATTTCTTCTGGCGTTTTTCATGTTTACTTGGTGGGCATTCCTTAGTTTTTTCTGAATTTTAGGTTTCTTTGACAGTGGCATAGCGCATCGCTCCTCCTAACTCATTCGTTTAATTTTACTATCTGTCAACCAATTCATTTAAATTCTGATGCTTGCACAAATTATATACTCTTTTTTATCTTTATTCTTATCAGTGGGGTGGTAATGTGGCTAAAAGAGTTGGCAAAAAAGCTGTTAAAAAAGCAGAAAAAAAAGGGGCAGAAGCTGAAAAAGTAGTTCTGCCGTTTCCAAACTCTGTTGTTGTAAGGCTGATGCGTAAGCATCTTGATCCTGGAAAGCAGATAAAGAAGCGTGTCAAGATTGAAATGAATAGGTGGCTTGCCGAGATGCTTGCTAAGGTAACTGAAGAGATGAACAAACTGCCTTATACTTATGTTGATTATGCAATGTTCAAGGACGCTGTTGCGAAATACACTAAATTTGAGGAGATTGCAGAGGAAAGGCAAAGATTGCTTGAATACGTTGCAAAAATAAAATCCGACTGCGAATTTATGGAAAGGGAGATAAAGAGAAAGTATCAGAGCCCAGAAGATGAACTTTTAGAATAGCTCCCTTCATTTTTTCTTAATATCTCCAAAACCCTTAATGATATTGCAGAGTGTCTGTTTATTAGCAGATATGCAAGCAGCTTAGAAAAGTTGTGCGCTTTTCTTTTCTGTGAGGCTTTTTCAAAATCTATAATCACTGGTAGATTGTTTCTAACTAAAATATTTACACCGCGGCCAGCAAGCTGTCCGTGATCTAAACCAGCTTTGTCCATTTCAATCGCTTGCCTGAAAAGTTCAGTTAAAAATTGAATTAGTTCGCTGCTTTTTCTCTCCTCAAAGAGCCATTCATTGAATGTTTTTCCCTCCACATATTCCATTAGTATTATTCTTCTTTTTTTATCATAATTATAGAGCTTTGGGCCAATGCCAAGCTTGTTCGCTTTCTTCAGGTTTCTCACCTCCTTTTCAAGCATATTTCTCCGCGGGGAATCCTCGCGCTCAAGCTTCAGCGCAAATTTTTTCTGCCCGCGGTTTACAAGGAAAACAAAGGAGGAATGTCCTTTTGCTATAAGCCTTACAAGCTTTAACCTATGCTTTGCTAGGAATTCATTCAACCTTTTCATCTCGCTTTTGTATGGTAAGCGCTTCATTTCAAGCACCGGAGCTTTCTCAAAAACAGCACAAGTTCATTTAGCGGGATGCCTGTATAAAAAGCAATGCTTCCTTCCACACGCTCAGCAAATATTAGCACCGCGTTACCATCAAATGCGGCAGAAAATTTCAATACAGGGTATTTCGCTATGTACTCTTTAATTTCATTATCTGTGAGCTTGCGAAACTTCACTTTGCATTTTTCCACTGTTGAGAGCATTTTTCCAGAGCTGGAATCAACCACTGCCAAACCAGCAACTATTGTAACTGTTTTTCCAGAAAAACTTTTCAGCATCGCAAGCGCTTCGCTCTTGCTTTTCGGCTTCTCGTAGATTTTATTTCTATAAACAACAATCAGGTCAGCGCCTATAACAACAGCATTTTTCAGTTTTTTAGCAACATCCTTTGCCTTAAGCTCCGCCAATCCCTTTGCTCTAAGCTCAGGCCTCTTTTCTTTAAATGCCCTTTCATCAATCTTTGAAGGTATTACTCTAAATTTCAAGCCCAGAAGCTTAAGGGCTTTTTTTCTCGATTCGGAACGAGAAGCCAGCACAATCATTTTTTCACTGTTCAATGATACCACCTTCAGCCAGCTCCTGCCCAACTCAACAAAGTGTTTTTAAATCTTTCACGTTTTATTCAATATTATATAAATAATCTCATTTTTTAATACCAAACTCTGTATGCTAATAAATGCCAAAATAAAATAAATTGCGTTTAAATGGAGGTGAAATAATATGGTTGCCCAAGATACCAACCAAAAACCTGTAATTTTCCTTTCCGAGGGCACCAGAAGAACTCGCGGCAGGGATGCGCAGGCAATAAATATTCTTGTAGCTAAAGCAGTAGCTGAAGCTGTCAAAACTACGCTAGGCCCAAAGGGCATGGACAAGATGATCGTTGATGAGCTCGGCGATGTGATAATCAGCAACGACGGCGCAACAATCCTTGACGAAATGGACGTTGAGCACCCCGCAGCGAAGATGCTCGTTGAGATTGCAAAGGCACAGGATGAAGAAGTGGGCGATGGCACTACCACTGCTGTGGTACTTGCAGGCGCTTTGCTTGAACGTGCAGAAAAGCTGCTCGAGGACGGCATTCATCCAAGCGTAATAATAAAGGGTTACAAGCTTGCTGCGAAGAAAGCAAGAGAAATTGCTGAAAGCACAGCGGACACTATTTCAGCTGATGATAAAGTTGCTTTAAGACGCATTGCAATGACCTCAATGACCGGCAAGAGCGGCGCAGAAGCGGAGGAGTCCTTAGCAAACATCGTTGTTGACGCAATAATGCAGGTTGCAGAGCGCGGCGAAAAGGAAATAGCAATTAATAAGGATATGATAAAGGTTGAGAAGAAAGCAGGAGGCTCACTAAGCGACAGTCAGCTTATACACGGAATAGTAATAGATAAGGAAGTAGTGCATGCAGGCATGCCTAAAAAAGTTGAAAACGCAAAGATAGCGTTGATTGATTCTGCCTTGGAAATCAAGGAAACAGAAACAGATGCAGAGATTAGCATTTCAGACCCAGAGCAGTTGCAAGCATTTATAGATAAAGAGGAAGCAATGCTAAAAGAGATGGTTGAGCAGATAAGCAAGGCAGGCGCTAATGTGGTGTTTTGCCAGAAAGGCATTGATGACATTGCGCAGCACTTTTTGGCCAAGGCAGGGATTATGGCAGTAAGGCGCGTTAAAAAATCAGATATGGAGAAGCTTTCTAAAGCTACTGGAGCACGCATAGTGACACGCATAAATGACTTGAGCAAAGAGGACCTTGGTAAAGCGAAGGTAGTTTACGAGAAGAAGATTGCTGGCGACGAAATGGTCTTTGTTGAGGGTTGCAGGAACCCCAAGTCAGTAACAATATTGCTAAGGGGCGGCTCAGAGCACATAGTTGATGAAGCCGAACGCGCGGTTAACGATGCAATCGGTACAGTTAGTACAGCTATAAGAGACGGCAAGATAGTAACAGGTGGTGGCAGCATTGAGATGGAAGTTGCTATGAAGCTAAGGGACTATGCAACAACTATTGGCGGCCGCGAACAGCTTGCAATAGAATCATTTGCAGATTCTTTAGAAGTGATACCAAGGGCGCTCGCGGAAACAGCAGGTATGGACCCTATTGATACTATCGTAGAGCTGAGGGCAAAGCACAGAGGTAAAGAAGGCAAATATGTTGGTATTGATGTGTACAAAGCAAAGCTTGCAGATATGAACAAGTTGCGCGTTATAGAGCCATTGCGCGTAAAGACACAGGCAATTGCTGCTGGTGCAGAAGTAGCAGAGATGATTCTGCGCATAGATGACATTATTGCGGGCTCCTCGAAGAGCAAGGGCAAAGGCAGCGAAGGCCCTAGCGGAGAATTCGATTAAAGCTAGCGCTCGCTAGCTTTTCTATTTTTTTTCTTTCCCAGCATTTTTTAATTGTTTATACTTATTCTATTTCTTATGCTTGTAATTGTAGTTGTTGGTTTAGCTAGAAGCGGCAAAGATACTGTTGCAAAATACCTTGTTGAAAAGCACGGCTTCAAGCAGCTTGATTTCTTTAGGGATGTTATAGTGCCCTTGATGAAATCACATGGATTAGAAATCACGAAAGCAAATGCTGCCTCCTTCGGTAATGAAATGCGCGCAAAGTATGGCATGGGTGTCTTTGGCAAAAAAATTGCCGAGCTTATGAAAGGTTATGAAAAAGTTGTTGTTACCGGTGCTAGATCGCCAGAAGAGCTCACACCAATTGAAGCTCTTGCTGAGCGATTCCATATATTGCGGGTGGAGGCTCCAAAAGAGCTTCGCTTTTCTCGCCGCACAGAGCTTGATCCGCAATCACGAGAAGAGTTCTTTGCAAGGGATAAAAACGATATAGAAAATAAAGGTTTGGGAAAGGTTCTTGAGCTTGCAGATTTAGTTATCGTGAATAATTCCACGTTAGACGAACTTTATAAGGCGATAGACGAACTTATGGAAAAGCTTTAAAAACTTGCACATTTCCTTATTTTTGGTGGTGGTTATGGTAAATGTAACAGGCGAAACTGTAAGTATTGTGCAGAGTGCTTTTGGCAAGCTTGCTGAGGCTTTCGCTGAAGTGTTGCCAAGCGTTCTTGGCTTAGTGATTTTGCTTTTGGTGGGTTATGTTGTTGGTGTGATAATAAAACGTATTGTTATGGGCTTGTTAGCAAATATGCGCGTTGATGAGTGGCTTGAAGAACAGAACCTGGCTGATGTTGTAGCAGGCCATACAATAACAAATATTATAGGCACGATCTTCGAGTGGTCAATAATTCTGTTGTTCCTAGCGCAAGGTGCAGAGGTAATGCAGTATGAGGTCTTTAAGAGCGCTTTGCAAGGCCTGGTATTCTTCGTATTCCAAGTTATCGGTGCGGTTCTTATAGGTTTGGCAGGTCTAATAATCGCTCGCTATGTGAGAAACGCTTTGGAGGTTTCAGCCACACGCTTTAGGAAAATAATTGCATTAGCGGCAGAAGTGCTAATAATTTATATGGCACTTGTGATGGCTCTTAAAGCAGTGCCGGGCATAGACACTACAATCCTTGAGTATGCATTTATTATCGGATTTGGCAGCGTTGCCTTTGCGGGTGCTTTAGCATTGGGCCTAGCATTTGGGCTAGCGTTCAAAGATGAAGCAAAAAATATGCTAAAAGAGTGGGAAAAACCAAAAAAGCGCAAGAAAAAGTGAAAAAGGCAATACTGCCTTTCTTTTTTCTTATTTATAGATTTTAAAAGTTGTTGAATAACCTTTTTTCAACTAGGCTGATATTTTTAAATAAATATTCAAGATTAGCCTTTTTATTGGGGGTTTTGGTTTGAAGGTTGAATCTTTAAGGCCCTTTCAGAAGAAAATCAATGTTGCAGTAAAAGCCGTGAGTATTACTGAGCCTCGAGGGGTTACTTCGCGTCTGGATGGTTCACAGCATAGAGTTGCTGAAGCCTTAGTTGGTGATGAGACTGCCTGCGTTTTACTCACACTCTGGGATGATGATATAGATAAGGTACTTGTTGGTGAAACCTATGAGATAGAAAATGCATTCACAACGCTTTTCAAGAATTCTATGCGCTTAAACATTGGCAGGTATGGCATGCTTAAGAAGTCCTCGCAAAGCATAGAAACAGTCAACACATCAAACAACCTTTCGGAGAAAGAGTTTTAAAAGGCAGCGACATCCACCAAAGAACCATAAAAGAATACGCCGCTTATCTTGAGAAGCCCACCCCTTTAGGCATGGGGTGTCACACTAACACAGATGA
Organism: Candidatus Iainarchaeum sp.; assembly: GCA_021163505.1. GTDB lineage: Archaea > Iainarchaeota > Iainarchaeia > Iainarchaeales > DTGL01 > DTGL01. Next base: position 13,706 of record JAGGVE010000014.1, on the reverse strand, counting down.
GGAAAATATCACCTCTGGCCAGCCATTCTTTAAACTACTTTCCAAAATTATCAAAAATGATAACTTTAAATACTTTAATTAAGAATATATTATTATGCAGGCGTTGAAGTTTTTAGAGTGGGCGAGAAGGAAAGATACGTTTTGTGTGCAGGATGCAACAAGGATATTGGAAAGTAGCGAAAGCTATGCTAAACTTTTTTTGCACAGGCTTGTAAAGAGAGGGCTTGTAAAAAGGGTAACAAAAAATGTGTATACCGTAAAGCACGATGTTTGGGTTGTAGCAAGCAACATAGTTGCTCCCTGTTACATCTCCTTCTGGTCAGCCGCGCATTACTATGGATTTACTGAACAGATATTGAACACCATCTTTGTTGCAGTGCCCTTTTCGAAGAGAGAGGTAGAATTTGAAGGTTATAAAATAAAATTTGTGGAACTCGAAGAGTTTTTTGGATACAAGAAAGAAAGAACAGGTGCAGGCAGTGTGTTTATTGCAGAGCAGGAAAAGTTGCTCATAGATGCGTTTTTAAAGCCAAACTACTGCGGAAATTTTGATGAGATTATAAAAGTATATGAGAATGCAAAAATTTCTGAAGAAAAAATTGTTGAATATTTGAAACGTGTGAAAAAGCAAGCTGTGGTGAAAAGAGTTGGCTATCTGTTGGAAAAAGTGAGGGGAATTGATATTTCGAAGCATTTTGGACTTGACAGGAATTATGTGATATTAAATCCGTTTGAAAAAGGCTGGAGCAAAGTTGAATCGAAATGGAGAGTGAAATTATGATAAGCAGGGCTGAGCTTAGTGAATATGCAAAGCTAAGGGGACTTACACTTGCACAAGCGGAAAAGGATTATTTTCAGAACTTGATTTTGTTTGCAATTTATCGCACTCACGGAAATGCTCTTGTGTTCAAGGGCGGAACTGCATTGGCAAAGTGTTATGGCTCGAGAAGATTTTCAGAAGACCTTGATTTTACTGCCATAAGCGAGTTTAAGGTAGAAAGGATAAAAAAGATGCTTCAAAGGTTTGCGCTTGGATTTGAAACAAAGGAAAAGGGGTTTGAGAAAAGTATTAAAATAGGCTTCCGAATTAAAGGGCCTCTTTATACAGGCAGCTTAATGAGCTTGTGCAGAGTGATAATAGATGTGAGCCTCCGTGAAGAGGTATTGCTTAGACCTATGGTGAAAACCCTTGGCAGATTTATGGAAGAGATTCCGGAGTTCGATGTATATGTTATGGATGAGAGAGAAATCCTTGCAGAAAAAATAAGAGCAGTGATGGGCAGAAATAAAGCAAGAGATGCTTACGATGTGTGGTTTTTACTTAAAGAAGGAATAAAGATTGATGAAAAGCTTGTTGAAAAGAAGCTGGCGTATTATGGATTAAAATGGGACAAGAAAGAGTTCAGAGAAATGCTGGAAAGTAAAAAGAAGATATGGAAAAGCGAAATGCAGCCGCTTGTAAGAGAACTCCCTGAATTTAAAGAAATTCTAGGATTAATACTAAAAAAGGTGTGAGCATGCTTTCATCAAAAGCTTAAAGAGGCGCATGGGAATAAACAATGTGAAAGGAGTTCTAGATTCCAGCGGCCATTAGGTAGTGGAAAGGTAATTTTTTTATACCTTCTTTTAATTATTTATTTAGATGTTGGGCGTGTAGCTCAGTCGGCAGAGCAACGGTCTTATAAGGCCCTTCGCTCATATTTATTTTTCTTTTGGGGCCTAAGCACACCGTTGGTCGCAGGTTCGAGTCCTGCCACGCCCACTACTCGAACTAATTTCGACTTCTTTGTGAATATTTGCATTATTTTTGGCGGGGAGTATTTATCTGTTTATTCTTTCTCAAGATTATAAAAATCAGGCTAATGATCTTATTCGACAAATAGAAGCTCTCGTTTCAACTAACGTTAAGGGAAAAAGAGCTAAAAAATAAGAGGTGCTTTTAATTGTTTGGTATTAAAGAGCCGCAATATGCAGCACAAGAATAATAAGTATGAATGCTATTGCTATTGCTACCACAAGCTCAGGGCTTAGTTTAGGCGCCTTACTTTCTACATCAAAGAAGCGCATTATACCCAAGGCACTGCTTGGCGTATAGGCCCTCCTTCCTTTTCTAAGCTTTACCATTTGCTCACCTGCTCTGCTTGTTCAACAATATTATTTTAAACAAAAGAACCTATTTAAAATTATGGTTAGTATGCTGGATGATGCAACTAAAGTAGCGGGCTTAGCTGTGAGAATTTTAGCTCTCTTAGTGCTTGTATTTGTATTGCTCTACGTTCTCACATGGACAAATACACTGAAATGCGAGCGCATTCCTGGCTGGTGTAATATTTATTACGCTATAAAGGGCAGGCCCAAAATATTAATTGCATATGGTGATTATGGTTTAGGCAACCCAGGTCTGCTTAGTGATATATTGGCCAATCCTGAATATGTTGGTGTTAGGCCAACAGTGCTTCATATAGATCACATAAACCCTGGAAACCTTAAGGAGTTTGACCTTGTGATTGTTGAAAGAGCACGCAAAATGAGCACTGAAAAGGTGAAGATGTTTATCGATTATGCAAACACCGGCGGCAGATTGGTTTGGACCGGTGATGCTGCTGCAGAGCTCGAGAATCCAGATAATTATCTTTACGAGGATGAAATAAGTTTTGATAAAAACGCCCCGCATAGGGTAATAAATCCTTGGGCAAGGAAGCTTAATGATGAAGTTGTGCTTTTAAATGAGCTTCTTTCACTTGAATACGTTGATAACTACTGCAACATAAAGCACTGCTCTGGTAATGAAGTGCTAACAGGTTCAATCATTCCGATCAACAGAGAGAATCCATTTGTTTATGGCATTTCGACTTCGCTGCCGCTTTACCTTGCTGATGAAATGGACTTTGCGATTGTAAAACCACTAGCGAAGGGTACAAGCACAACCGTGCTTACCCTTGATTTTGGTTCGAAGCTTTTTGCTGATGGCAAGGAGTATCCAAGGACAATACCTTTTATGGTTGCAAATGCAAAGGGCAATATTGTTGGCTTGAAAATAGGTGAAAATGTTGCTTATTATGCGATGCCACCAGAATACTTTGCGCATCCTTCACTGAGCGCTGAACACAGATACTTTCAGCTCATAGAAAAGATGTACTTTGGCATGCTTTACGGATGATTCGCAATGGTAACGAGAACACTTATTTTGAAGGTTAATCCAAATAGGCCAGCGCTTGCAAAGATAAGGTTGGCTGCCAAGCTGCTTGAGAAAGGTAAGCTTGTTGCCTTTCCTACTGAAACTGTCTATGGATTAGGCGCAAACGCATTTGATGAAAGCGCTGTGAAAAAGATCTTTGAAGCAAAGGGCAGGCCTCTTGATAACCCGATAATTGTTCACATCTATTCAATAGAGCAGCTCTATGGGCTTGCAAAGAAAGTTCCTAAGAAAGCTTTGATGCTTGCAAAGCGTTTTTGGCCAGGGCCGCTCACAATGATACTGCAAAAGAAAGCCTGCATCCCCAATGCTGTTACCGCTGGTTTAAATACTGTTGCAGTTAGAATGCCTTCACATAAAGTAGCAAGACTGCTTTGCAGAGAAGCTAAATTGCCTATAGCAGCCCCCTCTGCGAATTTATCAGGCAGGCCGAGCCCAACCAATGCAAAGCATGTAATTGAAGATTTTAAGGGAAAGATCGCCTGCATCATTGATGCAGGCAATACAAACATTGGCTTAGAATCAACTGTAGTCGATCTAACCCCTAGGCGAGCTACTCTTTTAAGGCCTGGCGGCATTACAGCTGAGCAGCTCAGCAAGGTTTTGCCAGAGCTCAGGGTGCATGCAGTGGCTCGCGCGAAGGAGAAAGTTAGCGTTGCAAAGTCGCCAGGAACAAAATATAGGCATTATGCCCCAAAAGCGGAACTCATTTTGGTTGAAGGTGCCAAAGAAAAAGCGATTGAAAAAGCCACAAAGCTAGCAAAGCATTTTGCTGAAAAGAAGAAGGTTGCATTGCTTATACTTGCTAGCAAGAAGAAGCCGCAATTAAAAGGGGTAATTGTTAAGCAGCTATATCAAAAGAATTCAATAGCAAAGCGTTTGTTTGCTTTGCTTCGCGAGCTGGATGCAAGAAATGTTGATATTATTATTGTAAATGCAATTGATGAAAAAGAATTGGGATTAGCGATAATGAATAGATTAAGGAGAGCTAGTAGCGAAAGAGTTTCGCCCTAATATTAAAACAAAAGGTTTTTAAATACAAAAACACATATTTGTTGTTGTTAGGGAAAAAGGTCAAAGCAAAAAAATAAAAAAAGAACCAAGCCATAATATTTAACAGATTAATGGTAAGCGGTTAAGGTGTTTTCTATGTACGAAGAAGGCAACGAGGAAGCAGGCTATGTACCGCCAGCTGGTGGCCTCAAAGCGAGATTGAGCTATCATTTTGAGGGGCTCATTCCTTTAATACTTATTCTCATTGTGGTTGTGCTTGCTGGTGCTTGGCTTGGCTTTTGGGACATTCCTTATATAACCCATGCTGCTCCGGCAAGAATGCTTATTATAGGACAACCTAGTCAAGAAACCACAGCTGTGCTCGATGACCTCAAGGATTTGGTTCAATACAGGATACACAGTGCTGACTCTTTGTCTTTGCGAATAAGCCCGAAGGAACAGCTTGCCCAGTATGATATAATAATGCTGGACCAATCTAATAGCACAGCAGGCCCATTTGTTTCTAGAGCACTGGGCGAAGCAATAAGAGATTATGTTAAGAAAGGTGGCAAACTCATCATTGTAAAAAATTCAGGCATATTTCGCGAAGGGGCTCCTGAAATAGTTGGCTGGCTTGCCAATATGGGTGACATTGCACCAGTGGAATGTGTGCCAGATAAGCAGAACGTACCTACCTGCGTGCAGCCACTCTGGGTTACAGGTGAGTTAATAAGAATTGATTTTAAGCACCCAATAATGGAAGGTATTGAAAAAGTTCCTGCTTTACCGGGAGATCCACCGCTTAGCGTTGAGGTATTTGATGTTGCAGTAAAGGGTAACGAAATCGCTTACATAAAAGATCTTTATTCCACAAAGTATTATCCAGGCATAGTAGAGAAAAACCTAATACTTGGAAAAGTAATTTATTTCAACTATGATCCGGGCAAAACACCAGGAATATTGCAGAAAACGATTAAATATCTGCGCTGAATACTCAAACTAACACTGTAAGGAGGTGCAACTGTGGCAGAAGAAAAAGAAACTAAGAGCAACGCGCAGGACAACGTAGTTTTTGTGGGCAAGAAAGGCACGATGGCTTATGTGCTTGCAGTGGTAACCCAAATGAACCAAGGTGCAAAGGAAGTTGTTGTTAAAGCAAGAGGCAAAGCAATAAGCAGGGCAGTTGACGTAGCAGAGATCGTAAGACATAAATTCATAACAGAGGCCGAGATCGCAGAGATAAAGACAAGCACAGAGGAAGTTACAGCTGAAGACGGCAAGCCGTTGAAGGTCTCTGCCATAGAGATAAAGTTAGTAAAGAAGTAATTGCAAAACAGAGGGCGTAAGCCTTCTTTTTTATTATTTTTTCGCAGTAAGGCTAAATAAAAAGGGTTAGAAAAATTAAAATAGGAGCCCTTCTAATTTTGGGAAAATGAACCGAAAGGTATTTAAAATCATGATACTATCATGATATATTATGAATAACTTTGATTCAATCATGAACAGTAATACTAGGGGCTTGTTCAGCAAACTTTCCAAAGAGTTTGCTGGGCTAACAGTGGATATTGAAGAGATTTCAAAGCATTGTTCGGATCCATTTTTCATAGCATTGCTTTTATTCCAGCTTGCAAGGGAGCGCGAGCAGACTAATAAGTTGCTTAAAGAGATCAACGAAAAGCTTGAAAGAATTGCAGCAGGCAAAAATGTTGAACAGCCCAAAAGCGAGCAGCATGTTGCAGTAGAAGAGCTTAAAACTGAACACGTAATACTTCCGCAGGTAGATCAGCAGATATTGGGTTTAGCAGAAAAGAAAGGCATGATAGAAGCAAAAGATATAAAAGATATGCTTGGTTATCGCGGCCTCAATGCAGCATCTCAACGCTTAAACAAATTATTCCGAGAAGGGTACTTAACGAAGGTCCGTTCTGGTAAGAAGGTTTTTTATCTCGCAAAGAGCAAGCCTCTTTGCTCTCAACACCACCCAACCACCCCCCTTCCTTAACCAAAGCCCCCAAGGGCCTTCAAGTACCCTTCTCCCTCCTTTGCCTATAAGAACCTCCAGCGGGTTCTTATCATCTCCAGCAACAAGGGCGCCTTCCCCGCCCTTATCAACCCATCCGAACCAACGTTATGGTGTTCTTATCATCTCCAGCAATCAGGAAAACTACATTTTCCCGATACCTTTTTTCCTTTTGAAAAAAAGGGCAAGCGGGTTCTTATTGTCCCATGCAATCAATTAGTAATTTTTATACACTTGCAATGCTGCTTTCTATTTTCGCCAAAATTGGTTTTTTTCTATTCCGCTTGCTCCTCTGCTTCGCGTTCTTCAATCTTTCTTAAAGTGCTTTTTATATGCGATATTTTTTCTTTGCTTTTCTGAAGTTCCTCAAAAGCTTGCTTTGCTTCGCTATCGAAGTATTTTATCTCAAAGCCATGCTCCACTTCCTCAATCTCGAGAGTATCACCAAAACGCTTTTTTAGGGATTCAAGTAGCTGTTCCTCTTCAATGATCTGTTTAAGCTTGACCCCCAAATAGTTTTTCAACTTGTTTAGTTCCAATAGATGCTGCTCTATTTCTGCTAAAACATCTTCACATTGCTCGGTACTTATTTTCACCGGTACAAGAGAAAAGTTATGCTGCTGCATTGCTTCCCTTATGCTGTCTCTTTTCTCCGCAAGCATCTCCTTAAGTCTATTGAATTTTTCAATCTGTTCCTCAACACTTTGAAGAAAAAGCCTTAGTTCAGTTTCCTGCTCCTTCAAATTAACCATACATGACAACCTTCCTTTAGCATATTTACAAAAAAACATTTTAAATAAGTTAACATTATAGCATTCAACACTCTTTAGAATACAGAAAGAAATATAAAATAATTTAACACTCTTTTTACTAATATGGCTATTGAATTTTCCAAGGAAGAAACTGTCATAGGCAGAACTCTCAGCGATTTAGAAAAATATGGTTCGGAAGGCACAGGCTATTTAGGCAAGGTTGTTATTTCTAAGGGCGAGCGCCCGGTTTTGGGCAGGCGCATCCGTATTGACCTTGCAAGACCGCATGTTATCTTAATATGTGGAAAGCGTGGCTATGGTAAGAGCTACACTATGGCTGTTTTGATTGAAGAGTTTGCAAGGTTACCAATCGCATTGCAAAATAGAATCTCTGTTATTGTTATAGATACTGTGGGCATCTTCTGGTCACTGAAAATTCCAAACAAGTTTAACACTTCTCTGCTTGAAGAATGGGGTTTAAAACCGCAGAGCACTAACGCACGCGTTCTTGTGCCGAAGGGCACGCTTTCTTTTTATCAGGAGAAAGGTATTCCTGTAGATGCCTCCTTTACAATAAAAGCATCTGAGCTTACAGGCGTAGAGTGGATGGCCCTCTTTAGGCTCACTTGGAAAGACCCCGAAGGCGTACTAATAACCCGAATAATCGAAGAGCTTAAGGAGAAGATGGGTACTTACTTTGGCATAGATGAGATAATTAAAGCAGTTGAGGTTGACAAGGAAGCGGATAGTGTAACAAAGCAAGCACTTATAAATAGATTGCGTGCAGCAAAGACTTGGGGCCTTATAGAAAAAACAGGTACGCGTATAAGAGATATTGCAAGACCAGCAACAATAAATATAATTGATGTTTCTGCCTATAGACAGGCAATAGGCATGGAGGGCATTAGAGAGATTATCGTTGCGCTGCTTGGAAAGAAACTCTTTGAAGAAAGGATGCTTTATAGAAAGGAGGAAGAGGCAAATCTCATAAAGGGCGAGCGCCGGGTTAGCGAAATGCCTCTTGTCTGGATGTTTATAGATGAGGCACACATGTTTATGCCAAAAGATAGAGAAAGCATCGCTTTGCAGGTTTTACTTGAATGGGCTCGCGTTGGAAGGCAGCCAGGCCTAAGCCTAGTTCTGGCAACCCAAAGGCCTGAAAAGCTGCATCCAGACTTTCTGTCGCAATGCGACCTCTTCATCTCACATAGGCTCACAGCAGGCCCTGATATTGAAGCTGTTGGCATATTAAAACCGAGTTATCTTTACCAAGACCTTGCAAAATATTATGAAGATATGCCCCGTGGCAAGGGCTACGCTTTGGTGCTTGATGATAATTCTGAAAAGCTGTGGCTTATAAAGGTAAGGCCGCGCTTTAGCTGGGATGCAGGTGTTACAGCTACAGCGTTTACCGTGTAATTTAAATCAGTAGCTCTGCTCTTATTATTTCAAAATTGCATTCTGAGCTATGGCGATTGCATCTAGCTCTCTAATTCTTTCTGGTTTTGCTTTTGCGGTTATTATATTGTTTTCTCTCCATGCAAGTTTGTAGTGCTCGCATTCTATTATGAAATCTTTCATTCCAATAGCCAATGCCTTGGTGATTGCTTCTTCAAGTTTGTCTGCAGGCACCTCATATGCTTCTGCTTCAATCTTTCTATTGCAAAGTTTTTCGAGCTCTGCCATTTCTGCGAGTCCTTTCATAGATGGCTTTAAAACAACGCTTTCTTCTCTGTTGTAGTAAAGCATTTTTTCAATAAATCGTATTGCATCTCTCCTATTCTTAAAAAAATAGTTTCTCTGCTCTCTGAATTGTTCAAGCAATGCACATAGTTTATCAATACCATCAAGCTTATTTTGAACGTCTCTTTGAAGTTCGAGAAGAAGCTTTCTGAAGGAGATGCTCACTTCGAGCAAATTTTTTTCTTTTACTTCCTCATGCAAAATAGCCCTCAATTCTGCGTTGTTCTTCGTGTCATTAACCAATGCCTGTGTTAAATCATTTATCTCTGCCAGCTGCTTGTTTATTCCGCTTGCATATTTTGCAGAAGCAATCGCCCTAAAAAGCGCTTTCTCCAGAGAACTTAATTTATTTTTGAAGAGCGCTTTTTCCATATTAAAACTAGAACAGCAAATTATTTTTAATTCGTGCTAATTCCTAAGAACGCGATGTATTACAATCCTTTCGTTGGAGAAAATCTTGGCAAGCTTTTCAAATTCAAGTTCTTTTGCTAGCTTTTTGTTTCCTGCAACTTTCTCATTGATAAAAAACTTTTCATTAAAGATGAGCGATATGTTGTACTTTTCAATTATGTTGTAGTCTTTTTCTTTTAGAAATTTGTATGCGTCGCTTATTTTTCGTTCATCTGCATATTCAACCATGAGATCAGCGAGCGTTTTTCGTTGGGAATCATATGCTATTAGGTGAGCAAAGTAAGGATCTGCAAGCACGTTTTCTTGGGACGAGCTGTATTGTTTTAGGAACATGAGCGCAGAGTTTAGCTCTGGGCCGACGGTAAATCCCTGTGCGAGTATTACTGCTAAATACAAACCAATAAACAATACAAACGCAAGCATAACAGCAAACTGCTCACTGCCTTTTTCTTTATGCGATTCGAGCGCATAGCATATGAATAAAGCCAGCAGTACTGCGCTCACCACTGATAGCCTTGATGAAACGAATGCTTGCAGAATAAGTATAGCTATACTTGAGTAAAAAAGAATTGTTTTTTGCGGAGTGATTTTAGCAGCACCTTTTGCAAAGAAAAACGGTTCTAATACAGCGAAAAATAAAAATAAGAAGAATAAAATACCTGGATCAGCGAACACCAAGCCAGGACCAAAGCTTATGAGATAGCCCCACCTTTGCGGTAATATTTGGTAAGGGAAACCAGCACGCAGAAATATTGGCAGGTAGAGAAAACTAAATAAGAATATTGAAGAAACAAGCAGTAGTAAAGATTCTTTTACAATAACGCTTGCGCTCGTTTTTTCATTTCTTACCTTATATAAGATCGGAAATAGAATCGCAAAGAAAAGCGCTGTTGGTATTTGCACAAAGTATGTTATTGCAAGCATCACTGTTGCTTTAGTACGTTTTTTACTTAATGCAAGCATTAATGCTACTAACATAAACGCTAACGCAATGCAGTGCCTTGGAGTCAGCGTTAGTGTGGAGAACACAAAAGTGCTCATAGAAAGGAATATAGGGAAAAATAAAGTCGAGCTCTTTAGCCTTAAACTTTTGGCAAGAGCAATCGAAGCAGACAGGAAAAACAAAGTAGCTATTGTGCATGTAAGTGCAAAGAGCTGCATCTTAGTTAGGCCTGTGAGCAGACTTAAAGCACCTTCAATGTAAAAATATCCAGGTACAAATGTAAATGTTCTGCCAAGGTAGCTTAGCGCATCTTTTTCAGGTATTCCCTTGTTTGCAATTATTTGCTCCGTGCCTCGCTCGTAAAATATATTGAAGTAAGTTTCGTGGTTTGGGATAAACAATCCGTAAAGCACCGTTACGGCTACAAAGAAAGTAATCACAAGCAAATGTTCAATTTTTACTTCATTTATTGCTTTTCTCAGCTCTATTCTTTTTTCATTCAGCTTGAATCTTTTTCTGAATATCAGAGCGATCGTTAAAATCGATGCTCCATAGAGAAGCGCTAACTCATTGAAAGCAAATGCTTTAAACAGTCCGAGCAAGAAACCCAGAACTGCGAAAAGTGCCAGTAACGATGCAAGGCTTAGCGCAAATCTCTCGTAGAACGCATGCTCTGAAAACACGAAGAAAAAGAAAACAATAAGGCCGAGCATTATAGCTAACAAGCCGAGAATATTTCCCCTTGTTTCGTTATAATATGTTTCAACTTTTTGTTCTACGCCAAAAGCTTTAATCACTATTTCGTTTTTGCCGTTTTCAAGGCTCAGCTTTTCATTAAACTCTTGCTCTTTGTTCTCAGGATAAACCGCATGATCAAATTTGTTGTTCACCCAGATTTCAACCGGCTCATATTTGCTTTCTGGAAAGTCTTTCACTTCAAATCTTATTGTTCTGCCCTCGATTTCAAGAATCTCTATTTTGGGCTTTTTTTCTTCAACTTGTGCAACTTTTTCGAAGCTGTAGAAGAGTTTCCTATTGCCAAGGAATATCTGTAAGTTGTGCTTACCATAGCTCAGCGTGCTGAGATCAAGGCAGTATTTCTTTTTTGTATTCTGCTCAGCAAATAGCTCTTCTCTAATCACCTCCTTCGAGTCAAGATAGGCCCTTAGCTCAAGCGTTTTTCCATCCGAATTTTCTATACCAATAAGTAATGTAAAGCAGGCTTTTTCGTTAGCCTTCTTATCAAATGAATAAAGTGCTGCTGAAATGCTTTCTCTTTTGTAAGCAAAGTTGTGCCAGTATTGGCTCGTAAAGACGCTTGCAAGCATCAGAAACAGAATTGCAAGTAAGATGAGCCTTTCCCTTGTGAGCATCTCCACACCGAAATAAATTCTTCAACAAAGATTATTTAAAAAACTCTGTTTTATTTCTATTATGGCTTTAAGTACTTTATCAAACAAGGAGATAAAGCTTCTAATTTTTAGCTTAATTGTGCTTTTTTTACTTTTAGCTTGTATTGCGTTTGAACCACTTATGGATATAATGCATGCTTTGAATAAAGCGGTTTATAGCGGTTACTCTACTGGCAAGCTTTTGGTTTCATTTGCTTGGTTCATTGTATTGCCTCTCTTGGCTTTTGTTTCAATACGCTTGCGATTGCATCAGCATTTAGAACGCTTCGAAAAATTATTCTTGCTGCTTTTCATTTTTTCAATCGCTAGCGGCTTTTATTTGGGCGCTTCACAATTCCAGAGCTTTGCAAGTGATTATAGGCCAAGATGGCTGTTTGCGACAATCATTTATGAAAAAGATTATAAAAACTGGGAGGCCAGCAAGTTTTATCACAACCACTTCCCAAAGGCAACACTCTATTTCATCGAGCAAACTTTTGGTTTAGATTTTAGTAATAAATTTGATGATGGCAGGCCCTGGTTTGAATTTTTGCCAAATGCGAGAGCATACGCATTTGCTTATTTTCTCATACTTGTTATAGCGCTTTTCTCATTGCTTGTTTACCTTTTCTCAATTGCAAAGCACCTTGATTTGTTAAATTTTTTCCTTCTTGTAAGCGGCTCATTGGGCTTGCTTATCTACATGCTTGATGGCGGCATAGCAAGCGCTCCGATAAGCATAGTGTTTTTCTTCTTTGCATTATTTCTCGTTTCTAGGTACGCAAAGTTTTGTAAAACACCTTTTAGCAGAGCATCGTTAGCGTTATTTGCTTCTCTAGCAATAAACATGCTAAGTGTTGGGCTCTTCAGTTACTATCTGCCAACAAACAACTTCCAGCTTTCATTGGTGCTCTTCGCTTTTGCTGCTTACGTGCTATTTTTTGAAATAAAAGAGCGGCGCAAAAGAAAAGAGCTTTCGTTGCAGCATACAGCAAAGGTTGCTTTTTTATTATTGCTTTTAGCGTATTCTTTCAATTCTATAAGACCAGTGATTGAAACATATGCTTTAGGAAAGCCTCTCGTAAATTATACAGAATTAGGTTATAACAATGTTCAGGAGGGTGCAGGCATTTTTATTTATGGCCTGCCAGCGCAGATTAGCGAAGCTGAACTAAAGGACTTTTTACAGAATTACGGTACTGTGCTTGAATTGAATAAAACCGGCTGGGTTGCTTTTGCAAGAATACTTCCGGAAGGCTTTGTTAGGGACAAAGAGATTGAAAGTGCTTTGAAAAAAAAGTTCAAACCAAGCACGTATCTCTATGTAGAAGAGCTTGCGCCAAGGCCGAGCTACGAATCGATTTATATATACTGGCAAGCGCCCACAAATTCAAGGCAATATATAAGAGATGAGTTTAGCGACATAAAGGTGCTTAGACGAATAGATAAAGGAAGTGCAACTATACTCATTGTAGAAGCTCGCACTTCGCCTACGTGGCAGCTTTTATCTGTACTAACAGAGATAAAAGAAAATGGTTACAAAGGTAAGCTTTTGGTAGCGAAATGATGCCTATCAGCAGAATTCATTTTGTTTTGGGAATTAGTGGGCCTGGGCGGAATCGAACCGCCGACCTCCTCGATGTGAGCGAGGTGTCCTAACCACTAGACTACAGGCCCAGCTATAAAAAAGTGTTCAAAAAAGAATTAAAAACATCAATCTTTAAAAATATTGGAGGCGTTATTTTATTGAGTTTAATTTTATGAGGTGCCAAGATGAAGAAATTGATGCTGCTTACAATTTTGTTCTTTTCTTTAAGTGCTTATGCGCTTACTCTCAACGCTCCTGAAAGCGTGCCGACTGGCTCAAGCTTTGCCGTACTGGTTGGAATAGAAGAATCTAATTTTGATGAAATAAAGGTTTTTTTAGGGGATAAGCAGATTTTTGAACAGACTATTGGCGAGACATCTTTGAACAGGAATTATGTTGCTGGTTATTTTTTAGATCCGCAGAACAACACTCACATTTTGCTTTTTAACCCATTAGAAACTGGCAATTATGTGGTAAAGGCTCAGGTTTTAGATAATGGCTCTGTTATAAGTGAAGAAGAAGCAAATGTGGGAATTTTCGAGCCTATGCAAAGCTCAGTTGGCGAATCTCTTAAGCATGATATTGAAGTTGTGAAGGAAGAACTAAACGATGTGAAAGGTACAAATAGCGAGCTTTCTGCAAAGATGCAGGAATTGCAGAGTAAACTTT
>JAGGVE010000001.1 GCA_021163505.1 Candidatus Iainarchaeum sp. | reverse complement strand
CTTAAAGTCAAGGCTCCTTGCAAAACTACCGAGGCGGAAAAAACAGCGAGCATAATTGCACGAATTAAGGGCACCGAAATAGAAGCGGAAAAAGGTATAAAAATCACCTTAACGGACAAGCAGGTTGTTAAGCTCGAAAAGAAGACCTTAGAGGCATGCAATGATGTTGAAGAAACGAAAACAATCAAAATAAGAAACGAGGGCAGAGCCAAAGACAAACTTAACTTAAGCATTGATGGTCCAGAATGGATAAAGCTTGAGCAGACAAGCATAACAATCGAGCCAGGTGAAGAAGCAGAGGTAAGCTTAAAGTTTATGAGGACTAACAAAGAAGGCGACTTCAACTTCAAGATAATTGCAAATTCTGTTTTATATGAAAAGACAACTGATGAAGAATACAAGGTAGCGCTAAAGGATTGCTATAAAGTTGCGATTGAAAAAAGCTCTGGAAAAGAAAAATCTTGCTTAGAGGATGGAAAACTCACTTATAAATTCCTGTTAAAGAACGAGAAAAATAGCGAAATAACGCTTGCTCTATCTATCGAGGGGCTAAAGGGGGAGCTCAGCCAGAGGGAAGTAACACTAAGGCCCAAAGAGGAGAAGGAAATCATAGCAACAGTTGATATAAGTAAAGAAAGTGCTGGCACAAAGAAGCTAACTTTGAATGCAAGCTCCGAACAGTTCTCTGAAAGTTTAACGCTTGAATTAGAGCTTGAGGATTGCTATGCACTAAGCGTTGATACCCACGAATTAGCTAAAGAATTAACCTTAGAGGTTGGTCCACAGCTCTGTCCGCAAAGTAAACTGCTGACATTGAAAACAACAAACACAGGAACAAAAAAACAGCATGTTAAAGTAAGTGTAACGGGCATAAAATGGATTTACCTCGAACCAAAGGAGTTTGAGCTCGAAGCGGGCAAAAGCAAGGAGTTCTATCTTTACATTAGCCCTGCAATAACAGAGCAGGCTGGTGATTATGAGGGCCTGCTTACCGTAGAAGCCAAAGATTATAAGAAAGAATTCCCAATAGAAGTAAAGCTTGTTGCAGCTACGCTTCCTGAAAAAATAGGTGTTGCTGCGGAAGCAGAAGTTGAAGAAACAATAATTGAGCAAGAAAGAACAGTAAAGGCAAAAATAAAACTATTGAATACAAGTGACTGCCCGCTAGAAGTTCTTGATATAAACTCCGAAAAGCACACTGTTACTTTCGAACCGGAGCAATTTACAATGGATAAAAACGCGGGTGTTGAAATAACCACAACAATCTACCTTGGCAAAGGCTATGATAAAAACACTGTTGAATTGCCCCTTGTTATTCTCACAGACCGCGGAGTGATAAAGAAAAACATTGTTATAAATTTAGCAGAAGAAACTGTAACAGAAGTAGAAACAGAAACGCCTGCAGAGGAAACGCCAAAAGCGCCTGCTGGCCAAGCTGTTGCTGCGCCAAAAATAGAAAATATAATAGTGTTGTTGTTTTTAGCAATAGTTGCAGTTGTAATAGTGATTCTCGCGTACTACGCTTATACTAAAGAAAGCGCCGCAGAATCCACAAAGAAAAAAAGGTAACTATCCCGAAGGGATACTCTGCAAAACCAAAATATCTATACAGCCAAGGCAGCCAATGGGTGAAAGACAGGGGTTACAACCAGCCAATTCTATAGGGGGGCTTGGACCTGAAGGCTGCCTTGGTTGTTCTTCTGGATTTACGGGTCCGCTTGAAACAATGGGCTTTTCCCGTTGCCCACTAGGCTGTTCAGGCTGCTCGGGACCTGACGGTTGTTCAGTAGGTGCCTTTTCCTGCGGCTGTTCTTGTTCTACCTCGGCACAGTTATTCACCAGAGGTAAAGTAAAATAATTATTTGAAATAAACCAGATGTGCTTGCCTTCATAATCTGCCAGCTGCTGCACCGTGAGGTAAACATTCTGCTCAAATAAGCCCACATCTGGATTTAAAAAGCTTGTTTCTGTGGAATCCTTCGAAATAGAAAAGCTAAGTGGTTCTGAAGGAGCAAAACATTTTGTGTAGGTGTTGTGAACAAACCAGTTATCCCATGTTATCATAGCCAGCTGTTCATAGAAATATGAAGAAAGGGTCTCCTCAGCCTTAGCTTTAAAATCACTTTCGCTATCAGTACCATAAGGTTCCAATTCATAGTGTTCAGCAACAACATACAGCCACCATAGAAGGGTAAAGTAGTACTTCTCTGCATCTTCAACTGTTCCGTCTCCGCTCAAGTCAGCAGAGCCAAAACAAGAAGCGCTTAAAGGGTTCTGGCGCCACAAAGTTACACAAGTCTGTTGCACAGAACAGCTAGTATCACCCAAAGCAACTGATATTGTGTTTGAAACTGCGTTTCTTTGGTCATCGCATATATATATCTTTCCGTTCTCAATAGAATTCACTATCTCAACGCTTTGGATATCTGAGCTACATTCGCCTATGCCTCGCAAAAAGTTATCAAGGTTCTGAACAGCCGGTGATTGCCCAGTAACTGTTTCAGAGCCAGTAGGAGACTCAACAGCTATCTCAAGCTTAACTATCTCACTCATAACAGTTTGAGGTGCTTCGCAGACTGCAGTTTCACAAGCAGATTGTCTGGCATCAGCATAGAACTGTAAAAAGGGGGCATTATCTATCTTGTCCCGTTCGCATACAAAGGAAACAGTTGCTTGATTGCCATTAGATAATGCTGAAGCAGCAGTATCAGCACCTTCCAAAGTGAGAGAATATTGAGGAGTGCCAATAATACTGGCGCCGCCAGCACTTACCCCGGAGGCTATCTTTGCAGAAAGTGATTCGTAAACACATCCAGGGCTCCCTGAAAGAACCACGGTAACTATTGAGTTTGGAGCGCAGCCAATCTTCTTAACCCCTGTGCTTTGATCATCTGCAAGAGAAGCATAATTATTGCCATTTACACTCACTATGTGTAGAGAACATTCCGAAGACTCGGGAATGTGATCTCCGCTTGGGGCACTGGGTTTTGCAGAGCCACCCAACGCTCTGCTTGTTTCTCTGCCAAGCTCATCCCCGGCAACTTCAACTTGGCTATTGCGCTGCGATGCTGTTATTCTATACGTGACGCCATTTATAGTTATATTATCTGGTGAAGAAATCCAGTCAGAATATGTGCTATTATCAAGCCCAAACCTAACACTAAAATTGATTCTGACCGTGCGATCTGTCTGTTCTTGTATGTTACATGCATAACCAACTCCAAACAGTCCAGTTCCATGTCTACAAATATATTCGGGTCCTTCTATAGAATCTATCCTGTATTCAATAATCCCGCTTTTCCCTATTCCATCTGCCCTATGCATTGTATCACAATGAATTACCTTGCCAATATCTGCCCAAGGAGTATATCCCACGCCGGCTTCACAATCAAGTTTTGTCCAATCTGGCTCTGCAACCTTCCTTTCAAAGTCTATAGAAAAAGAGTAATCAGGGCTTTTGGGTTCCAGAAACCAAACCAACACAGCTCTTTTATCAGAAGGAGCGCACCTTTCAAGATAATTGCCGCTTCTCTCATCTTTCTGGGGCGGTTTGTAGGAAGAAGGGATTATGTGGTAGACGCCGTGCCACGGGTATTTAGCTTCCAATCTAGTAGCATTTATAACAAAATCAATAGGTTCGAGAGAAGCATATGCTCCATCATCAATAGAAAGGCTGCTCTCCTTTATTTGCGTAACTATTGTAAAAGAATGGGCACTAAATGCAATAGAAATAAGAAACAAGATGAAAATTGAGCTTCTCTTTAATCGCATCTACCGCTCCCTCTTCACCATTCACCTGATTGAGCATCGCGCGTTTGCCAGTTAGATTCTATCAATCCGCTCTCTGTAAATCGCCAGTTAACAGTAACAACTTTCAGGTCTTCGTAGGAGTCCACCGTGCCGCCAGCAAGCCTGCTCGGAACAGGTAGGAAAAACTTTGCCTGATAGGTTTTATTCAGGTAGAGATTACCAAATTTTATCACAACGTGCAAAGGAATCTCTTTTCCATTATACTGCGTGCTTCCTGTAAAACTGAAATCCAAAGAATAGGGCACTTCCTGACCAGTTTCCGGGTCTACGAGCTTGAAAATTCTGCTGTCGCGCAAGGCATTGTAAACAGCGATATAAGAATCTTTTGGATAAGCTGTAAGATCATCGCCAACAGTGGGCAGCTGCTCGCCTGTGAAATATGGAACGTAGTTTTCTACTAGGGTTTTAAAGGCAGCGTAGGAAAAAACAACATACTTGGTGGAAACTGTTACTTCTGGTTCTGTGCCGGCCTGCGGCCCAGCGCCAGAGCTCTGCAACTGAACCACAATATCTTTTTTATAGGGCTCGGAATCCAAAACAAATGTTTCATTATAGGGCTCATAGCCTGTTGCAGTAATCGACAGAGTAATTGGAATCTCATCCAAATCAGAGATTGGAGCATGGAAACTTACAGTGCCTCCCAAAACATTTTTGGTAATAGAATACAGTTCACCCGTTACCGGGTCATTAAAGGAGATAGTGGCTTTCGTAGCGCTACCCAAGCCCAGAGGGTTTCCGCCAAGATCGGTTACAGTGATGTTAATGTTTGGCCCCTGTACAAGTGTCTGAACCTCGCGCTTCGTCTTCATAAACCAGCTGAACTTGTTTTCATTTTCAAAAAGCCTTACTTTCATTGCAAATCTTACGTAAGCATCTTTGCAATGCCCTACTCCGACCCCATATAAAGGACACCCAGAAGCGCAGTTATTATTTTGTTCATCTACAAAGTAGGGCATCTCTATCTCCGCTGGG
This sequence comes from Candidatus Iainarchaeum sp., assembly GCA_021163505.1. GTDB lineage: Archaea > Iainarchaeota > Iainarchaeia > Iainarchaeales > DTGL01 > DTGL01. Next base: position 27,347 of record JAGGVE010000001.1, on the reverse strand, counting down.
TTCTGATAAAGCCTCAGTATGATCTGTTTTTTTCCGCCAAACGAATACTGCGCCTGCAATTCAGAATCACTTATATGATAATCCATCCTGGAATGCTTTGCCTCGCCACTGTTAACTTCAGTTATTTTTATATCTGCATCAGGAATACCCTTGCGCTCAACAATGGTGCCAGTCGGCGTTAAAATCTTTGGGCTGAAGGAAATGAGATCGAATTTATACGCGCTGTCAAAAAGTGCATTCCCGGTATCCTCCGCAACTAATCCAGCAAGGTCCAGCGTTGGACCCCTAGTTTCTGCAATCTCGCTTTCTGCAAACATGTTGAACTTAGCCATTCTAACTGCTTCATCCCATTTATCTTGCTTGGGCCTTGCCTTAACCTCTAGCAGCTCTGATTCCTTCTCAAAGTCAATATCGCACTGAGCCCACGAAGGGCCCTCTGAAACCAGAACATCACCTGCAGAAAAGACAATATCTTCACTATATTTTGTCGCGAGGAAAGCAAGGAGCTCATCAATGCTCTCAAAACAGTTTTCCATTGATGCGCGTGGAATCACTGTTCGCCTACGCTCATTTATATATCCAAATATTATGCAAAAATCAACTGCAACGCGAGGATTTGGCGGGTTTGGAAGGTAATAGCGATCAGAACCAATATAATTTTCATAAAAGTCTGCAACTTCAATATTAGTAATCGCATACCTGACAGGGCCAAAGCTTACCCAGTCCCCCGAAACCTTATCAATCGCTGCCTTGAATTTTGGATTATTGTGACGTCCATCCGGCAGTGTAAGAATAAGCTCTGCTTTAGGGCCAGTATTACACCTATCAACACACCTATAACTGCCATCGTCATTCAATCTATAACTTGTAGGCTCAATTCTTGTGAGTTTGAATGTATATACGCCATTATAGAGATTGTCAAATATTTTCTCAAAAGTAGCGCTATTAAGCATGCTTAGCTCTTCTCGGAGGTTCAGTTCGAATGTATTTGGTTCATTAATAAGTACATGCGAATCAGAACGATACCTTGTTTCGTAGGTATAACCAAGAGTACCGTCTGGCATCTCAGTTGGTTTCATATTTGCAACTATTCTAAATCCACTGGCTAATGGGGCCAAAACAAACATAAGCAAAAACAATGTAAAAATATGTTTAGTGCTCATTTACACACCTCCCCAAGAGCGCCAACAAAGGCGCTCTGCATTTTATATGATTCCCTTATTCTTGCGAGCTGTGTTGCAGTAGGGGCAACATAAAGCTTTATCTCTGCAGTTTTATCGGGGTATTTTTTGGAAAAATCACTTGTGGCTTGGAATAATTTTTCCGAAATTTTAACCACAGAACCGCCTCTTTTCTTCATCTCATTGAACAGCGAAACTCTTTCACAGGCACTTGCAGTTAGACTCTTTGCCTGCAAGCTTGCTTTTTCCAGTTTTTTTCTATTTAGCTCCATTTCGGCAAAATCAGAGTATATCAGCGCAAGGTCCTTAAGCCAGGCCTCGTTGGTTTTATTCGAAAAATCTTTAAGCTCGGTACTTAACTTTTCAAGCTGAGGCTCGGAAAGGTTTGAGATTCCAGCTAGCGCTGAGGGAAATTGTTTTGCATCAACACCATACTTTTCCATCAGCGTAAGCATGGCAGAATATTCTGGGACAAAAGAAGGTCTTGAGATATACAGATAGTAAACAAAACCCAACAGGGCGATAACCCCAAAAACAATTATAAGATTTTTCCATCGCTTATCCAAAAGAATCACCTTCTACAAGCACATTAAATGTAAAAGCAACCGTGAATTTAATAATAGAATATTATTTCACTATATAAAGGTTTCGTTAATTGGTTCTGTTCTAAATTTCGTTGGTAACAAAATCAAAAAATAAGCCTTCCTTATCAGTACCTTCCAGTTTCTCAGCTTTTCCCTCTGCACAGCTCTCTCTGAGCGCACCTCAGTGATACTACACCGCCCCGCTTAATAAATTTTGCCAGCGATTTTTGAAACAGAACCTCGGCACGATATATTTAAATACTCTAAATCATATAAACTTATATGATAACCATGAGTTTGAGGACAACTGTTTTGCATTATCCAAGACTGGATACAGTTTTGATGATAGAGGATGCCATAAAAAATGCCAAAGATTATCCTAAAAGGACAGAGCTTTGGAAAAGGCTTCCAAAAAAGGTCATGTATCAAACCTACAAAATAGTGATTGACTATTTAATTGAATCAAGAAAAGTAATGCTTACAAAAGACGATAAACTAGTATGGGTTTTTGCAGACAACAAAAAACTCAAAAAACTGATTAAAGAGAGCGTGCCAGCCAATGCATGAAATTCGTTACTCGGCAGAATTCAACAAAGACTATGTAAAGCTGAGGAAGAGAGCGGATAAAGGGAACAGTGAGGCAGAATACCTGCTTGAATTAATAAGCAGGGCAACAGCAAAGCTTGCAGAAAATCCTGAAGCAGGCAAAAAAATTCCAAGAAAACTCTGGCCAAAAGAATACATACAAAAATACGGAGTAAACAATTTATGGAAATACAATCTAGACCAAAACTGGAGACTCATTTACACAATAGCAGGAAACCAAGTAAATCTGTTCTTAATTTATTTGGAGTATATGGACCACAAAAACTACAACAGAAAATTCAGATATAAAAGCTAAAGTTATACCAATATTACCAGAGCAATAAGATCAGCGTAATTAAAATTTTGCATCTTTGCATTGCCTTGTTTCCTAATTGCCAGCGTAGCTTAATAAATTTTGCCAGCGATTTTTGAAACAGAACCACTAAAGCAAAGATTTAAAATAAAGAATATTATCTTTCATTTATGGGAAAAACAATGCAGGCGTTTCTCTTTGAAAGTTACCTGAAGAAAGTGTTAGCGTTTATTCTTCTGATCCTGTTTTTTATCTGTGTCAGTGCAGGCACTGGCTCTGCTCTGCGACCAGTAACAAATGCACCACAAATATTTTCCATTTTGGAATCAAGATTGAGAAGCACACAGCCAGTAATAATAAATGATATAACAAATAATGAGCTAAGGGCTGGCAAACTTGCAGAGATACAAAAGGACGGTTCATTTTGGACTCTTTACAAAAGCGTGCATGTGGCTATACTTATAGAAAGTTTAGACACAAGTCTGGAAAATGCAAATATAACCTATTATTTAGAGGGGCTCGAAAATCTGCACGAAAACAGTTTTGCGAAATGGGAATTTGAAAGGTGGGGAATTTATTTTATTGATGGAATCAACGCTCAGCAGCAGATTTGCGGTATTCAGAGCGTAGATGCAACTGCAAACATTTCAATAATTTCTTCCGCAATGCAAGGCAACGCACTTAGCGGAAACCCAAAGCCAAAGTTTGTGTATACAAAAATTTATGTCCCATATGGCAGAGCACGCTTCAGAATATGCAACACCAACAAAAATATAAGGGTAACAGTGTTAGCAGTATTTCCCAGAACACCACAAATAGCTAGCTTCGAGCTTTCTCGTGGCCAAAGTTCTGCAGAAATACAGCTCGGTCAGTTTCCTGGCGGAGAAGACCCGAATTGGGTGGAAAGGATAAAAAGAGCGCTAAACTCTGGTTATGCAACAATGTACGATGCTGGAGATCACTACGATATATACTGGTGGCCAAAGTTTGTAACGACAGGCAGTTCAAACGCAGAGCCTAAAATAATTTCGCTTATGTTTAGGCCTGAGCAACCAACAACGGAAACTAGAAATATTAGCTGTTGTGTCAGCATTCAGGACCCTGATAGCGACTCATTCACATATAAAATCACATGGTACGTTAGACTTCTGGGAAGCACAAACTTTCAATATTATAGCCAAGATATAAGAAGTACGGATGCTAAAAATTATTGTACCACATTAAGTGTCCCCTCCAGCTTGGCAAATGAAAACATTGATAAAATCAGGTGCTTTGCCTCTGTTTCGGACGGCAAAAGGGAAGTCTCTCAGATTGGGGAGGTCAGTGTTGTGAGAGAGTATAGCACAGGCACTGACCAAGCTGCCGAAACGGACTCCGACAATGATGGGGTCCCAGATTCTGCAGATAGGTGCCCTTATCAAAGGGGAGATCCCGCAAACCATGGCTGTCCCGCGGAGCAGCAAAGCACACAATCAGCCATTCCAGAACCAGGCAAAGATGTTAAAGTGCTTTTTATATTTATGCCGATTGACTGGCGGGGCAGCGATGAGAAATTTAAAGAGGAGGTAAATGCTAATATTGAATCTTTAAAAGAAGCCTCTGGTTGTGGAAATGATCTGAATTATTATGCACTTATTCTTCCGAGAAATATTTCTGAAAAGCACCCGGAGTGCGATATCACTCTTCAAAAATGCATAAATACACGTGAACTAGCAAATGATATTAGAAACTGCGTTGAAAGCGCAACAGGATTTACATTAAATAGGGAGAGCATTATATTTGTAGGCATAAGCGACAGAAGTCCGCTAACAAATACACAACTTTTGCAAAGATACGGGCTTACGAACAGGGGCAACAATGCAGGATTTATTATGGAGGAAGGCGGACAGTGCAAATTAGTAAATGCAAGCGGGTTCCATGTATCGCCCTTAGTAACAGGAAATATTCAAACAAAAGTTGTGATAACACTTGCTGATAGGAGTGTTGATCCCGTATATCAAACAATGCCCCATGAACTGGGCCACTGCCTCGGTTTTTGCGAACAATATTCCATAGCTGAATACATAAAACAGCGGGCAATAAATAGATTTATGAGCTCAGGCAGAATCGGATGTACAAACAAATTCCCAGGAGCATATTCGTTAAGCCGTAGAAACAACTGGCTTCCCATGGCAACAGTGGTTGAACTAAGAGAGCTGCGTGGACTTTTCGGCATTACAGTGCAGCCAGTTGAAGGGTTCGTATACACCGCATTTGACCCAAGCGTACCATACGAAACCTGTCCAGAGGAAATACCGAGCACTCATTGCCCGGAGTATGTGGTTATAGAAAGAAGTTTTGCAGATTTATTAGGCATAACAGAGTTTGCTCCAATAACCATATCCTTCGGTTCTGGTGTTAGCGTTCAAGGCGCAATAGTCTCGAAAAAAGAGCTTGCATTAAAAATACAAACAACAATGGCTCGGAACCCTCAAGCAATCGGAGCTCTTAGAATATATATGACCAAAACCCACTGTTTGGGGCGTAGAATCTCATACGGAGGTGGACAAGCGAGGGATATAATGGGGCCAACACCAGCAACCCTAGAAAAAATAGGATCCTATATTCCATCCCTAAGAGTAAACTCTCAAACCAAAAGGCTTTACGACTGTTTTGAAAGAGAGGTTGTGCGGGAGGCGTGGTGCGGATGAAAATAATGAAAACCTTTTCTATAACAACATTCATAGTGTTCCTTTTATTACAGCTGTGCTATGCTCAGACAGCAGCTAAAGCAATAGTGTTCAAAGTTAGCTGGGAAAACGGCGAATATGAAATCAGTGATGTTCGGGTCGTGCTGGGGAAGGCTCCTGAAGCATGGTATGAGGGTGAGTATCTGATTAAATTAAAAAGCGCAGATGGCAAAACGCTATATCAAACAACAGTAAGGAAACTTGATATAAAACTGGAACCCTCTGAAATACCTAACATTGATGAATTATACATAACTGAGGATGACGAAAACCTGCTTGCGCTGGATTATGATTCTTTAATTGGGGCAAAAAGAGGGATGATGATTTTAATGGTGCCCTACATAGAAAATGCGCGATACCTGCGCTTTCAGCACGGCAGGGCAGTACTTGCAGAATATGATTTAAGCAAACTTTGCAACAACGACGGCGTTTGCGATGTGACGGAAAACTACCTCAGCTGTGAAAGCGACTGCAAACTCAACAAGAAAGATGGCTACTGCCTGCATCTAAAAGATTCTGTATGTGATCCGGATTGCGCGGAAGGAATAGACCCTGATTGCGCAGGGAAAAAAAGAGCAGAGAATGATAGATTACAACCAAAACTCGTTGAAGGAAAACTATTATATTTTTTCATTGCATTTATAATTTTGGTTTCGGTAGTATATATTTTGAAAAAAAAGAGGGATAAAAATGGTTGAACCTGGGAATATATATGTGGAATATGAAACCGAACTTGAAGAAACTCTTCCAGAAAAAATAAGAAGAAACCTCAAAAAAATAATCGCGGTAGTTGCAATAATCATCGTTGCGTATTTTCTGTATTATTATTTCATTGCTTCTCTTAAAGAGGTGGAGATATTTATACAAGGAATGGATGATGCAAAAGTCAATAATGCGAGAATAGAGATTGTTTCAGAAGATGGAAAAACAACGCTATATAAAGGCGAGGGCTATACGAATTATACCACAACTCTGAGGGAAGGAACATATATAGCTATAGTAAGTGCACCCGATTTCCTAAAAAAGGAAGAAACTATAGAAGTCGGGGGAAAGGAAGGAGGAAGTTTTAACATTATCTTGCAGAAGGACTTGAAAACAAAAATAACAAGCTTTGAGATGCCTCAGAGGATTTATCAGGGTCAAAAGTTGAATGTTGAAGTGATACTTGAAAACACCTCAGCGCACACAGAACGCTTAGAGCTCCTTCTCGAGGGGGCATTTTCAGAACTTTTATGTGAGGCTCCGAGCAGCATTTCCGTGCAAGCAAAATCTGAAGAAACTGTTGCAATAAAATGCACCGTTCCTGAAGAAATCTCTATACCGAGGAGAAAAACATCAACAAAAAAGAATTTTAAAGTGAGAATAAAATATACAGGCAAAAGTAAATCTAAAGATGTTGATGTCTTCCTAGCACCTGAAATAGCCACAATGCCAGTAAAATTTAATGTAAATCCCACAACAAAGCCCAAAGACAGGAAAGAGTTTAGGATATATAACAAAAGCCGATTTTCAGTGGAAGACCTGAATGTATATTTTGAAATAACATCTGCAAAAGAAAATGATCCTGCAGAAGTGCTTAGCTGGCTGAGGTTTACAAAGGAAACAGGAGAAGAAGCAAACAAGACAACTATTTTATACATTCCTGGAAAAGATAGTGAAACTCTGAATATAGAGCTCTCTGTACCAACCGATGCGAAAAGCGAGGTAATTTATGGCAACATCGTGATCAACGCTGAATTCCTCGCAGAACCTATAAAGACACCCATAACCATAACAATAAGCAAAGAAGTCAATGTAGGCGTGAGGGTAACGGCCAGTACAAGCATAGTATCCTTTACTGATCGGGAAATAGGATCAGATAAACTTATCTATCTGCGGGTATACAACGAGGGGGACCTTACATTAAACAATGTGCGAATCATAATAGAAAATCCTGGAGAATGCACAGGTGAATGGCTCGAGCCGTTAAGCACATCTGTCATTGACAGCATAGAGCCTAAAAAAACCAAGGAGCTTCCGTACACAGCCAAAGCTCATGCGGTAGGCACGGTAAGGTGTCTAATAAAGGCGCTCTATGAATCCCCTGTTCCACCAAATGAGCTGCAGGAAAGCGATGTTGAAGTGCTTGAAATAAAAGTGAGGGAAACATAGCAACTGCATTACCAATTAGGCTAACTAAGGCTGTATTCCGTGCAATCAAGATTTGTGGAGCCTAAGATATCCGCATCGTCGGGCCCTTTGGGGAGCTTCGTTATTGGCCACATTACAATACTTGCATAGGAGTGCACAGTAGCGTACCCAGGACCACCATGCGCAGGGGGGATCCACCTTTTCAATGCAATAACCTCCGGAGCACTAACAGAGGGCCCACCCACGCCACCAAGAAGAACCTCGTCAAGTATTTTACTCTTTGGACGTTTGGGAGCGCAGAAATAACGTTTTACTCCAGAATCATCGGTTATCTTTAGATAAAACAGCACGAAACCTAACGAACTTGGGCCAACACCAGGAATGCTCTGATTTGGATTTGCCCATATATAAAAAAGATAATCGTAAGAGTGCTCAAAAGGCGACATCACCTTCTCCATTGTGTGCGCTATAGCGTTCTTTGTTTTATCTCCCAATACCCCATCGTGAACATAATCGGTTTTTATCTGGACCAGTAAGTAGTCCACCTCCTCTGATGTTTTAACTGTTTCAGATTCATCATAGGAAAAGCTTGAGTACAGAAGCGTTTGTAAAGCAGAGGTTGCATATTCTGTAGTGTGCATGTAATTTAGCTGCCTTTCAACATTTTTCCCGTGGTTAATGGAAACATTAAAAAGAAGGGCAGCAATAGTGGCGCATATTATCAGAATAAACATTGAGTCTGCTATAGATGCCTGCCCTTTTTTATTAAAAGTCAGCGCCATACAACCACCACCAAAAGCATCGGCCTTGATGCCAATCCACTTACTACCGAAGGGTCCTGAAAAATAACGGGGAAAAAGAGAACTGTTACATCGCTGTGTTCTCTTAACTTTGCATCCGGGTCTATATTGAGTGGGCATGCCAGCACATCTGTGCCAACTGCATAGGCGCCCTCATTTTCGTTTACAAATTTACGAATATCCAAATACCTGAAATCCTCTTCAAGTTCAACAAGGCCAGCTTTGTAGAATAGCCCGGGAACACTAACCCTCTCACAAGACCTATAGAATTCCTCAGGACTTACAATAAAGTGGTCGCCCGCAATAGAGGCAGCAATATCGGTTATAAGCACCGCGGAATCAAATTGTTCTTTGCTTTTAATAAAGACGTCAAAAGCTGATGTAAAACTTGCGAAGAAAATTATCAGGGAAAAAATGAGTGGAACTAAACTCGGCAGATCATCGCCTATCGGCCCAACAAAACCTTTTTGCTTGCTCATGGAATAGCACCCCAACAGCTCGGAAAACTTGAAGCTGTCTTGCAGGAATCCTCATCAACAGGAACACAGTTGCTTTCCACATCGCCTCTTTTTTTATAAAGATAACACCCGAGCCTGTATAAATTTGCTTCACAGAGTTTTCTGTGATAGCTTGAACACGGAACGACGTAGAAATAAGTGTGCCCCTTATAAATCTCTTTTACGAATAAAAATTCATCCATTGGGTAAGGAGCTCCGCGAGGATCAAGCACAGTTTCATCGCTTGGGCAGAGTTCTCCTTCTTCATAGGAAAAAAATTTTATATCTGCATTTATATCTCTTCGAGAAGAGGCAAGCACGATCGGGTTTCCCAGATTTAAATATTTGTTTCTCTGCAAAATCTCTGCAATTAACAGACTCTTTTCTTTATACTTAAAACCCCGCAACTTCACTTTATAGGAAAACCCAAGTACATTATAGGGAGAAAGAGTCTTTGGAAGCTGCACATCCGTTGCTCCGCAAAGTGTGCCCGCACTCAAAAGCATTGAGGCGTTTGCTGTTATTGAAGATGCCTGCTGAAAAGCAAGAGCAGATTCAACGGTACCTCTAAAACCAAACGCAAAATAAGAAACAATAACAAAAAGCCCGGTAGCGAGAATCAGAAGGTTGAATTTGCTCAATATGAAAGAAAGCATTTTTGGTTACACTCCAACCCTATTTTTCACATATGCGCATATCACTGGAAATGCATTTCCAGGAGGAGTAGCATATACCAGCAAATAATGTCCTGCTGGAATCCCTCCCGGTTCATCATAAAGGTCAACAAGCGTATAGCCAGAACTGCTTTTATCCTCACAGCCTCCTGACCCCAAAGCGCCTATTGTAGTAGAGAATGATGTTTTGAGTGGAATGTTCACACACTCCCTGTGCACATAATCCGGGCTGAAAAAATCAAGCACCACGCATTCGCTTTTTCCCTCTTGACAGATGGAAGAACAAACAGCTCTGCTTTGAATCGTTGAAAGTTTTATCTCAGCGTTTTTAAAGCAACGCGGAGGCCAGAAGTTTACCTCATTTGTGTATCTCTGCCCTACAGTACGCTCTATTGCCCTAGCAAACTCAGCCATCTCGCTTGCTATTGAGTTTGCACATTTTTCCCTCGCCATTGCCTCCAGCGCCCTATAGCCAAAAAACAGCACAAAACCCATTATTATTACGCCTATCAGAACCTCGAAAACAGCCGAAGACTGTGCTCTAGAACCTTTAAAGGTCATCTTAGCCACCCAAAGAACTCTTTGTCCTTGCAACTATTTTTTGTGAATTCTGATACATTGGCTTGACAACAGATATGAGCAGAATTGCGACTATTGCAAGAATCAAGAGCATATATACTGCAGACCATTCGCTCTGTGCACGACTATCGGATAAAAAATTCTGTGCGCTCATACATTACAATATGGCTTTTTTATATTTAAATGTTATTTCAGCTTGTTTTACCTTTATAAAGGAACACCCAACCTTTACGCTGCAAATAAAAAATTTTAAATACAACAAGAGCTTACTAATATTAGAAAATTAAAAAATATATAGAGGGCATAAAAGAAGGAAAATACTAAATTGTAAATAAATTGTGAGGAGAAAATTATGGATAGTTCGTTTAAGACACTTGTAGCTGCAATAATAGCTATAATAATTATTGCAATATTCCTTATTTACTTTTCGGGGTTCTTTAAAGTACCAAGAAAGCCAGACGAGGTTATAAGGGAGCAGCTTGAGAAGGCAGAAACAAAGCTTGGGCAGTATTACACCGATAAGGCTTTTTTTAAAGCAGAAACTGAGATGCATGCAGATCCTTTCGACAGCCAGTCTCGTACAGTAACATTTGTATGTAATCATCCAAGGCACTGCTGCCCAAAAGGAGTTCTTGGTGCAGACTGCCACCAGAGGATAATGTGGGATAATTCTCCGAACAGGCGTTTCTTTTCATTCAGGGAGGACTCTGAAGAGGTCATTTCTGCGAGATGCAGATTCGAAGAGATATATATATGCAAGGTATATATTGGAGAAGAGCCTGCGCAGGTAGCCCTACCGGAAGTGGACATTGACAAAAGCGATGTAAATCTGGCAGAGGGCAACGAGGTAAAACTCAGCTTTCAGGTAAAAAATGTGGGCAAGCAGGATATGTCTGCTATTGATGTTATTGCAAAGCTTTACCGGAGGGAATTCAATCCACACCTTCAGAAATATGAATACAAACTGGTGAGCGAAAAAAAGCTTGAACCCTTCAGCTTGCATATCAACGCTTCTGTCGGCAAGCAGATCAGCATTGAAATACCAGAAAACGGTACATACAAGCTCAACTTGCTTGTAAGAGAAAATACCGATGAAACAAATTTTGTTGAAAAAGAGTTTGAAATAAATGCATTCGGAAAAGTTGTTTTGGAGGAATGCATCCCCGGAGAGCCAAGAAGTGAATGGATCTCTGAAAACGAATGCAAATACTTTTTCCCCTGCGATGATTGCATAACTCTTGAAGAGTGCGAAAGGAAATGGAGGCTTCTATACAACATACCCGATAATTACGAACTAACCCTGGAAAAAGTGAGCTATGCGAGCAAAACATTGGAGCTATCTGGCGAGGGAGAAAGAAAGGATGTTTGCACAAAAAACTGCTATACAAAAGAAGAGGTGCTTTCATTAATAGGACAGACTGAAAAGCCTTTTGACATTTTTCTTGTAATAGATGGCAGCGGCTCAATGTCAGATGACATTGACGAAACTATAACAAGCATCACGAATCTCTATGAAACAGTGCGCTCGGAATGCATTGAAAAACTTGGCACGGAATGCCTGCGCATTGGTGCTTATGTTTTTGAGGGCTATTCAAAAAAATGTCTTGAGGAAAACAATCCACTGTTCCAAAGCTGTCTGAACTATCAAAGGCAGCACAAACAGCAGAATGTAGCAACCTGCAATGCGTTTCAGTACGATTCGTTTAATTATGTACTGTGCAACTATGCCCAGAGCGCTTTAATACACTACGGATATACTAAAAATCGAAACCTTACTAAAGACGAGTTCGATGCAAGAAAGCCGCCCCATTGCATAAGCCAGTTTGCGGAGCAGCCGCCAGCGATTTTCGCCTCTATGGGAGATGATTTTGGATACCAAGACTTAACATCTGATTTCACAAAAATAGCGGATATGCTCAACGATGTTATTTCGGCTGGAGGGCAAGAGGCATGGGCTGATGTTAGCTATTTTGCTTTAAGTTCGGATGCAATCCACTGGCGGGATGATGCTGAAAAGATTATAATTGTAATAACCGATGCTTATAACAATGGCAGCACAAAAACATTGACAGAAGTTGCTGAGCTTGCAAGAGAAAAGAATGTGAAGATATTTTCGCTTGCGGCAAAGGGCTGTGATATGATGCCCAGCGGTTTCTACACCATACTGGCCAATTATCTGAGAGATGTTTACGGCTATAACTTCTCCAACCAGGACTATGGGTTTCAGTGTCCAGAGCAAGATCTGCAATCCATAGCTGCACAAACAGGCGGCAGGTATTTATCCTATGCAAATGCTTCCGAGTTGCCATCAAAAATATTGGAGATAATAACTACAGAGATAATCAACAGCGCAAAGCAAAGAGGTCTGAAGCTCTGCGAAGAGGGAATGCCTGTGCAGGTTTGTACTCATTATTGCATACTGCCATGGCAGAGCGAATGTGGTAGCTGCAGCTGTGCGCAGTATTATGACAAAACCTTAAGCGATTATTCATTTATGGATGTGGAATTTGTGCTGGACCTATCTGGCTCAATGGCCGATGAGTTCTATGAATTCAAAAATTCGATAGCTGATATTATTAACACGCTTGATCAGAAGTGCAGTGAGCTTGGAATAAAGCACTGTATGAAGGTTGGCATAAGGTATGTTTATGGCACTGAAAAAGGGCATGCATTCCCTTCGGCATCTCCGCAAGCAGTGCCCCTTACAGGCAATCTAAGTGAAGTAACATCGAGCCTAACAAGTGTGGATATAGCAGGTGGCGCAGATGTGGCTGACCCGTGGGCGGGCATTTCGCTTCTTGCTCTGGGCTCTGAGCAATGGAGCGCAGAATCGAAAAGGTATTTAATTGTGCTAACTGATGCTCCAAATAATCCCTATGAAACCCCTTATGACAATCCTGAAGAGAATTACAGGCCACTCGTTAGCTCAGGCCAAATATCAGAAACCATAGACGATGTAATAGCATCCCTCAAAGATGCCGCAAATCGCAAGGGAGTAAAGTTCGTTGGTATCTACAATACGAACATAAGCAAGGCCCTTGGCAATCTCTCAGAAAGTGATGTGCAAAAGCTTGAGCAGCAGATGAGCTGGCTCTCTTCCAGTACTGGGGGGGTGGCAATACCCTATTCAACACCAGCAGAAATAAAGGATGCAATCATAAGTGCGCTCACCTCTGCAATAGAAGAGGAACTAAGGCTTGGACCATGCAGCGAAGAACAGTGCATTCTTTGCAGGAGAGTTGAAAGAAGACCCCAGAAAGAGATTTATACAGAGGGCTGCAGGCTGTATTGCAACGATAATTTGGAACAGTGCTATGTCGAGCTTGGCTGTGACTGTGATACCCAAATAACCAAGCAGGAATGCATAGCAAAATGGCAGGAGCTGATTCAAACCTCAGCAGCAATAGAAGAAACTCCAGAAGGCGTGCTTGCAGTCTATGGTACATGCACGCCCAGCAGAGAAAATTGTGCTAAGTGTGAGTTGCCAAGGGTATGGCTTTGTGGCGGCGTAAGCTCTGGTGCTGAACCATTGCCCCCAGTAGAGCCTTATGAAGGCGAAAGCGAACCTGAAGAGAGTCAGGTATCTGTGGCGAATGGACCAATTGCGCCAGCAGAACCACAAGGCTCTGAAAGCTCAGGCGAAACTCAGGTATCTGTAGCAAATGGGCCTATTGCACCGCACCAATCAGAGCTCAGCTGCCCGAGTGAATGCTACTGCGAAACTTCAAATGAAAATTGGGAGTATTTGCAGCGGATAAACGAGCTTAGCAGGCCTATCGATTTATTCCTGGTTATTGACGCTACAGAATCAACCTGGCAGGAGCTGGCTGAGTTTACAATCTCATTTGAGGAATTTGCAAGCAATTTTAATAAGCGATGCGTATTTGCTGACAGAGGGGAATGTTTAAGAGTAGGTGCATTAATATTCGGTGGCGGGGCTGATTCATCGCTAAAAGAAGGCCTTGCAAAACAGATGAGGTACTCGCGGAACGAATTCCTAGAGACAAAAAGTGTTGGATATGTAAGCTTGAAGGGGGATTCACGAAGCATTCTTAGATTAGCGGAGCTTATAAAGGGGCTTGCATACATAGAGGAAAAAGAACCATGGCTTGACGCTCTATTTTTTGCAACAAACAGCGCCAATACAGAAGATATTGGCTGGAGAACCGGCTGGGGAAATGAGAGCTACAAAGTAATACTGCTGATCACAGATGAACCCTCAAACAGCGATGTGCACTCAATCTATGATGTGACAAACACATTAGGAGAGCTAAAAGTAAATTTGTATGCACTTGTGGAAAATATTGAAATAGGCATGGAAAGTGCTGAAGCAACAGCAAGAAGGCTTACCTCTGAAGAAAACATCTACAGGTATTCGGTGTCTGATAATGGTGTTATTGTAAGCAATAATCAGCACAGCAGTTTTCCGATGAACGAAGCAATGAAAAGAATAATTAAAGACATTGTAGAAGATTTGATGCTTGAGGAAAAGAATAGGTGCGAAAGCCCTGAAAGTTGTGAGCGTTGCACAGGGTAGGTGTGGTTATGAAAATTGGTGGATTTAAGGTTGGAAAGTACGTGGTTAAAAGAGAGGCAAACAACTTTTATCTTATATTTGACTGTAAGAGCTGTATATACAAATCCTCGCTTGCAGATGATGAAGCGTGCAGACTTCACCTGATGACAGTTCTGCAGAAAACAAATCCAAACATAATAGTGCTTTCAGAGGTATATGACAAAATATACAATGAAGAACAAACAGAAATGTTCAAAGAGATTGTAAAAATCATGCAGAAGTTTGCGGCGGAGAATATATGGGGCTACACAAACCTTGGCGATGTTACTAACAAGGCGGAAGAACGCCGTATTGGCATGCGCCATAGGGTAGTAGTTTCAATAACAAAAGACCTGATTGCTCGGGATCCAATCAAAGCCTACCTGCTCTGTCTTTCTGAAATTAAAAAGGAAACCGAAAGGTATAAGGAAGGAGATGAGCAGTACAGAAAAGGCAGCAAGATATACCTAAAAACGCTACTGAAAATAAAAAAAAGCTTCGAAGAGTGCAGAATGATAGAAAATGTGAAAAAGTTCATATCTGAGCTCACCGAGATGCCGGATACAAAGGAAATCTACAAATCACTCTTTGAGGCCCAGATAAAACCATCTTTTATAGGTTCAAGGCTCCTTCTTGGGGAAGAGAGCGGTTTAGAGCTTCTGGACGAATACACTGTAAAAAACACTGGTGTTCAGATATTCAGCCATCCGGATAGAGCCCAAAACCTTTACTTCATATACCCGCCAGAGTATTCACTGAGCCCAGAGAAATACTTTGTTATAAGCAAGACCAAGGAGATTGTTTCCGAGTATTCGCCAAGCAAGGCTGCACTTAGTAGCATAACAAGCTCAAGAGCATACTTTGAACGTTTATATGAAACAACCATAATGGAAGTTGCAGACCACTACAATATAAAACTTAATAAAAAGGAGTTAAAGGAGCTTAGTGAAATAGTTGCCAGATATACTGTGGGCTATGGCATACTTGAAATTCTTCTTTCTGATAGGAGAATAACAGATATCTATATAGATTCACCTATAGGACAGCATCCAATATATATTGTGCATTCTGATTTTGGACAGTGTATAACGAATGTGCTCTATACTGAAAGAGAAGCATTAACTCTTGCAACAAAATTGAGGGCAATGAGTGGCAGACCATTTGACGAAGCACACCCTGTGCTTGACTATGACTTACCAGACCTTGAAACAAGAGTTGCCACCATCGGGCCGCCACTTGCTCCAGATGGCGTTGCTTTTGCATTTAGGTTACACAAGTTAACTCCCTGGACGTTGCCACAATTTATAGATGTAAAATTTCTAAATCCACTTGCAGCAGGGCTTATATCATTTTTGATTGATAATCAGGCAACGCTTTTAGTCACTGGTTCAAGGGGCTCTGGTAAAACCTCTTTTCTGACTGCTTGCATATTGGAAATTCCCAAAAATATAAGGATTATTGTTCAGGAAGACACTCTGGAAATTCCGGTTCCATATATAAAGAAAATAGGCTTTAACATTCAGAGATTAAAAACAAAATCGCCAATCACTGCGAGCAAAACAGAAACAGAGATGGAACCGGAAGAAGCTCTGCGCACAGCGTTGCGATTAGGTGACAGCGCATTGGTTCTTGGGGAGGTTAGATCCAAAGAGGCGATAACGCTTTATGAAGCAATGCGTGTTGGTGCTGCAGGCAATGTTGTTATGGGAACAATTCATGGAGATTCAGCTTACTCGGTATGGGATCGCGTTGTCAATGACCTTGGAGTGCCAACAACCTCTTTTAAGGCAACAGATGTTGTTGTCACCGCAAGACCTATAAGATTCTATGGTTCGCTTAGGAGGCAAAGGAGGCTTGTGCAGGTTACCGAAATCAGAAAGCATTGGAATGAGGAACCGCTTAGAGAGGGTGGCCTGCTGGACCTGATGCTCTATGAAGCAAAGAAAGACGATCTAATTTTTATTGAAGACAGCCTCAAAGATTCGGAACTTTTTTCTAAGATACAGAAAACTTCCGGACTTTCAATAAGGGAAATATGGTCGGAAATAAAAGTCAGGGCAGAATCTAAAAAGTACCTTGTAGAATTGAAGAAAAAGCATTCGCTACCAGAGCTACTTGAAGCTGAGAATAGCGCTGCAGCTCATTCAAAGCTTCTCCTACTCAAAGAAAAGCAGATAAAAGAGTTTGGAAAGGTGGATTATGAAAAATGGCTTCAGGAGTGGAAAGCTTGGGTAGACTCAGTATTGCTTAAGAATCTAATTAGCGAGAAGAAGGGGTCACATGCCACGAAGAAAGAATAAGCGCGCTAAGAAAAAAGAGGTTAGTATTGGAGAGATGTATCAAAATATAGTTGTGCCCAGGGATGTTTTCTGGCAAGAGAAAGAGGAGATACTTAAGAAAAGAGCCAACCCCGGCTATGTTAGGCTTTGTAAAAGAATATACCAAATGGTACCGAGCCTTGGGAGTGAAGAGCCGTTTAAAGATGAGTATCGTAATGCGATAGATTTGCTTGGCTGGGACCTTAAGCCAAAGGAGTTCAGTGCGGCAGTTCGCTTCATTTTTCTGATAACAATCCTCGCGAGCTTTATAATTTGGCTCATAATGATAAATGGGCCGCCTGCAAAAATTCTGCGTACGGTGCCATTTGGCCTTTATATGCCGCTATTTGCATTAGTAACTGTTTCACTTTTAATAACACGCTATGTACAGCAGTATCCTTTAACAGCAGTAAATGTGGAAATAAAAAAATCTTTAGCATATATCCCAGAGATAATAGGTTACTTCATAATGTCCCTAAAGCTTACGCCAAATCTCGAGCAAGCTACAGAGTTTGCTGCTTCACACGGCAGAGGGCAAATAGCCCAAGACTTTAAAAAAATGCTCTGGGAACTCGAACTCGGCATACACGCTACCATAACAGAGGGGCTAGATAGTATAGCTTACAGATGGGGGCGCTACGCTCCTGAATTTAAAAGAGCATTGATGCGAATAAGAGCATCCATTCTTGAGGAAAGTGAGGCAAAACGGGAAGTGCTTTTGAACAGGACGATGGACGAGTTGCTTGCAAGCATAAGGGAAAAAATGGAAAATTATGCACATGCGCTTATACAGCCATCAATAGCGCTTTTTTACATCGGGATTCTTCTTCCAGTAATTCTTATTGTGATACTCCCTGTAGGCTCCATATTCACAGGCATGCCCTGGTCAAATCCAATAGCATTAATTGCAATATACAATATCGCCCTGCCGCTCACAGCCCTATACTTTGCCAGAGGCATAATAAAAACAAGGCCCCCAGTATATGAGGCGCCCGAAATACCTGATGACTATCCCGGATTACCGCCTAAGGGTAAAATAAAAACCAAGACAGGCACAGTTGATATAAAAACCACGGTTGCAATAATTGCAATACTTGGCTTGGTCTGCTCCTACTATTTCCACCTTGAAGGCTTTCCACCAAAGTCTATGCTGCTTGCAATCAGTGAAAGCGAAGAAATAGTACAGATTATTCCCGCTGACAAAACCGAGGAAGAGGTATTGCAGATGAACGGCTATCCACCAAGGTACTTTGATATTCCGGATGGAACCTATTATAAGATGGTGGTAAGAAGCCTTCGTGCCAGCGGATACACGGGGGAAGAATTACGGAAGAAGGCAGAACAGGAGGTGAGGCTTGCCAGGCTTACTTTCTTCATGAGCTATGGCAATGATATAACACCTTACAACCTATGGTTCGGCATTTTGCTCACAATATCCGCATGTATGTTTGTGTGGCTTTACTATAATAGTATTTATAAGAGGAAAATGCAGCAAAAGGTTATTGGAATGGAATACGAATTCAAAGATGCTATATACATAATCGCATCCCGTCTTGGTGAAAACAAACCAATGGAAGAAGCGATAAAACATGCTGTTGAATTTCTGCCAAACTATACAATATCAAAAGAGGTATTTTCAAAAGCCTTGGACAACATAAATATCCTTGGCATGCCTCTTTACTCCGCTTTCTTTGATCATCGCTTCGGAGCAGCAGAAAGACAGCCTTCCAATATAATAAAAACAGGCCTGCGCCTTGCTTTGGACGCTGTAGCCCTCGGCGTAAATATTGCTGCACGCAGCCTCATTTCCTTCGCTTTGCAGCTTGAGAATTCAGAGAGGGTTGCGAAGCTTCTTAAATCCTTGGTGAAAGACATCACCACAATGATGATGACAATGGGTGTTATCATCACGCCTGTGGTCTTGGGGATTACCACCACCCTGTACAAAATAGTTGTGCAGACTGCAATAAAAGTTGTGGAGTCAGGAGTATTTGAAAAGGTTCGAAGCCAAACACTCATAACACGGAGTATGCCAGGACCATTTACAAGAGCAAATATTCTGGATTGGATAAAGGTTGATGCGATTACCCAGATAGCTGAACCGCTATTGTTTATACTTATAGTGGGAATATATGTAATGGAGATTGTGCTTATCATAATTTACTTCGCGACAAAGCTTGAGGAAGACAACAATTTGCTTGTGAAGGTGAACATTGCAAAATATCTTCCAGTTGCTCTTATAATATATGTGATCACTGTTATGTTCTCTAATACGTTGATTGGAGCATATATGTGAGAAATATGCCTACGGGAAAAGGATACTTCTGGCCGTTCAGGTTACTGGTTGCAGCAATATTTGGGCTTGCAGTTCTTTTGATAATAATAAGCACGATAAATTACTTCAACACCATCCATCTTAGGGAAAGTGAAGAAAGGCTTATGGAAGGATTGCGCTCGGCAATAAATGCGCCCACAACCCCTGATAAATTGGAGAACGGCCTTGTATTAAAAAAAGATTTGAGCTTTGTAAGAGGTGTCTATTCTGTAAAGCCGTTCTCAAATAGATTCAATATGCCTGTGGATTGCATAAAGTTCCAATCCTACAGAACCAACTTTGAAGTAATAGATGAAAAAAGAATGAACGTAAAATATGATGCAAAAGCAGATGTTTACTTCCAGTGCGTTTACCAGAGCTCTGATTCCTGCGGCATTGTATGCTATATTTCAATAGGAAAAAGACCCTCGCCATCCTGAGTTCCTGTCAGCGAGTTTGACAACCTTTCGGCGAAAGAATTAAATAATGGAAAATACTATTTTTATTGGAATATATTTTGCGAGGTGGAAAGATGGATAATAAAGGGCAAGGCTTTTCAACGTTTCAGCTTTTGATTGCAGCTATTGTGGCCATCGTTATTCTTATAATATTGCTTGCGATACTCAGGGTTATTCCAGGGATAAGTTCAACAGGCGACCCGGTGCAGGCTGCCAGCGACAAGCTGAAGGATGCATCAACTAAGCTTTCTCAGCATTTCAAAACAGACATAGTTACGTTCGATAAAGGAAGCGCTATGACCGCAAAAGCGATTGTCAAATCTGCTGAGGTTGGACTGCAAGAAAACCAGCTATGTCTGAGTTTGGGAGATTATGGAAGTGACACCACAGACGCATGGGGCGGCGGTGTTGAAAATGGCGAGGAAAATCAGATACGGTATAGCGGAACGGCAAGTAAAAATGTGAGGCTTTCAGTGCTGTGTGATGTGGGTACAGAGCTAGAAGGCGATATCAGAACCTACTACAGCGGAGAGGCAGGTTTGAATCCGTCTTGGGTTTCAGGATGTAGCTGTACCAGCATAGATGACATCTGCTGCTTGATAGCATTAAGAACAGCTGCGCGCTAAAGTATAGCGACAATGATTTTTCATGAAAAAAAGAAAAGTAAATAACACCCTAGGGATTTTCAGAGTGTTGCAATACAGAGGAATTTTGCGGGAGGCTAAGCTCTCCGCCATTTTTCTTATTTATTTTATCATTTCATTCGCTTTATTTAATCTCGTTTTTCTTCTTTTGAATCTGGATTACTATGCAGGATTTTACATAGCTGGCATTATGAAAGCTTTGCTCGGGGGAGAAGTAAAGACTGCAACAGTTGAAAATAAGGAACTTGCTGCCTTGCAGATAGGCCCCAGTGAAATTGTTTTCAGCTCGCTCTGCACAGGCTTGCTCGAGCTTAGTGTACTTGTATCTGCAATAATTGCCTCGCGCGGCATAAAAATAAAGAAACGTATTATTGGTGTTGCGTTTGCAACCTTAACAGTTTTCGTTTTCAATATCATGCGCATATATATAACTATTTCTTTCATCCTAAGCCAGAACCTTAATGAAGCGGAAATATTGCACAACATACTCTTCAAAAGTTTTTTGTTTGTGGTAATTGTTGGATTTTATTTTCTCTGGTTCAAATGGAGTACAGAAAGCGAAAAAAGGTGCAAAGAATAGGTGATTTGGCGATGCGAAAGCCATATAAAGGCAAAAATATATAAAATAGTAAATATAACTATATACTAACTAGATGCAGTTTGGGAAATGGTGGTATCATGCAGCAAAAAATTCCAATAATTGCAAGGATTTTGTTTACAACGGTTTTATTTTCCGTTATAATCAATTCTGCAAATGCACTTGGATTTCAATATGAAAACTGGAAGCTTGGGCTTGCTGTACTCCCAACCGACGTTGGAAATAAAGAAACTCGCGCAACATTCTTTGAAAAACAGGTTTTGCCAATTATGAACGCTTTTAGAATAACAGACCTCACATTGGATTACTACAGCAAAATATATAGGCGCCCTTTTACCATAGACGATTTAAGAGAAGGTGTAACAAACAATACGAGAGATTCGCAGGGCGTCCGGGTTATTTTTACAATGAATATGCCTGGCGACCTATCCGGGCATTATTACATATCAAAGGTTGGGGAATATGGGCCTACCCATATGGGTGAGCCAGCAGTGTACAAGGATGATGTGCTTCTGCTGGAAACTCCAGAAAGGGAAATAGAACTTGATGACTTTTTTATTAGCGGAGGCTCTGTTGACACGCCGCCGTGTTCTATAGTGGAAGCAGATGATGTTCTGCCATTGGTTGAGAATTTTTTTGAGAAATACAGACATGGAACACTTATATGCGTAAGCTCTGAAACAAGAAAGAAGCTTGAAACTTACAGACCTCCAAGAATTCCATACGATGCAACACCGGATTTCATTGCCGAGTTCAGTACAGAATCTTACGATGTGAGCGATATTCCTGAAGTTTATAAAGTGGATAATGGAATAGGCAATGATGCATATGTGATTCCGCTGGGTGCATGGGGCGAAGATGCTGCATATGCTGGAGTGCAGACTTTCTATGTGAGAGAAAACCCAAGCTGCAAGGTGAGCTCTTATATTGAGGGTACAGGGCATGTAGAAAAGCTTGTTCCCATTGAGCCCACTGAACCTTCATCCAAGCGCATGCTTGAAGCATATAAATTACGCGTGAATGATGCGATACAGGCATGTGAAGAAATTAGAACGAAGTATAGCGTACCGATAGAAGAGTTTGAGTGCAAGCTGTGCTGCAGTGGCCATTGGGTTTCGGGAGTGTATGTGGATAAATTATTTTTCAGAGAGCCTGAGACTACAAAAGCCGTAGAAGCTGACTGGATTTTATTTAGCGATACCACTTCTGGCTCGCACGAATGTTTTGATGTTTCATATGGCCAAGGAATCCCACAAACAATAGAAGTAGATTTCGACTATGAGGTTTTAAGCAGGACTGATGGAGAAGTCAATGTGAGATTTGAGGCTACTGGCAGCGGAAACATTGCAAACTATTTCTGGGACTTCGGTGATGGAAGCGCAGGCAAAGGGGCTGTTGTGGAACACACTTACAAACCCGGGCAGTATGGTGTAATTTTGACAGCTGTCGATGCAAAAGGGCGGAAGAGGAGGATAATAAAAACAATAAATTTGGGGGAAAGAATAGAATTTAAAATATGGGCTGACAACACCGGCTTAGGAGAAAAAACGATTCTGCATGTACGATGCTCTTCGCCAGCAACAGTAAATGTACGAATAGATAAGGTAAATGAAAACCTTGAGGAGGAGTTCGCCTTTATAGAAGCACAACCTGTTCGTTGCAACAGCGATCTACCTATCGGCCCATTTTCATTTGCTGGAAGATATCTTGTGAAAGGCTACCTGAATGAAGTTAAAAAAGAATCTGGATTTACAATAAGTTAATTTATAATGGTCACTTAAAAAAGGTGGTTATATGAAAAAGGCGTTTGCAGTTGTAATTACTTTACTTCTTACTATTTTTTATCCATTGGTCTGCGCTCAGGAAACCACTGTAGAAGATGGTTATGATGGTGCTGCGCTTATAGACATTGGTGTGGGGGGCACAAATATAGAAGCAACTGGCGTTAACTGCTTCGATTATTATCGCTTTGGTAGCATCAAATTTCAGTTCCCCCATGCAACAAAAAAAACATACAACGCGGGGGAAACTGCAAACATAATTGCAGTTATAAAAAATACAAACCCTTATCCTGTTGTCCAGGGCAACGTATGGGCCCAGGTCTATCTAATAAATGAAGAAAGCGGTAGCAGACAGGGCAGTTATATGATTGATGAATTTCTGGTTATGGAGGATCTGTATTTGGATACAAATCAGGAGTATCCTCTAAGCTTTGAGTGGTACATTCCCGAAAATTCGCCAAGTGGCGAATATTACGTGGCACTATTTTTTCAAGAAGCGAGAACATTCAATCTGGCTGGGCTTCCATTTGTAAACCATGTTTATGGAGCAGTAGCAAGATTTAATGTGAAATCCAGCTATGAAAAACAAATATTTTATATCGATAGGAACAGCGTTCTCCTGAATGGCGATCATGTAATCCTTAGGCATTTTGCAAAGGAGTTTGAACCCGGTGAAAAAATAAACTATGAGGTACGAATAATAAATACCACCCCCGAACCATTAAGTGCATTTGTGGAATATGAACTTTATAGGTGGGATTCTTCTAGGGAAGAGAATCTTCTAAGAGAATACTCAAAAAAGAGGTTTGTTGATATTGATGCAAACTCAGATGAAATCATAAAAATATCCTTCACTGATCTCAAGCCTGCAGCATATCTGCTCAAAATAAAAGCAAGCGCCAATGGCTGGAGCAACATCCTAAATCTGCGGTTTTCAGTCAGGGGTTCGATGGGGCGCTTCATTTTTTCGGGCATAGATAAATTCCCGCTGGTAAAAGGAGATAGGTTCACCTTATTCAGCTGCTTTTCAAATTCCACAGATTGGTTCACCGAGTTCGAAGGAAAGGCAACAGCAGAACTCGTAACCGCTGACGGAAAGCTGCTTGGAAAAGCAGAATACGAGGGCATCATAACTCCAAAAATTATAGCAATGAAAAAAGAGATCGAAGCAGATGAACATTATGATAAGCTGTATCTCATATCAAAAATTATGGATAAGGAAGGCAACCTACATCAAAAGGTAACAATAGTATATGATCTGTCCAAGGCCAGAAGCGCTGAATTGATTGAAAATTATGAGAAAGAAAAGGAAAAAATAGATACAGCTGAAACTCCAGCGCCTGCAACACCCAAAGAAACTCAAACCCCGAAGCCAAGCCCAAAACCAGAGCCGAAGCAGGACTACACTGGGATTATTATAGCCATAATAGTGCTGCTGGCCATTCTGTTTGCTTTTATTTACCTCAAAAAGAAAAACAGATAAAATTATGGGATTGATTCCAAAATTAACATATCTATGCATGCCAAGCATTGCAAAAGGCTGCTGCAAGCCGAACAATTGGTTAATCCCTGCTCAGGAGGCTTCTGTGTCTGACCTCCAGCACCAGTGCCTGAAGAAAATGTTATTTCAACCACCTGACTTGAGATCCATCTCGCAGAGGTGGAATCAGAGGGCAATGCAAACACCCTTGCAGCCATGTATTTCTTTGCCCAGTCACGAGCATCACTGAAGCTGACTTCAATATTGGCGCTTCCATTTTCGTTTAAAGAATTTATTATATCAGAACCTACATATATATCAATAGGCGGATAACCAATAGGTTCAGCACTTTCCCACAAGCCAAAAACCATTTGCTGAATATTGCATTTAGAATTATCTATAACAAAACTAACGCTCATTGGTTCAGCGGTTTCAGCATAATAAGTCAGGGAGTTCGGATCATCATATGTTTGGCCTTTATAGCGTACTGAAGCTATTTTAAACCCACATTCATTTGGTATCTGCCGAGCAGGCGTTATCCTGCTTTCTCTGGTTTGGGCCCTTGCCTTAAGCTCCTCAAAATACTGGGAATTTATTTTTATATTTTTTATAGCAACATCAGTTCCCGTTGGCCAGCTGCCGCTTCTGCAGCTAATATCAAAAGCTATGCCACAGCTGTTTTCATAAGCGCTTACTGTGTAAAAATCTTTGCTCTTAGGAAATACTGCTGAACCCTGTCCTTCGCAAGCACTTAGATTATACGAGGCATCAACAAAAAAATTCTCGCTTGAGGTCCACTTCCAGACATCAAAATAGCATTGCTCGGAATCATTCCAGTGTGGCTTTATAAACCAGAGCTCGCCAAGAAGCTTAACAACAAGGTAATCATCTGTGCTTGTGTTGAGATAGTGTGCACCCCCAATACCAAAAACAGCAACAGGGTTTGCTATTTCATAATAGTTGCCGTTTAATTTCACCACGCGCTCCTTGCAGCCCAACGATCTGGAACCGCCATGGCAAACAGAAGCATAGTATGTATTATTGATAAATTTGCTGTAATATAATGCATCTTTATTTGTAAAATCTGCTCCTGTTTTTGCCTGCTCTATAGCACTCTGTATTTCTGCATCGGTTATAAGCGCCTTTAGTTGCTCTGGCTGAGCACTAACAGGAACAATTAAAAAAAGGGAAAATAAGAAAAGTGTTGCCAAAAGTAAGAATCTCTTTGACATCTTCTTACACTCCAGAAAACATCATATACGCTTATATTTAAATGTTTTCTTGAATTAAAATTCTATCGTTGTAGGTGCTGCTATGCTGGATGTTGCAATAATTGGTGCTGGCCCTGCTGGCTTATCAGCTGCAATATATGCCAAGAGAAAGGGGCTTACCGTTGAGCTATTTGAAGCTGGCATTGCTGGCGGAATGCTCAACGAAGCAGTACTTATAGAAAACTATCCCGGTTTTGAACCAATAAAAGGGCTGGAGCTAGCAAACAAGATGCGCAACCAGGCGGAAAGCTTGCAAGTGAGAATAAATGAGGGCTTTGCAATAGTGGAAGCAAAAAAAGCTAATGAACACTTTGAGCTGAAAACGAGTGATGGAAAAAAGAGGAAAGCGAAAACAATAATTATTGCAACAGGCGCTAAGCATAGAAAGTTAAATGTGAAAGGTGCAGAGCAGTTTGAAGGCAAAGGCATAAGCTATTGCGCCACTTGCGATGGACCACTCTTTGCCAATAAAGAGGTTGCTGTAATAGGCGGCGGCAATAGCGGAGCAGTAAATGCATTATATTTGAGCAAAATATGTAAGAAGGTTTACCTGATAGAATATGCTTCCGAGCTTAGATGTGAAAAAGTATACGTATCAAAGCTAAAAGAAAACAAGGTGGATATAATAACTAATGCAAAGGTGTTCGAATTTTTTGGCAACGAAATGCTAAAAGGATTGAAGTATAAAGATTGGAAAACAGGTAAGGAAAAAACGCTCAGTGTTGAAGGCGCTTTTATTTACATTGGAATCGAACCTAATTCTAATTTGGCAGAACAGCTTGGCTGCAAGCTTGATGAAAGAGGTAATATAAAGATAGATATGCATATGAATACCAGCGTTGCAGGAGTATTTGCAGCTGGCGATGTTACTGGCGTATTTCAGCAGGTGATAGTTGCTTGTGCCCAAGGCGCTATTGCTGCAGAAAGTGCTTATCGCTACTTGAACAAATAGCTTATTTGTGCTTCTTCCAGAAATCATCTATAAATTTTTCCGGTTCATTCGTTACAATCCTTTCCATATCCTTAGGAAAGCACCTTACATAATTCTTCCAGGTGTAGCGTTTATCCAAGAAAACTACAACGCCGCGATCATTTCTATCTCTAATCACTCTACCGGCTGCCTGTATTGCTCTTGCGATTGCTGGATACAAGTAGCCGTAATGCCAGCCTGCGCCAAATTTGCGCTGATAATATTCTATCAGGCATTTCTGCTCTAAGTCCATTTCACGCAGAGGTATACCTACAACAATCGCGCAGAGCAACTGCTTTCCAAAGTAGTCAACACCTTCAGCAAAGCTACCTGCTGCAACAGCAAACAAAACCGCTCCTTGCGAAGAACTCTTCCTAAACTCGCTCAGCAAAGCAAACCTTTCTTTTGTATTCATTCTTTCTTTCTGCTTCAGCACTTTCCTAAAAAGTTTTCCTTCGAGAAGCATTGAAATAGCTTGCAACAATTCGAAGCTCGGGAAGAAAACAGCAACATTGCCTGGAACACAAGCGATCATCTTTGCAAGCATATCCGCTATGCGTTTGTATTCCTCAAAGCTCCTTTCGGAATATTTTGTTGTAACGCTTGGCACTACAAGAGTTAGCTTATTCTCCTTCGGGAAAGGCGAGTTGTATTCTCTGAGCAAAGTGCGCTCTTCCTCGAAGCCAAGCAAGTCAGCATACATCTTTGTTGGCAGCAGGGTTCCGCTCATCAATATACTTGAATGTGTCTCGCTGAATATCGGTTTCGAAACAACACTTGGGTCAAGCGCTTTCAGCTGCAACGAAATTTTCTGCGAAGAGCGCTTTATTATTCTTACAAAGGATTCATCCTGGCCAAGCCACTTTTCCAAGAAGCTCGCAACCTT
>JAGGVE010000021.1 GCA_021163505.1 Candidatus Iainarchaeum sp. | reverse complement strand
TTAAAAGTAGAGCATAGATCACATTAGCTGATTGTATAGAAAAACCTTGAATAACAGCTCCTGTTGCATATTTTCAAACTTCCTTGCCATAACATGCTTCCCATAACACCTCTTCAGTGCTGAGAATACACTTTCAGCAATCCACCTGAGCCCATAGCTCTTTTCTTTTTTCCATTTCTCTATGTTCTGAAGCTGTTCCCTTGCATACTTATCTCTTGTCCGCCACATTCCCGCTTGCACAGCAAGCGACAGGTTCTCATACTCATTCTTTACACTTCTAAAATAAAAAGTTAACGCTCGCTGGAGTTATGCAACACAGCAGTTTTGCATGCTCGGTGATATTTATTTTAAATCTTTCTATTAAATGCTATTATACTCCTTATTGGGTGATTTTATGCAAGAATATGATGTTATTGTTGTTGGCAGCAGCGTTGCTGGCCTGCGTGCAGCAGAACAGCTCGCAAAGAAAGGCCTAAATGTACTTTGCTTGGATAAAAAGCAGGAGATAGGCGTACCTAAGCAATGCGGCGAAGGCATAAGTCTGAACCATTTAAGGCGATTGCATATAAAGCCGCAGAGATGCTGGGCTGTGCAGAAGATAAAGGGTGCTGCATTATATGCGCCAAATGGCAAAAAGGTGGAAATAGATTTTGGCAAAACAATGGGTTTTGTGATTGAGAGAAAGGTGTTTGAGAAATATCTGGCAAAGAAGGCAAGCAAAGCAGGAGCAACAATAAAGGTTAGAAGCAACGTTACTAGCGTTAAACGCATTAAAGGTGGTGTTGAGGTTAGGGTTTCTGATCTGTTT
The DNA here is from genome assembly GCA_021163505.1 of Candidatus Iainarchaeum sp. Taxonomy (GTDB): domain Archaea; phylum Iainarchaeota; class Iainarchaeia; order Iainarchaeales; family DTGL01; genus DTGL01. Next base: position 14,933 of record JAGGVE010000021.1, on the reverse strand, counting down.
TCCGAAACATACAAAGCAAAGATGGTATTTGCTTGCGACGGTCCTCAAAGCAGCATAGCAAACATGCTTGGCTTATCGATAAAAATAAAGCCTGAAGACCTAGACTCTGGGATACAGTATGAGATGACTAATATAGAATTTGAACAGCCTGAGTTAATTCACTTATGGTTTGGAAATAATGTTGCACCTCGCGGTTATGTTTGGCTTTTTCCCAAAGGAAAGGACCATGCTAATGTTGGCGTAGGCATAGGTGCTCATATAAAAGGTTCAGCAAAAGCCTATTTAGATAAATGGATTGAAAAAAGATCAGGGATAAAGAAAGGGTCTATAGTAGAGGTAAACTCTGGAGTAATTCCTGTAGGTGGCTTGCTTGAAAAGATGACTTCTGACAATTTAATTGTTGTTGGCGATGCTGCTCACCAGGTGAACCCTATCCATGGTGGCGGAATGGGCTTGGCAATGGAATCAGCAGATATAGGTGCTAGCGTAGCTGCGAAAGCGTTTGAAGAGAACGATTTTTCCAATAAGGTGCTTGATGAGTACAATAGAATCTGGTGGGAGAAATACGGCAAAAGGCTTATGCGCATACTGCAGATACGCTATATGGTGGAGTCGCTAAACGATAAGGATTTCAATGCAATTGCAGAATCCTTCACCGGCGAAGAGATAATGCTCCTGCAAAGCGGCGAGCTTGCAAAGAGCAAGAAGCTCATAGTTAAAAAACTTATAAAGAAGCCAAGATTAGTGAAGGTTATGTTGCGCTACCTGACTTCTAGTAATGCAAACAAATAATTCAACAAATTCAACACATTTAAAAAAAGGCCTCAATCCTTTTTATATTATGGCTTTAAAGCTCGAGATCCCAAGCATAACGTTCGCATACTTATTGCAGGAGCTAAAAGAGCTTGAAAACAGCTTAGTTACAAAAGTGCAGGAGCTTGAGAATAATTGGATTAGATTCAGATTGCTTACAAAAACAGGACAACGCGACCTTGTTTTTACCAATAATACTTTTTTTTGTTTGCAGTATTCAATGCATGCAAAGCAGCAGAGCTCCGGCTTTGGCGGCTTTCTAAACAAGCACTTAAAGATGAAAAAGTTGCTAGCGATAAAGCAGCTCAATTTTGAGCGTGTCTTCTTCTTTGAATTCAGCGAGCATACCTTAGTAGCAGAGCTTTTCTCTAAAGGGAATCTAATTCTGCTAGATGATAAGCGCAACATTATGATGCCTAAAAGAGCAGAGCAATGGAGCTCACGCACCATAAAAAGAGGCCTACCCTATAAGGAGCCGCCACTGATGGAAAACCCAGCAGAGCTTTCCTTTGAAAAGTTTTGCAAGCTTATGCGAGCGGAGCTTAAAATTGTGCCAGCATTGGTAAAGCTTGCAGGCATAGCTCCGGTTATTGCGGAAGAAGCATGCTTCTTGACAAAGATTCGGCCAAGCGAGCAGGCTTCAAAGCTGAGCAAAGAGCAGCTCAAATCGCTTTATTCAACCACAAAAAGCTTTTACACTAAAATATCTTTAGAAAGAGAGAGCCCTGTGCTTATAGAGCACAAAGGCAAGCAGATATTAGTGCCGTTCAAGCTGAAATCGTTTAGCGATAAGGAGCTAAGAACTTTTAAAAGCGTCAATGAAGCTTTAAATGAACTGCTTGTTTTGCAAACCGCTTCTAAAGGGGAATCAACAAAGCAAATAGCAGAGCTTGAGCATTCGCTTGCTAAGCAGAAGCAAACACTTGAAAAGACACTTGAAGCAGCCTCGGAGCTAAAAAAGAAGGGCGAGCTAATTTATATTCATTTCAACGATATTTCTGCTGCTCTAAAATTTGCAAAGCGCGAACTCTTGCAAAGGAAGGACAGAAAGGTTGTTATGTATAATGTGCCTTTTGGAAGAGTTATGCTTAAAGAAATAGACTTTAAAAAGAAAAAGGCAAGGGTGGAGATAAAAGAATCAAAATAAACTTTTTATGAAACCACAACTTCACGCTCGTCCACAATAAATACATCGCTCACAGCGGTTACTGCAGAGTATGGAATCTCTATTACCGGCTCCTTGGACTTTAACCTCTTTGCAAGCTTGCTATTTCTATCCACTTCTACAAGTAATTTTTCTATTTCACCTGTACGTTCATTTACAAGTAGATCTGAGAGCTTTCCGAGCTCTTCGCCTCTATTGGTTATTACTCGCTTTGTTGCGAGCTGCCTTGCAATAGTATACTTATACATACTTTCACCTTATAAAGTAAATGCATAACCTATTTATAAACCTTACCCTAACCTCCTTCTACATAATTCCGTTTTTCCCTTTTTCCTCATTTTTTATGCTTTTTTTCCGCCTAAGTGTTTTTATTGCTGTGCAAAGCTTTATATGCAATAGCGTATCTTTATTAGTTTTTTCTTATATTTAAATATATCGTTTTTACTGAAATTCCTTCGGAGGTGTTATCAATTGGAAAACAATTCTAAAAAGCAAAGCTTTTGGAATGCTGCTCGCATAGTTATGCTCTTTCTTTTCTTTATAGGTTTAGTTATCGGTGCTCTCATTCAGCATTATGCGATAGAGCCCGTGCTTGGACAAACCATAAAAGAAAGGCTTGATCAGTGCGAGCTTGAAAATAAAGAACTTTATAGCTCGCTGCAGCAATGCCATCAACAGATTGGGCAAACAGCTGAGCAAAGCTAGCACTTTAAGAGCTTTACTTCAATAACTTTGCCGTTCGGTTTTTCCTCTTTAAATATCTGCGCGCCAAACCTATATACCTCGGTTTCGTTAGCTTTCCAAGCTTTTGGGAAAAGCCCTGCTTTTAAGCATGTTTGTTCCAAAAATGTTTCCAAGCTCCAGTTGTATTCAACAGGCACCTGTGGTAAAAGCAAGCCGCTATTAGAACCTTTCTTAATTATAAGTCCATGTTTGCCAATCTCTATCTCCTTTTCTATATTGTCTTTATCAACCTTCTCAGGTTTTGTCATTATTGAAATCTCTACAATAATATTTTCCATCTCCTCGTTGCTCACCGCTTTGAATCTAGGATCTCTGCAAGCGCCCATTGCTGCTTCGATTATTGCCTTCCATAGGGGCATTATCGGGTAAGGGACACCAATGCAGCCCCTGAGCTCCTCATTTGGAAAACTGTGCAGAGTTACAAATACGCCGCGCTTTTCCATATATTCCTCTTTAGGCACCTTTTCAGAATAGGGCATGCCGGTAAGATTGAAGTACTCAATCGCTTTCCTAGCGAGCCTTATAAAGCGCTTTGCATCGCCCACTTTAAATAAACCTTTCTCGCTTTTCATACAACCACTAAAAACTTTAATGTTGGTAGCTTTTATTTACTTTTCCATAGTATTCTTTTTAGATGCACGCAGAAGAAAACCCCCTAGTAAAAGAACTCACTGATTTCAAATCGTTGCAGGATTTTGTTACTGCTAACGAGGGGAACCTGATTGAGCTTACTTTGCAGTATTATGCTATGCTCGGCAACGATTTGGGCTTCAGAGTGAAGCGCATGCATTTATGCCAATTTGAAAACATTTCTTTAGGCAGCGCGGATCTTGCCTGGTTTGATGATGAAGCGCTTGCTGTTCTCTTTGAGTTTGAATTTGGAAGCAGGGAAGAGATGTTATCAGCTATTGCCAAGCTTTTACTTTCTAAGCCAGAGCTGGCTGTACTGATAACCTCTTCCCGAGCAAGAATTTTCAGCTTAGAAGAATTGAAACATATCCTAAGCGAGCTTTCTTTCGGTACACAGCAGTTCTTAGTAATTGATCTAACAAAGGAGCAATATGTTTTTGTATGCTAGCTGCTAAGCACTCGCGAGCCTTTTTTAAACATTTTTTAGTAAGTATCTCTTAATGCTAAGAGGGTTGGTTGGTGAGCGTAGCACATTAGCTATAGCCTTAATTTTATTCATATTACTCTCTGCTTGCATAGATAATGAACGCATTCAATTCTATAGACAAAAGTGCTTGAGCTTAACTTCTCATGATGTAGCAAATATACCAAGCTGCAAAAGCCAGGAAAGATGCTTTGAGTTGGTTCAAAAGAAGCTCTTTGATTTTCCTCAAGAGAGTCTGCCATTCGAAAGCCAGCGTTTGCTTTACCACTATCAAAACCACTTAGCAAAATCCTGGTTTTACTACAATGCTGTAGTTGAAGATTCTAAAGAGATACAAAAGCTTTGCTCTCAGGAACGCTTTGATGACATCACAAGTAAAGTAAACGATTTGCGCTATGATATTGAAAAAGCGTTTGAGGAAGCAGATAACGCAATGAACGTAAGCTTTGCATTTATTCTTTCTGAGAAGATAGATTTAGAGACACAAGACATTAACCTTATGAAGGAAGAACCGCTTTATGCACTTTACATAAAGCTTAGCGATAATGAAAGGCAAATTAGGACAGCAGAGCTTCTAGCTTTAAATAACTACGCTTCCCACAGCAGAGCCCTTGCAGAAAAGATGAGAAAACGCAAACTATTCAGAGGCGCGGATATTCGCATAATTAAAAAGCAAACTTTAGGAGAATCACTTCTTTCTTTTATTTCGTTGGGTTTGCTCAATATGGGCAAGCTTACCGCTAATGATACAGAGATATTTATTCCTGTGCTTAGCGAAGCGCTCAGCTACTTTGTAGATTTTATTGAAGAGGCAGAAACACTTGATAGAGCGCTAAGTTATATGGAGGAGATGCCGCCCAACGAATTTTTAAGCATGCTTTCAGATGTTGTTGCTGAACAAGATTCATTAGCTAGCGAGTTCTCAGAGCTCGTAAAGCAAGATTCTCTGCAGCGAGCTTTTCTTGAGGAAGAACTCAATGGAATTGAACAAGAGCTTTCAAAAAAGCTCGATAGCATAGCTGAGCTTAGTGAATTCTTTCAGCAGGATGCTTTTCAGTATGCTGATACAAATTTTTTAGCCAGGCTTCAAGCCCTATTGGATGAGCCGCTTGCATTTTCCTTCAAATCCCTTTATTTTAGCTCACCGGCCAGCGCTCATGCAAGAGCTAAGCCTGAACTGGTTTTACTGAGTATTGAGCTGCAACAAATCAAGAACGCTTACATTAGCGGCAAGACCACAATAGGCCATAGAACCCAAAAGCTCAAAGAGCTCAACCTTAAAGCAGATAAAATCCTTAACTCGCTTAAAATTCTCAAAGAGAGCTTCTACGCATTGCTCGATAAATGTAACAAAAAAGCCCAAACTCTTGAGCTTAGCGAATATGATGCTGAAACCTCTTTTGAACTCATGCAACTAAAAGATGCATTTCTAAATGCCAAAGATTCTTCAAAGCTTCTGTACTGTGCAAAGCTTGTGGAAAAAGAGGCGCTCGCCAAGGAAAGAACTCTTTTAAAGGAAAAGAATGAAGCTATACTTTCCAACAGTAGTTGCTATGCTAAACTCAGTGCTTTGATGCCCTTTGTAAAGGACAGCGCGCTAATAGAACAATATAATTCGCTTTCAGATTTAAATTCCGATTTGGAAAACCATTGTAACAATCTGCTCTTGTTGGTGCAGGAACATTTGCGCAACGAATATGAAATTGCAGACCTCGAAAAGAAATTTGGCGAAATAAAAATGTTGCGCGCGTTTATGGAAAATTATGATTATGTAGAAGGCACAAAATTTTACAGTTTAAGCGCATTTTTCACAGGTAATTCCCTTATACTCGAAAAAGCATTGTCAGAAATAAATTCCCTGCGCTACGAAATCAATAAGCTTTATTTTGAAACAAAGGAAGAGGCAAAGAGGTTCTTGGCTGAGCATATAGTCAGCAATTACTCTTTAACTTCCCTGCCAGATTCACTTATCGAGCTTAGCTATGATGAGCCAAAGCAGAGCGTTGCGAGTAGATACTTGCTTGCATTTGAAAATCCATTCTTTGAAGTTGCTGAACCGTTCACTGTAATGCTTCCTCTGAAGTTTTCTTCATGCGACATTATTACCAAAACCCCTAACGTTAGCGCATTACAGTGTGGGGGCAAGAATCTTACTATTTCGCTCTACTCGCTTCCCTTAGGCAAAACCCTTATTGAGTTTTCTTCCGCTCAGGAAATAGAGTTAAAAAAGAGGAACAGCAAAATAATGCTCAGCTCTGAGGTCGCAAAGATAATAGAACAATATGAGGTCGCTTCACAAGCCAAAATTCCAAAGCTAAAACTTTTGCTTCAGGATCTGAATGGCTATGCAACAATGATTTTCAGAAATAAAAGCGTTCCTCTAATAAAGCAGGGCGATTATTTAGTCGCATTTTTAAATGAAGTTGAACCTAATGAACGCTTTGCAGTTAGCTATGCAATTTTGGACCCTGTTGAAATCTCACTTGAACTTATAGATGAACAAAGGGATTCGAATAAAGCGTTTTTAGATTATATCTGCATAGTGAAAAGCAAGATTCCTTATGCTGCAAAAGATGTTGTAATATTTTTGCCTTTGCCAGCAAACAATGTTGAAAACGCAAAAGCCTATGATGAGTTTGGCAAAGACATAAGCCTTAAATTGAGCGGTAAGCGCATTGAAGCAATTATCAAAGAGCTTGGTGCTTATGAACGCAAGCGCTTCTATCTGCAGCTTACTATTAGCGATTATTCATTATTTAAAAATAAACTTATTAAAGATACAAAAGCGTTGCTTCGCGACCTGCTTGCTTCTAATGAGCTTTCTAGCGAAGCTAATGAGTTACTCAGCGATTTAGAACAGCTTGGCTCTGAAGCAGGTCTGGAGAAGCTTCAGGACACTTACAAAAGGGCCTTAGAGCTTAAAAACAGAAAAGAAACAATTCTAATATTCAAAGAGCGTTACAACTTTTTCAAAGGCGCCCTTAAAAGCAGAATAGATACACTTAAAGAAACAATGCAGCAAGCAAAACAACTCGGAATGGCTGAGCTAGCGGCTTTCCTACAAGAAAAACTTAGCAACGCAGAGAAAGCGCTTGCTGAAGCAGAGAAATTATTTGGCACTAATAAGGAAAAAGCGATAGAGCTGATTGAAAATGCAATAGCAGTGCTTTCGGATCTACAAGAGAATAAAACGGCAAAGCTTCTTAAAGAGCAGGCTGAGCAGCTTATTGAGCAAGCAAACGCATTTGCAAAACTACTTACTAAAACAGGGTTGAAGGATGCAAACACAGCAAAGCTAATGAAATTAGCAATGCAAAGCTACGAAAATGCTTGCAGGCTAATTTCAGAAGCCGAGCTCTTGGAAGCTAAAAATAACATAGTAACATTGCAGCATTCTTTGGCTGATTTAAATTCGTATTTTGAAAGTAGTTTGGAAAGACGCATAGCTAATATCGCTTCAGGGTTAGATTTTGTTGAAAGGTTTAGAAACAGCTTTGCTTCTAGGCTCAGCTCCCTTGAAAAACAGCTTGCCAGCGTTACAAAAACCCAGCTTATTGACGCTCGCTACCTGCCAAGCTTTGATCAACACTTGCTTAGTGAGCTTGCAGAGCAAGCGGAACTTACAAACGACCCACTTTGGAAAAAACTAAAAGCGCTTCTTGCAGAGAATTTACTTATTGAAGCAGCAGAGCTCGCAAATGCCGAGCGTTTCGATGAAAAACTTTCAATGCTAAGGGCCTTGGATGTAAGAGTTATACAACTTGGAGATAAGCTAAAGGAAGAAGCACTCTATTATGTGCAATTGCTGGAGAAAAGTGCAAGCGATAAAGCGCTAAGCACTTTAAAGAAGCAAGCAAGGGAGGAATTATTAAAAGAGAACTATCTAAAAGCAATAGTTATTGCAAAAGCAGGTTTAGCTTCGCTTCCTGAAACAGAGAATAGCTCTGCGTTTTACGCAGCTCTATTTGCCTTATCGGCGCTAGCGATAGCAGCAGTAGCTAAATTGAAAAGGAATAAAAAAGAAAAGCCGACCTTTAGAAGAGTTTTGCGAAATCCCAATTCTTTATGAGTATTATGTATAAGCTACTCTGGTTGGGAGTTTAGATAGAGAAAAACTCCAACTGCGATTAGCACAAGCAATATACTTGCTACTATAAGTACAGTGTTATCTTTTTCCTCTGAAAATACTGTTGTTTCTGGGCAGTGTATTTGAAAATTATAGTCCGTGATAGTAACTAAGCAGCTTAGCTTAGCGTTTTCAGCGTTGGAAAGCAAAAATTTTGCTCTGTTGGTATCTCTTGGCCCAACACTAATAAGTACTTTTTCTGGTTCTGCAATAGCGTTCCCAGAAATAATGCGCACTTCCACATTTTTCAAGATTATGCCAGAGCTATTTGAAACTACTACGCTAACCTTTGCTTTGCCATCCTGTTCTATAGAATCCACTATGAGAGCAGCATTAACTTCTGGCGTTTTCCTTGGAATTATAGTTACTGTATTGGAAAGCAGCATTCTTTGCTCAGAGAATGCGTCTGTATAGTAAAGCGCTGAAGGCGGCAAATTGAAACGCGTCGCTTCCTTAACGCGCACAGTATAATAGAAACTTAAGGTTTCATTGGGTTTTGCAACCGCTTCAAATATCGCTTCGCCGATTTCTTTTTTAGTGCTGCGTTCCCCTGCAATTCCACGCTTAGACTCAACAAGTATGTTAGCATCCTCGTTGCCAGAATTTCTAACACTTATTCTTACATTAAGATCTTCACCTATCACTGCTTCATATCGCTCAACACAACCGTTGCCAGCAACAACGCATTTCCTAAAATCTTCTTTCTCAAACACAGGCATTTTGTAGTATGCTATCTTTGAGCTGTTGCTCATCTTTATTCTGGTTATGCTCCTGCTTGGCTTCAAACAGATTTTGAGCAGGCTTTCTTCCTCTATGAATTCTTTATTTATAGGAACTCTTGCAATGCAAGCTTTATTGCATTTAAGCTTGCTAGCTCCAAAAGCAGCAATCTTTTTTCCATTCAGGAACGCTTCTATTTTTGCATTGCCTGTGTTGGAAGGTTTTAATTTGAGCTCTAGAATAAGAAAAGCATAGCCCTCTGCTTTTGGCAAGGTTATGTAGAAGTCCCTGCATTGTTCTTCGTCAGCCTCAAAGCTTTCATACCCAAAATCAGCAAGGCTCTTTTCAAAAACCACTGAGCCATAAACGCTTGCGCAAAGTAACGCTAAAAGCAATGCAAGCATCGCATGCTTAGCCATACATTCCGCGCTCCTTAAGCTCCTTAATAATTGTGTTAAGAGTCTCTCTTATTCCTTTCTCGTTTTTTACCTCTATTATTTTGTTTTTCTTATATCTCCTAAACACATGCTTCTTACAATAGTCTATTCCCTCGCAAAAAACATTATCCATTATTTTCATGTCGTTGTAGCCTTTCCTTTCGAGCCTTTCCTGAAGTATCTCGGGATGCACTCGCAAAAGCACAACAGCATCAACATCAAGCTTTATTTCGCAAAGCGTATGTCCCTCAATTATTATGTTATTGTTTTTGCCCAACACTTTGCTCAGCTCTTGCTTGAGCTTCCTCAGTGGAATCTCGAGCTCCGCATTGCTATGATCCCATTTTGCTATGCCTTTTTGCAATGCAAAGTCAGCTTCATTTATCATCTTGCATCTGAGCCTCTTTGCAAGCTGCTTAGCAATAGTAGTTTTTCCGGTGCCTGGAGAGCCAGTAATTAAAAGTTTCATAATAATCTTATACCTGAAAATGAATAAAAACGCACGGTTCAAGAGCATAGCGTTGAATTTTTACAGAATTAGAAGGGTTAGGGTCGGTGAGGTGATCTTAAAATTAGGCCGGATTTGGTGAAAGCGGGACAATCATCGCTAACCACGCGACCTTCCTTAAGCTTAGCATAAATCTTTTTACAATGCTCATTGTCCCGCTTTTTAACCGGCATCATTCCAAAGCCCCCTAACCCATACTAATAAAATAACACACCTATATAAAAATATTTCGCTTGAATAAGCTTAATTTGGGCTTTTTTTTATGTAGAAAGGATTTTTTGCTCTTAATTCAGCGAAAAAGCAAAAAATAAGGCTTTTCTCCTTATGTATAAGCCTATTTTTCTCTAATTCTACAAACCTTCATACAGCAAGTTAAAAAATTGGTTATGTATAGAAAAATTATTTTTCAAAAAGAAAAAGATTTTTTCAAAAATTAGCCAAGCTATGCTAGCCTTTTAGCATCTAGGTTTTGCGGTGCAATCGCCCTTATTTTGAATCGCGTGCTTATGAAGTTAGCAAAGCTTATTGCTTTGCTTTGCTCGCCGTGGTTCACTATTGCACGCTTAGGCCTTGGCCTCAGGTTTTTCACATAGTTTATGAGCTGATTCCTGTCACTATGACCTGAAAATCCCTCAACGGTTTCAACACGCATATTTATCTTCAATGCTTTAGTTTTTCCGTTCTTTGCCAGTATAGGGATTGTTCTTGTACCTGTTTGTATTTTCCTGCCTAGCGAGCCTTCGCCCTGATAACCTACAAACACCAATGCGTTTTTCTCATCCTCTGCAAGCGCTTTTAGATACTCAACAGATGGGCCTCCAGTAAGCATGCCGCTACTTGCTATTATTACCGAGCCACCGTTATTTATTATCTCTTGCCTTTCATTTTCCTTTACAATCTCAAACATCTCCGAGGTGAAAGGCGAATCGTTCTGCAGGATACGCCTGCGCACGCTCTCACGCAAGTGTTCTGGGTAAGCGGTATGTATGGCGCTTGCCTCAGCGGTCATACCGTCTATATAACATTTACTATTGAATTCGCCGCGCCTGTAGAAATTTTCCAATACAAGCATTATTTCCTGACCTCTTCCAACCGCAAACACAGGAATAAGTACATTGCCTCCTCTCTGAATCGTTTCATTTATGATTTCGAGCAGCATTTGTTCAGCTCTTTGCCTATTTGGCTGTATATCCTGCTTGCCACCATATGTGCTCTCAACAATAAGTGTTTCCAGTCTCGGGTATCTGGTATCAACATTATCAAAAAGCCTTGTAAATCCATACTTTATATCTCCTGAATAGAGCAGGTTGTGGTCGCCTTGCCCTATATGCAAATGCACTGATGCTGACCCGAGGATATGCGCAGCGTTGTGCAGCGTTAACCTCACATCCGGCGCTATATCCGTTACTTCATTATAGTCTCTGGGTATGCAATGCTTCACCATGTGCTTTACATCTTGCTCTGTGTACGGGGGCTCCTTGCCTTCCTTAACGAGCACATCTATATAATCAAATTGAAGCAACACCATTAGGTCACGAGTAGGCTCTGTACAATATACAGGCCCTTTATAACCATGCCTAAAGAGATATGGCACAAATCCAGAGTGATCTAAATGAGCATGTGTAATAATCACTGCATCTATTTCATCCATCGGAAAATGCAGGGCATCAAGATAGGGGTATGGTTCCCTATTTGAAGCCACATTTATGCCGCAATCCAACAATATTCTCGTTTCGTTCGTTTCAAGCAAAATACAGCTTCTTCCAACCTCTCTAAAACCACCCAAGAAGACAACGCGTACCCAATAATTGTTGTTTATGTTTGCCTCCCTATAAATACGCTTTGCAACATTCTTCAAAATCTCTTTCCTTTCCTTATGATATTTATGCAGGTGATGCCTTATTCCTCGCAATATATCCGACTTTGATGTTGGCGCTCTATTGATCTTTGGCGTCCAGCCAGTTTCGAGTATTATCGCCTTTGAAGTTGAGCCTTCCTTTCCAATAACTAGGCCAGGCTTCAATGCTTCTATGACAACCTCACTGAAGCCATCATTAAACTTTATATCCCTTATGTCCGCTTCTTTGGGCACAATCTCCAGTATCTTCTCTTTGGCTTCAGCAGGGTCTTTTAGTAAGCTTTTATCAGTTCGTATATTTATGCGCTTCTTTAGCTCTGAGGCTACACGAGCCACCAAATCCTCGTTTTCAAAAAATGCCCTTGGGTTTTTTGTGTAGAGCGCTATCTCAGGGCCTTCAAATTCTATCTTTGTTACCTCTGCTTCAGCGGGCAGTACTTCTTTTATACGTGCTTTTATTTCCTCTATCCTTTCCATATTACCACTGTTTAGAGCCTACCCCAAAAAACGCCCGATCATTGATGAAAATAAAAACTAAAAATTTTCCAAGTTTCATTTCTTCTTTTCAATCTTTTTCAAATATTTTTCAACTTCTTTTTCGCTTATTTCCTTTACACCCTTTGCGCTTATCACTGTGACTTTTATTGATTTTCCGCCAGTGTAGATATCGCGCTTTCTGCTCGCATCTATCGCCTTTACCGCTAACTCAACTGCTTCGTTTTCGCTCATATTGCTTCGATATTCGCTGTCCAGAATAGCTAACGCTAGCTGCGTTCCTGAGCCTGAGATAGCAAACTTATTGCGCTCTATAAGGTCCCCATATGGTGTTACTTCGAAGAGAGTTGGCTTATCTACTACACCGCCAATGATAAACTGCGCAACATACGGGAAAAAGCGGTTTGCGTTCAGCACGTTTGAAAGCAGGGTTGCTAGCGCCTTTGGCGTTATATATGTATTACGCTCTGTTTCATAGAGCTTTGCATGCGCTCTAAGAAACCTTATTATTGCGAGCGAATCCCCTACGCTGCCCGCGTTTGTTAAAGCTATTCTATCGGTTATTTTGTATATTTTTTTAGCTTCAGTCTCATAACTCAAATTGCCTAAAGTGGCTTTCATATCTGCTGCAAGCACAACAGCATCTTTCGCTATTAATCCTACTGTGGTTGTTCCGGTTTTAATCTCATTCCCTTTTACCAAATAGATCACCAACAGAAAAAGAAGGCTTATACTAATCTTTCTTCAGCACAATATTTAAAAGGCTATTCTTGCCCGCTCTTTTGCATTTGTATAGCGTTACTATTGCTTATTTTTGTTCTTCGCTTCCTTCCTGCTCGCTTTCTTCCTTGGCTTCTGTCTCTTTTAGGAGCTCCTCTGTAAAGCTCTCCACAAACTTGACTTCCTTTGCCTTTGTGCTCTTCAGAGCTGCTTTTGCAAACGCTCTCTTCAAGCCTTCCACGCCAACAAGCTTATGTGCTGGGGCTTCCACTACAAGTGCGTTTTCCTTAAACTCAAACTTTATATCATCCTTTGCAAAGGAAAAGAATTTTTCTATTAACGCTTTTGTTTTGTTTTCATCACCCTCAATTTTTTCAATCACTTCAAGCTCGAACTCTATTTCCTTGCCTGCAAGCGGGTGATTAAAATCTACTCTAACTCTGCCACCACTAACGCTCTGCACGCGTCCCTTTAAACCGTTTAGATCTACCACCAAGCCGGGAAATGGTGTAATGTTGCGCTTTTTGAATTCCTTCAGAGCAACAACTCTTACCAATTCATCGTTGCGCTCGCCAAATGCTTCCTTCGGCTCAAGCTTTATGCGCTTTTTTTCGCCAACACTCATATTCTTTAGCTCATTATCAACTTTTTCAAAGAAATTGCGCTCGCCAACTACAGCTATAGCTGCCTGGTACTTGCGCTTTTCGTCAAATATCCCTTCTTTAATAGCCACTTCCTCTTTAGTTGTTTCAACTACTTCATTATCTTGGAATGCAGTATAATGCACCTTCACTATATCCCCATCTTTAAAAGCCATAATTTCACCTCAAAAAAGCAAAAGTAGCAATAAAATTTATGGTGCGCATTGCTTTTTAAAAGGTGCTGAACGCCACCATATTGATAATCGGAGAGGAAATCATATCTAACTGGTATTATATCGAAGAGCAATAACGCAGCATATTTCCTTTGGCGTATTTGTAACGCACGGGCAATTGTCCACCCAGCTTGAGCTTACACCACCTTCTTCGCCATATTCACCCAAGGTGTCTTTTAGAGATTCGCCAACATCGCACAATAATGATAGTTTAACTTTCTTTGGAACGCTGCCTTTATACGCTATACGACTTCCATCAGAATTGCTGCTCCATGCTTCTGTATCTTGGGAAAAATCCCCCAAACTCAAACACAGCTGTTTTTCATCTATGCCAACATCGTTGTCCACAACTATTGATCGAGCTAACATTATCTTTCCGGGATCAAAGGTCACGGGCCCAGTGTTAATAAGTGTGGCTCTTTGGGAATATGCATTAGTTAGAGAGTCCCTTGCAGCTTTTATAGGATCTTCTTGGAAAAAAGGAAATGGCAAAAGTCCTAAAATGCCTAGTAAAATGGTTAGAATAACTATGGCCACAATAGCAGCTATTAAGAGTTGGAATGTTGAAAATGCTTGCCCTTTGTAATCAATTTTAGTCATAAATGTTTCACCTCATACGCAATTTTGGTAAGTATTAATAGTATTTCCCCATATTTAATCATTTCGCTGTTAGGCTGCTGTCAAGTTATTTGACATAAAAATAGTTATTTCTATTTTTACGAATTGCATTTTATAAGGGCAAGCCGCTGCAAGCTATCCGACTCCAGCAAAAGAGCTTACCCCCAGGAGGATGATAAAAAATGTATAGACAATTGGATTTAAATGGCTATCAGCTTGAACCAGCCATGTTGTATTACATAACTCCAGCGAGCGTAACTTTTTATTTAAAAATGAGTATGAGAACCTGTCGCTTGCTGAGCAACCGATAAATGTTGCTATTTCTCTAGTGTTAGGTCCTTTGCATACAGCTCCAATGCTGCTCTAACCTTAGCCGGTCTATAGTGCAGCCATTTGTAACCATAATCCACTATAAAGGTTCTTCCGCAACGCTTGCATTTGTACCTGTGCCTATAAGTCTCTCTGCTCCTATAACCACCATATTTAATAACCTGCACGCATTTTACATATGGGGCAGTTCGTGTGTATCACCTCAGTGATACTATACTGCCCCACTCAATAAATTTCCCCAACAATTTTCAAAATAGAACCAGTAATGGTTAGTTTTTTAAATAACCGTTTTATTATTTATAATGATTCTTATGTTCAATTCAAAAGGAGTTGCTCCCCTAATCGTTATTGTTGTTTTTCTCTTAGTTGTTGCCGGCTCAAGCTACATTATTTACGCCTGGGTTTCTGGCT
>JAGGVE010000028.1 GCA_021163505.1 Candidatus Iainarchaeum sp. | reverse complement strand
AAAAAACCACTGAGGAAAAAGCCGCAAAGAAGACCACGTTAAAATAAAAATTTAAATTCTTCTATACTTAATGTTGCAATACTATGTTCTGGAAAGCTACTGAGCGAAGTAAAAGGGTAAGCTATGCTATTCGCGATATTGTTGTTGAAGCTACAAAGCTTGAAAAGCAGGGCAGAAAGATTCTTTATCTGAATATTGGCGACCCATTAAAGTACGATTTTCGTACGCCAAAGCATTTATGGGAAGCTGTTTTTAAAAATAAGAAGAAGAGCGAAAGCTATGCGCCAAGCGAAGGCATTGCCGAGGCAAGAGAAGCAATCGCAAACGACTTCAAAAAGAAAGGCATGCAAGTTGACTCTGAGCAAATAATGCTTGGCAACGGTTGCTCTGAGTTGATATGGTTTGCGATGAGCTGTATTGCTAACGCTTGCGATAATATTTTGATTCCAAGGCCCTCTTACCCAGTATATCCAGCCGCTTTGAATTATTTCGATATTGGAGCAAAGTTTTATGACTTGGATGAGGAAAACGCTTGGCAGCCAGATATTGAGAGCATAAGAAAAAATATAGATGAAAGAACAAAGGCAATCGTGGTTATAAATCCAAATAATCCCACAGGCGCCAATTATAGCAAAAAAACACTTAAGGAGATAATAAACATTGCAGCCGAACACAACCTAATCATTTTTTCAGATGAAATCTACGATATGCTTTTGCTTGATGAAACGGAGAAGCATTACTGCATGGGTTCTTTAGCGAAAGATGTACCAGTGCTTGTTACAAATGGGTTAAGCAAGAACTTCCTTGCAACCGGCTTTAGGATGGGTTGGATTGCTCCAAACGAATTTCTTTTGGAAAATTCAGATATAATGGACGCAATATTTAGAGTTGGCCGCGCTCGCTTATGCGCTGTACACCCATTCCAGTATGCAATAAAGCCTGCATTGGAAGGTTCAAAAGATCATTTGGTGGAAGCAATAAAAAAGCTGAGGGAAAGGCGCGACTACGCTATGCAAAGATTTGAGGAAATAGATGGCCTAAGCTGTGTAAAGCCGAATGCTGCTTTCTATGCTTTTCCAAATATAGAGCTTCCAATAGAAGATGATAAAGAATTTGCTCTGAGCCTGCTTAAGGAAAAAGGCGTTTGTGTAGTGCATGGCTCTGGCTTCGGACAAGAACCAGAGACTAAGCACTTTAGAATAGTGCTGCTGCCACCTATAGAAGTTTTAGAAGAAGCATTCAATAAGATTGAAGAGTTTATAAAAGAACGCTTTTCTTAGCTTTGTCACTTCTTTTTAAATCTTTTAAACATTTCCAACATTTCTTCAGGGAACGGAAACACTATTGTTGAATTCTTTTCAGCTGCGATATCTGAAAGTGTCTGATACAACCTCAACTTTAGAGCAGAGGGTGATTTATCGATTATTTTGCCTGCCTCAAGCAGTTTTTGTGCTGCTTGCTTCTCCGCTTCAGCCAAAATAACACGTGCTCTACGATCACGTTCAGCTTCAGCTTGGTGTGCCATCGCTCTTTTCATATTTTCTGGTAACTCAATATCTTTTATTTTTACATCTGTAATTTTTATTCCCCAGGGGTCTGTTTCTTTGTCCACAATTTCTTTTATTTTATTTCCTATTTCTTCCCTCTTTGCCAAAACAGTATCTAATTCTGCTTTCCCGCACATGTCTCTCAAAGCAGATTGGGAAAGCTGTGCTACCGCATACCTATAATCTTCTACTTCCAAAACTGATTTTTCTGCCTCCAATACCCGAAAGAATACAACGCCGTTTACTCTTATTGGAACATTATCTTTTGTCATAACCTCTTGCGAAGGGATGTCCACTGTAATAACCCTTATATCTACTTTTTCGATCCTCTCTATTATTGGAACAATCCATCTAAAACCCGGTTCTAGTATGCCCACAAAACGCCCCAGACGAAATTTTACCCCTCTTTCGTACTGATTTATTACCCTGATTCCGGATAGGAATAACAGAACAAGGGTTATTATCAAAGAGAAAAGCAGCCACAGCATAGCTCTCGACCAATTTAATTATTGTGGTTAATCATTAAAAAGCTATTTTTCTGATTTCACTTCCGCCAAGAAATGTTTCTCAAGTTTGCTGCTGCTTATAAGCGCTTCAAGTCTATTGAGGCTTTCCACAAGTTCCTCTTCTGAAATTCCAAGCCGTTTTATTCTTTCGCTTTGCAAAAGTTCTTCGAAAGTAAGCTTTCGTTCTCCGCGCTCTTTTCTTTTTGACCTAACCGCTTTCAGCACCTGCACATCTACCCATGCTTTTCTTCGTGCTCTTTCATTTGTTTTTAATGTAATGATCCTTATTCCTCTTTTTTGTCCATTTCTAAAATCTCTTACTCTGGCTCTTTTTACCCGGCAGGATGCGCCATAAAGCTCTGCGATTCTTTTTGCAAGATTAAACGCAATCCTCGAGTCGCCTATAAAGAGTGTTGAGTAAATAAGTTTTGCTCCTTTTTTGTTTAGCAATGAACGCATTAATGCTAAAGGAAGTCCAGTGCTCTTTATAGGAATTGGCTCGAAAGAAACGCTCCAATCATATTTCTCCGGCCTTCTCGGCCATTGCGAAGCTTCAAAAACTCTATATCTCGCAATAACTTCTTTGGCGCGCCCCTTTACTCCTTGAACCATATTCGCAGAAACATCTGAATAAGTAACTTTTATCCCATCTCTTGCTAAGGCCTCTGCCCAGCTGCCATAGCATCCAGCGAAAAAGAATACACTAGAACCTTTTTTTATTCCAACAATTCTGGAAAGGTCCTTGCTAACAGGCGCTATTAGCTGATCTCCTTCTAGCCACTGCCACCCCCGGTGGCTTTCTTTTTCGTACAATCTTCGCTCATTTAAAATTTTCCAGCTCCGTGCTTTTTTCTCAGACTCTCTTTCTTTTAGCCGCTTTCTTGTTAACTGCCATCTTTTTGCTCGCATCATTATAACCCTATTTTATTAATAATTTCTTGTTTTTAAGTTTTTTAATGTTATAATGAAAAAAATTATTAAATAGAAGAACCCTATTAATTGCAATGAAAAAGAAAAGTGTGCCTGTTAAAGAAGTGAAGAAGATAGAGAAACAGGTTAAACACTTGAAGAAAGAAGTAAAGCATATTGAAAGAGAGATTGGTCCGGGAGTTATAACCGGCGGCGCAGATAATGATCCAGCCGGCATAATTACTTATACAACTGCTGGCGCTCTTTTCGGCTATGCATTGCTTTGGGTTCTTGTATTATGCACGCCTTTAATGATTGTTATTCAGGAGATGGCTGCTCGCGTTGCATTGGTAAAGCGTAAAGGATTGGCATCAATAATAAAAGAGCATTACGGAAAGAGAACAGCAATGCTTGTCATGACTGGCTTAGCGATAGTAAATATAGCCACGATTGGCGCAGATATTGCTGGGGTTGCTGCTGTACTTGGCCTGCTTACTGGATTGCACTGGAGCTTGTTTGTGATCCCAGTTGCTGCATTGATAGGCTACTTGGTTCTTTTCAAAAAGTACAGAACTATAAGAAAAGTTCTGCTTGCGCTAACCGCATTGCTTTTCGTATATATCCTTTCATCATTCCTTGCAAATCCAAATTGGGTCGAGGTTGCTGGGGGGCTGATTCCGACCTATAAACATTCTATGCTGTTCTTTATGACTGCAATTGGGATAATTGGTACAACGATCTCGCCATATATGCTCTTCTGGCAAGCTTCTGATGAGTTGGAGGAACACAAAACAATCTTAAGGCCAAAAGATTTGGAGCTTGATACTGCTTTGGGTATGGCGTGGTCCAATATCATTGCTGCTTTCATTATAATTGCAGCTGGTTCAACTCTATTCGTTGCAGGAATAAATGTTGATACTGCTGAGCAGGCAGCGCTGGCATTACATCCGTTAGCAGGGGATTTAGCTTATATCCTCTTCAGCATAGGGATACTTGTTTCAGGGTTTTTAGCCTTGCCTGTTTTGGCTGGTTCGACCGCTTACACGGTTTCCGAAACATTTGGCTGGCGCGAGGGCTTAAACAAAAAATTCTTTTCAGCGAAGGGCTTTTACTTTGTTTTCATACTGTCGCTTTTTGTTGGTGCTATGCTTGCGTTCTTCCCTATAAACCCTATGCATTTCCTTTTTTACACCCAAATACTTGATGGTTTTCTGACACCGTTTTTAGCTTTAATTCTTCTTTTGCTATGCAATAATAAAGAGATAATGGGCGAATACACCAATACAAAACTAAAAAACTTCTTTGCGATATTGCTTATTATAATTCTTGTAGTATTAGATTTGATGCTTTTTAGTCAGATTTTCGGGATATTTTAAGATTGGAGTTTAAGGCCTTGATTTAACTGGTTCTCCGTAAGCTCTGTCGCCTGCATCACCTAGGCCAGGAACAATATAGCCATGTGAATTTAACCCTGGGCCTATAAAACCCTTTTTCGTCACTTCATCATCTAAAGCACATATAAAAACCTCGGTGCCTTTTGGGAATACTTTGCTTATCTCCTTTAAGCCAACAGGGCTTGCTATTACTGCTAACACCTTCCAGCTTTTTGCTTTTCCATAGGGCCTTAATGCTTCATACACTGCATATAAGCTGTGGCCTGTAGCGAGCATCGGGTCAATTATTATTACATGCTTCCCATCTATCTGTGGCACCTTTGCGTATTCAACAACAACACTTAAATCCTTTTCACGCCAGCAAGAAACAAAAGCAATTTCAACACTTTTTATCATCGCATTGAAGCCTTCTGCGATAGGCAAGCCTGCTCTGAGAACAGGCACCACTATAAAGTCGTCTTTTAGCTTAAACCCATAGGCTTTTCCAAGCGGAGTCTGCACTTTTTGCTTAGCTACTTTTGCCCCGCGTAGCAATTCATAAGTAAGCAGCTCACCCATTCTGCGCAATGCTTGCCTAAACTCAAAGCGCTTCGTTCTTTTATCCCTCAACCTTGTGAGCTCTTCAAGGATTAGTGGGTGCGTTATAATATGAACGCTAATGCCTTTCCTCTTCAATGCCCTGAGAAATCGCTCGCGGTTATAATTTTCCCATTCGCTTTGCATTGGAATAATCTTCTCAGAAAAGGTTTTTAAATTGTGTTTATGCATTTCGCTCTTTATATAAGGTTTAAATTAGTTTTTTGGCAGTTTTATTAGAGCTGATGTAAATGGAGTTTCCAAAGAGGCCAAACTTCAAGGAGCTAGAGGAGCGAATAAATGACCTTTGGGCTCGCGAAAAAATCTATAAATTTCAGCCCAATTCGAAAAAGCCAGTCTATAGTATAGATACGCCTCCACCAACAATAAGCGGAAAACTGCATATAGGGCACGCGTTTTCATACTCGCAAGCAGAGTTTATTGCTCGTTACAAAAGGATGCGCGGCTATAATGTCTTTTATCCTTTCGGCTATGATAATAATGGCTTGCCTACTGAAAGGCTTACTGAGGAAATGCACAATGTAAAAGCTAAAGACATGCCTAGAAGCGAGTTCGTTAAGCTTTGCTTAGAAACCTCGCGCAAAGTTGAACAAGAATACGAGCGAGTATTTAAGCGTATGGGCGTTTCCTGCGATTGGAGCGAGGTATATAGAACGATAGAACCTCGTGTGCAGAGAATATCGCAAGCATCTTTTCTCAAACTCTATAAGAAAGGTCGCGTATATAGAAAGCTTGCCCCCACTATTTGGTGCCCGAAGTGCGAAACCGCTATTGCCCAGGTAGAGCTTAAAGATAAAGAGCTTAAATCAACATTCAATTATATACTCTTTGAACTTGAAGATGGTAATAAGATTGAGATTGCTACTACGCGTCCAGAACTGCTTGCAAGCTGCTGCGCTATTTTTGTGCATCCTGAGGATAAGCGTTATAAGCACCTTGTCGGGAAGAAAGCTAAAGTGCCTTTATTTGATTTCTATGTTCCGATAATTGCTGATAGGCGAGCAGATCCAAATAAAGGTACAGGCATAGTTATGTTCTGCACCTTTGGTGATTTAACCGATGTTGATTGGTTCTACGCATACAATTTTGAGCCTAAAATAAGTATCGCTAGGGATGGCACTATGAATGAACTTGCTGGTAAATATAAAGGGCTTAGTGTTAAAGAAGCTAGAGAAGCAATAATAAATGATTTGAAGGAAAGAGGGCTTCTTGTGAAGCAGGTTCCAATAAAGCATACTGTAAATGTGCATGAACGTTGCGATACCGAAATAGAATTCTTACTCACAAAGCAGTGGTTTATTAAATATTTGGACCTCAAGAAAGAGTTCATTAAAGCAGGTCGCAAGATAAAGTGGTGGCCTGAGCATATGCGTGTTCGCTATGAAAATTGGGTTAACGGCCTGCAGTGGGATTGGTGCATCTCAAGGCAACGCTACTTTGGCGTTCCTTTTCCTGTGTGGTATTGTAAGAAATGTGGTAAAGAAATTTTAGCGGATTATGAGCAATTGCCCGTTGACCCGCTGCGAGACAAACCCAATAAAAAGTGTGAGTGTGGCAGCACAGAGTTTGAGCCAGAAAAGGATGTGATGGATACCTGGGCCACTAGTGCGTTAACCCCTTTGATAAATGCCGGCTGGGATAAAGGCATAAAGCATAAGCGCTTCAAGATGCTTTATCCAATGAGCTTAAGGCCGAATGCTCATGACATTATTACCTTCTGGGATTTCAACACTATTGTGATGGGTTTGTTCCATACAGGCAAGCCACCATTCAAAAATATTATGATTTCTGGGCATGGCTTAGATCGGCATGGTAGGAAGATGAGCAAGAGCAGAGGCAACGTAGTGCTGCCTTTGGATATGATGGAGAAATACTCAGCAGATGCATTGCGCTGGTGGGCAGCAAGCGTAAAGCTCGGCGAAGACCTAAACTTCAGAGAAGAGGATCTGCAGGCAGGCATAAGGCATGCAACAAAGCTTTGGAACACAGCGCGCTTTGCTTCAATGCACATTAAGGAAAAGCCTAAAAAGCCCAGAAAGCTCAATATTGTTGATAAATGGTTGCTTGCTGAATTGAGCCAAGTTATTGAAAAATGCACGCAAGCATTTGAGCATTATGAATACAGCAAAGCGAAGATGTATGCTGAGCAGTTTTTCTGGAACGTTTTTTGTGATTACTATCTTGAGATGATAAAGTATAGGCTTTATTCCAGCAAAGAGAAAGACTCAGCATTATGGACATTATATACTGCACTTTTGACCCAGCTAAAACTCTTTGCACCTTTCATCCCATTTGTTACAGAAGAGCTCTATCAACTCCTTTTCAGAAAATACGAAAAGGATAAGAGCATTCATATAAGCGCTTGGCCTAAAGCCGAAAAAAGCTGGCAAGATGAAAAAGCATTAAAGCTTGGCAGGATTGCAATGGAATGCATAGCCGCTTTGCGAAAGTGGAAGAAGCTAAAGAATATTTCGCTGGCTGAAGAGGTGGAAAGAGTAACTCTGTTGCATCCAAGTCCAAAAAGTGTTGAAGGAATAAAGAATGAGATAGAAAAAACAATGCGCGTAAAACAGCTTATTGTTGAAAAAGGGAGTGAAGTAGTTGCAAAATAAATCTGCTGCTGTAAAACCAGTAGTGCTCAATTTTTCGCAAGAGGAAAAGGGAAAAATAATAAAGGTTCTTTCTCAATATTCTAAAAAAAAGGTTTCGGCTCCCTTTGAGGAGAAGCGTTGGCTTATCGCTGGCTGTACAGTAACTCTTTATAAAACTGGCAAGCTCGTTGTTCAAGGTAAGCAGTGCAAAAAAGTTGCTAATGAAATTTTGAAAAAGATGCTTAGCAAAAAAGAGCTTATTCTTGGTATTGATGAAGCTGGCAGGGGCGAGCATTTTGGCAATTTTACTATTGCTGCTGTGCTTGCAGACAAAAACAAGATGCGCGAACTCAGGGACAGCAAGAAGATAAAGAAGCTTGAAGAAAAGACAAAAATAGTTGAAGAAAATTCATTAGCGAGTGTTACTGTTTCGTTTTCTCCGGAGTTCATTGATGAAGCAAGGCGAGCTGGCCTAACGATGAACGAGCTGCAAAAGAGATTTATCAATATTGCACCAGAACTCTTTAAAATCCCTGGAAAAACCTTTAAGGTTCGTGTAGATGGTTCTCCCTTAAAAGGCTGCGATGCAGAATTTATTGTCGGTGGCGATGATAAGTGTCCTGTTATTGGTGCAGCGAGCGTTTTGGCCAAATCAGCTCGCGAGAAATCCCCCAATAAAAACCAAAGAAAAACATGGAAAAGCAGGTTACTTTAGAAGTTCTCTAGACCTGAAAACTAACCTGTGAATCTTTTCTTCTATATCTTTATTAAAGCTTTCCTTTTTTTTGGTTGGAAGCTGTAAATGTTGCTTTATTGCCTCTATCTCTATAAGTGCTTCTCTTTTGAAATCCTCAAGCTTTGCTACTTTGTCTGCAAGATTGCTGTATGCGAGATTGCCCATATTGTTTTTGCCAAGCGCATTTTCTATCTGATGGATCTTCTTGAATGCAAAATCAACCCTTGAATGATTTTTTTGCAAATCATTTCTTATAAGTGCAAGCTCTCTCTTTATTTTGGCTAATTCGCTTGCGCCATTATTATTGCCAAAAAGCACAACCGAATTTAAGCTGCCGTTTTTCTGTTCTGCTGGTTTATTCTCTTTTATAATGCTGCTTGCGGTTTCTCCTCCTTTCAAAGAAAGCACTATATTTGCTATGGCCAGGCCGAACACAACTGTTGCAAGTATTGCTGTTAACATACAAACCCCTTTATATAGCTAAAAAATATAGTGGAAATTACTATTTAATTGATTTGGTAAAGCATTTAAAGGTTGTTGAATAGCCATTATTTCTTCTTTTAGGGGGATTTAGAAAGAATTTAAAATGTTCAATAGCCTTTTTTTAAATATGCGCCTTAAAAACAATAAATTTCTTTTATTTGGAGCGTTGCTTTCACTCGCTTTGCTTTTATTATTTTTTACCAGCCTATTTTTACAGAAACCCGTATCAGAAGAACCTAAAAGTGTTTTTATTTTAGTGCTTGACGGTGTTGGAGCAAGCTATTTGGAAAATTTAAGTGAGCACCAAATAATGCTTGATGGTGTTTTTCTAAAAAAAGCAAGATTGAAAAGTATAGAGCGCTTTTACAGCAAAAGTGCTGTTTTGGAGCAACCATTTACAAAAACTACAGCAGCGCATAGTCTCTATTATATAGCTGGCGATTGTGGCAGGCAATGGGATTCTATAAAGGAATGCGTTGATGATTTTGGCATTGCAAGCGTCTGCGATTTTTATAGAAGCAAGGGTTATTTATGCATAATGGTTAGCGAAGCAGGCGATTTCAAAGAAGCTCGTAACGAGTTTGATGTTGTGCTCTATGATAATGACTTGTTTGATTTTAGAGTGCAGCTCAACAGCAGCAGCGAAGAAGCAAAAGAGGTTGCAAGCTTCCTCAGGGAGCAAGCCAAGAATGCTGCAAATTATAAGCTTCAAGAGCGCGATGTTAATTTCTTTGTTCTATACTCAGCGTTTATAATTGATACTGATTATAAGCTCATAAAGTTCCTGCAAGGGCGTTTTCCTGAAAAGGAATTTTTCCTTTTCTCAAACGCCAAAGGCACTGATAAATGCGCTCACAATCTCTCAGCTTCAGAATATATAAACTGTATTGAGGGCTTGGACAGTTACTTAAAACCGCTGGTCAAGAAGCTTGCAGATTCAAATGTCCTTTTCTTCATTACCGCAGATCATGGAATGGCTTTTGATTGCTTACAATGCAACGGCCATCATGCAAGCAAGCCGTATAGCGAAACAGTTTTCGCTAAGCAAATTCCTTTTATTTTTGTTAGCGATGAAAATATTTTTCTTATAGATGGTACTGCTTACGATTTAATGCCGAGTGTATTTGAGCTTAGCGGTTTTAGTAATGCTTGCACTGAGATGCGCTACTGCAAAGGAAATTCTCTAATCATGCACTATTCTTAAGCATTCAGCACTTAAAAAAGGTTTTATATTTTTTGCAGTTTTTTGCCTAATATGCTTATCGCTGTTGGTACCACAAATCCTGTGAAAATCGAAGCTGTGCGCTCCGCCATCCAAAAGCTTTGGCATAATGCGAAGGTGCAAGGTATTTATGCTAAATCAGGTGTTAGCTACCAGCCCAAAGGTGATGAAGAAGCGATTCGCGGAGCAATAAATAGAGCAAAGAGTGCTTTGGAAAAGTTAGATGCGGATTTTGGCTTTGGGCTTGAAGGCACGGTTGTTGAAACCAAGCACGGCATGTTTTTGTGCGGCTGGGTGGCAGTCGTTGATAAAAACGGAAAGCTCGGCTTGGCCTGCACATCAAAGATTGAATTGCCTGAAAAGGTAGCTAAAGAGATACGTAAAGGCAGAGAATTAGGTCCAGTTATGGACGAACTTATTGGGGAAAACGATACGAAAAAGAAACAGGGCGCTGTTGGAATACTAACCAATTGTTTGGTAGTTCGTAGCAAAGTATTTGAGCAGGCTGTGTTGCTCGCTTTAGCCAAATTTATAAATCCAAAGTATTATGAAACAGAGCCCAATAATTTTTCCGAGATGAAAAGATGAAAATCGCTTGGCAGAATTGCAGTTCGCTGAATGATGCTGAAGCTGTTCTGTTTGGTGTTGCAAGTAGCGAAGAATCCCTCTATGCTGGCTCTGAAAAGGCTCCGCAAGCGATAAGAGCCGCTTCGCTGAAATATTATTCTGGTTCAACATTAACCGGAAAGCGCTTTGTTTTGCATCCGGAGAGCGGACCCATAAAGAAAAAGTTGTATGATATTGGTAATGTGTTTAAGGATGAAGTAACTGAATTTGTTGCCAGAATCGTTGGTTTGCATAAGTTGCCAGTGATGCTTGGCGGTGACCATAGTTGCACGCTCAATGCGCTCAAAGGTTTAGCAAGCGCTCATAAAAGATTCTCTATTGTGTACTTTGATGCCCATCTTGATATGGTTGCTAGCGAAGGAAGCTTTTATGGTTCTGTGCTCAGTGATGCTTCAAAGTTAAAACAGTTGAAGCTCAGTAAAAGCGCTTGCATAGGCTTCAGGGCTTTTCGCGAAGAAGAACTAAAAAGCGCAAAGAAAAATAGACTTCTTTTAGTGCCAGCAAGCAAATTGGAAGAACTTAGTGTTGCAAAAGTTTTTTCCATGATAAAGGAGCGCGTTTGCAAGAATGTTTATTTAAGCATCGATATCGATGTTATAGACCCGGCGCTTGCTCCCGGCGTCTCGGACCCTGTTGCTTTTGGCCTGACTCCTTTGCAGCTATGTTCTCTTGCAAAAAAGCTTGCAAAACTAAAATTGATTGGCCTTGATATTGTTGAGGTTAATCCTAAACGAGATAAAAACGATTTAACAACTGCCTTAGCAGCAAAGCTTTTAGCAGAAATATTAGCAAGCCTAAAATAGGCAAAGTAGTTAGTAGCTAAGTAGTTTGCTAATTGGGAATTTATGCCAGGAAGCAAATTTTTATTTGAGTTATGCATTTCTTTTATTGGTGTGTTTTATTTGTGTGAGGTATTATCGTGAAGCGAAGAAAAGAAATCAGAGTTCTTTTTGTTGGTGTTACTCCTCTGGGTTTTGAAAGGTTTAAGCAAAGACTTAAAAAAGAGTTTTCTGGCAGGTTAGCGATAGACGTTTGCAGTAGAAGCTCTGATGCGATTGAGCTTGTTCGCAACAAATCTTATGATGCAGTGATTTGCGACATTACAGTGGGTCAAATTGTAAAGGGCAAACCTCCTGATATTCCTCCCTTTGATTTTCTCCGTGTCGTTAATAAAATAAACCCGTCTGCACAGCTTATAGTGACAAATTTCCATTATTATCAATTCCACAGCGCCAAGGTTGAACTGCCAGAGATTAAGGGTATTGAGGTTATTGATTGCAGGAGAATTGTTAATAATGTTCATCCATTGGACAGGCTAGCTGAGCTTATTAGGTCACTTCCAAAAAGGGTTCGCTCTACACAAAAGTTGAAGATTCCTTGGGAGCTAATGCCTTTGCAGCACATTACGCGCTTAGGTCAAAAAGAATTGATTCAAATGGCTGGATTTTTTAAGGGTGATCACGCTCTTTTAAAGGCGGTTGCTATGGGGCTGCCCTTTCGTCCAGCAGATGCAAAAGATGTGCTAAGAGAATCTTTGCGCGCAGAAGCTAGGTTAACAAAAAGAATGCTTGCGAATGGAACACAAATTAGTACAAGCTCAACCGGTGAACTGCCAAAAAGGACTTTAAATAGGCTTGTTGATGCGTGGCAGCGAGCTCGTTCAAGGCGTCATAGAAGGCCAAGGTAGTATTCAAAATTCAAATTCTTTTTAACACTTTTTTATAAGCAGTTCTATATGCCTACTAATGTTTCTATTGAATTTGCTTTGGCGCAAAAGAAGTATGAAGACGCTAAGACCTTGGAAGAGAAGCTTGCCGCTTTGCTCGAGATGCAGAGGTATGCGCCAGACCATAAAGGTGCAGAAAATTTAAGAGCAGAGATAAGCAGGAAGATTCGTGCACTCAGAGAGAAAATTGAGAAGCAAGAGGAGCAAAGAAAGAAAGCAACCGGCAGGGCGCTTGGTATAAGAAAAGAAGGCATTGGGCAGATAGTTCTTGTAGGAATGCCAAACTCTGGGAAGAGTACCTTGCTTAAAGCATTAACCAATGCCGATGTGGAGGTTGCAAGCTATCCCTTCACAACGAAGGAACCAGCAATAGGGATGATGGAATATAACAAAGCTCAGATCCAGCTTGTAGAAATTCCAGCACTTATTGAGGGAAGCAGCCAAGGGAAGGCTCGCGGCACAGAACTTTTGGGTTTAATAAGAAACGCTGATGCTGTTGCTTTGGTGTTAGATGCAAACAATGCGCTCTACGAATTCAATGTACTTATGAAAGAGCTAATAAAAGCAGATATATTGCTAAATGAGCGCAAACCAAAGATTGTGATAAAGAAATCAGAGTTTCAGGGCTTGGCGATTGTAGGCGAGAGATACCTGCAGATGCCAAAAAAAGATTTGGAAAACTACCTTAAAAAACAGGGTTTGCATAACATTAGTGTTATAATCTCAGAGCCTGCTGACTATAAGAAGATTGATAGGGCACTCAATAAACGGCTTGTGTATAAAAAGGCTTTAGCGATAATCGTTGATAAGTTTGGTAACGCCAACATTCCTGAAGAGATAAGTAAAAAGATGAAAGCAATTGTTATTAAAAAGCTTGATGAAGAAGAAAAGAAGAAGCTTAAAGAGGCTCTATTCAAACTGCTTAATGTGGTGCTCATTTTTACCAAGAAGCCTGGCGGGAAACCAGCTGAAAAACCAATGGCTTTGCCTGCAGGCTCAACAATAGAAGATGTTGCTAAAGCTCTTCACCGGGACTTTTATAAGGGCTTAAAATACGCTCGCGTATGGGGGAGCACAAAGTTCCCAGGCCAAAAAGTGGCTAAAGAGTATGTTGTCCAAAATCGCGATATTGTTGAGCTTTACTGCTGAGCCTTTTTTTGTTTTTTTGTCATTAGATAGACTAGAATCAATGCGATTATTATTGCTAAAAGTATTGATGCGCCAATTGCTTTATCCTGAATCTCCACTGTAAAATTCTTTTCCAATATATGCTTGCCGCGAGCATCCTCAAATTCAATCCTCAAAGCAACATATTGTGTTCCAACAACTGTCGGGGCTGGACTAAAATAGAAGCTCTTCTTAAAAGAATCGCCTGGATTTAGGTACACTATATTATAGTCCTTTTCTTTCACATCGAAATTGGTTGGCGTTAACAGTGAAATTTCAACACCCTTTATCTGTTCACCAGATTTATTCTTTATTTCTACCTCAACGTAATTTTCCTCGCCTTTGTTCATAGTGGGTTTCTTTAGATATGCCTTTACTTCAAGAGGGCTTTCTATAACCTCCACATACGTGCCTGTGAAATGTGTGTATCTATCGGTTCCGTAGTAAACCGTTATTAGATTTTTTTCCTCTTTTTTTCTGAGCTTGTTAAGCGGCTTTATAATAATACTCATGCTTCTTTCTTCGTTTGGGAGAATGGCCCTTAAGGCCTCTGTTTCATAACCCCTGGTTTCAAGCCCCCTTATTAATGCCAAAGAGTCACTAACATCAACCTTTATATTCACAAGCTCAATTGTTTCCGCGGATGTGTTTGTTACCTTTATTTCGTATTCACCTATTTCATCTGGATAGAGTTCCAATACCTTTGCATTAGTATTTTTTGGAACAATCTCTGCTGTTAAATAGGCATTTACGCTGAGCCCAAGTAAAAGCAAGCACAACACAAAAGCCAAGCTTTTAAAGCTCATTGAACACAACTTTTTCATCTTTCTCACCACTTATTAATGAAACAAGCTTCTTTCGGCTCCTTATGGCATATATTACCATCAAAATAACTATAATTGCAATAGCTGCCTGGAATATCAGCTCATAGTTTATTTCTGTCTTGCCGTTGTCAACAAAAAAGCCCTCTTTATAAACATCTATTGCGTTGTTTAAGGCCTTTTTTGCATACTTGAGCGCAGTGTCGTAATCCTCCTTTTCTAAGTTTGATAGCATTTTTGCCCAGTTGGTTTTTAGGTCTTTTAACGCTAAACGGTTTTTCCATTTATCATAGTTCTTTTCGTCCATTATAAGAGTGTAGGCTTCTTTAAGCGTCATTAGCTCATTGTTTGTTTTCTTTTCAAGCTCGGTATTTTCTTCATATATAAATCTGTAACAGGAGTCTCTTTTCAATCTTAAGGCCACATGTGCTGCATAGCTTGTTGATTTATCTGAGGCATCCAAATAGATGCTTTCAAGATTCTCTTTAAATTGCATATTTGTGGCGCTTGTGTACCATTTATCTATCTCCTTTGCCTCATCCGGCAAATCAGCAGTTTCATTCAACTGCTTTTTCGTATCTCTATCCAATTCCGGGTCGTTTGCAATATCTATCTTGAGTTGCAAAAGCAACGATTCATATTCTTGCTTGTCTCTAAATATCCTCTCAAGACTTTCATAGGAGTCAATGAGCTTTTCTTTAAGCTGAATCTCTTTGCCCGCAATAGGTTCCTTTAAAAATTGAGATTCAAAGGAGACAGCATCAAGCATTTTGCTGTGCAACTCATCAAGCTCTGAAATAATGACATCAAGCATTGAACTCAGCGCATTTGCTTTTGAAACCCCCTCGTAGCTGCTAACGGTTTGCGCTATTAAGCTTAGCTCAAGCTTTTCGTTTTCAAGCTTCTGTTTTATTGTTGGAATGTCATTGTACTTCAGAATAAACCATATATAGCTTGGATTACTATTCACCTCCTTTTTGAAATCTGTGTAGTTGCTTATAAATTCAGCAGTTTGAAATAGAACCTTGGATTTCACCTTTTCCTCCACGACCTTCTTGTTAAATTTTTCAAGCGCTATGTAGCCAACAACCACATCATTGGCACTTATCTGCACCACATAATAAGGCTTGCTCTCATAGCTTATTACAATAAATTTCTTGACGGTTTCATTCTCTCTTAGCATATATGTTTGTTTTGTTAGAAACTGAATGGGGTCATATTCTATGGCAAGCACATTTTCCATAGTGGCGAGAAGTAGCAGAATAATTAATACAAAAAGTAATCGCTTAGCTGTTTTTCCCCTGTTTAAAGCAAGATTTGTGCGTGAAAGCATCTAATAAAATAACACTCCATATATTAAAATTATTATGGTTATTCTTGGTTTGCTGAGCATGCTTTCTTTCCTTCAGTGGAAACAGAAAGGGATATAAATATTCAACAACCTTATTCTCTCTTAATGCGAGCCATTGTAGTCTTGGTTGAGCCTGAATATGAGGAAAACATCGGTTTAATAGCTCGTGTTATTAAGAATTTTGGTTTTTCGGATTTATGGCTTGTAAAACCAAAGGCGGATTTTCGAAGCGAGAGAGCAATAAGCAGAGCGATGCATGCTCGCGATTTGCTTGAGAGTGCAAAACTCTTTAGCTCGCTTGAAAACGCTTTGGCCAATGTTGATTTTAGTGCAGCAACAACTGCCATTGCTTCAAAAGACAAAAAAATAATCAGAAATGCAATAACACCAAAGCAGCTTGCCGAAAATTTCAAAGGCACAAAAGCTAAGCTTGGTATTGTCTTTGGGCGCGAATCAAGTGGTTTAACCAATAAAGAGGCAGAGCTCTGCGATTTCATAGTGAATATTCCCTCCAGCAGAAATTATCGCACCCTTAATGTTTC
This sequence comes from Candidatus Iainarchaeum sp., assembly GCA_021163505.1. Lineage (GTDB taxonomy): Archaea > Iainarchaeota > Iainarchaeia > Iainarchaeales > DTGL01 > DTGL01. The sequence goes on along the minus strand of JAGGVE010000028.1, from coordinate 21,182 downwards.
GCATGCTGTTGCAATAATCCTTTATGAGCTTTTTGTTTGTACACAGAGGTCGCGTTTAATTGTTGCCGATAGCAACACTAAGCACATAATGATTAAGCTCTTTGCAGAGCTTGCAAACAAGCTTACTGTGATAAGGAATAAAAGGGCAACGATAGCGTCTTTTAGGCACCTTGTTTCAAGAGCGCCAGTAACAAAGCGCGAAGCAAACGCAATTATTGCTGTTCTAAGCGAGCTTTCTAAAAGGTTAAAATAGCGAACAAGGAGGTTGAATGCTATCTTTCTTTTCTTCAGGAAAAAACGTAGAAAGAAATATAAACATTCAACCTCCTTGCGAACGTTTTGGAATTCTTTTAAAAGATTAAGCTTGCTAATTCTTTTATTATATCTTATTTAGGGGTGTTTTTGATGCGTTCTACCAAAATTCTGCTATGTTTAGCTCTTTGTATGGTTTTTATTGCAATTCTCGGCTGTGTACAGCAGCAAGAGCCTGCACAAACTGAAACACCAACGCCAACTGCTACGCCAGAGCAGGGTGTATTTTACGCAAAATACGCTTTTGATAAAAATGTTGCATTGTTCCACCGCGTTAGGATTGAAGCCACAGTTGATAATAATGCTTATCCCACGCAGATATTTGAGACTGTTACTTTGCCGCTTGAAATAACTCCTGATTATACAAAAATAGAGATGGTTATGATAAAGGCAATAAAGCTGGATAAGAACGGCGTTAGTGATTTATGCAAAGAGCTTGGATACAGTAAGAAGCAGTCAGTTGTAAATCTGTTTAGAGATGGGCGCGTTGATTATGGTACATATTCTGTAACAAACTTTTATATGCCGCAGAGAGCTCTGCGCATAGGCGACACTTGGAAATTTGAAGGCATAGATTATAAGCTTGAAGAAGCAACAACAGTAAAAACGCTGGCAGGAGAGTTCCCTGCGTTAAGAATTTCTTTTTCAGGCAAGAGAGCAAGCAAATACGGTTACAAAGATGTTAATGGCGTACTTTTCTTTGATTATGTAAACGATCGCATAGCAAAGTATGTGCAGATCGAAAAAGTAGGTAATTATGTGAGAAAAATCGAGAGTGAGCTTATAGATATAAAATATAATTACACTGAGCCACCGATGGATTGTGTTTTTAGCTCGTCAGCGCTAAGCGCTGAAGAGAAGTATGAAAGAGCACGCTATTGGAATACCTTCGAGAAGTTCAGGGATTCTCTCTACTTCGCTCTTTCGGCAAAACAGGATCTGCAGGAAAAAGACCTCAACGCTGAACAAAAACAGCTTTACAAAAATATACTCGAGGTTATAATAGATGATTACAGGATGCTTAATGAGAAAGAAAATGAGGCTCGCGTCAGGTTTGAAGCAGCAAACTTTTATTTGGCGCTGTTTGAAGAGCAGCTTGCAAACAAGCTTGCCGATGCCAGAGATTACTTTGCAGCAAGATATCATTTGCAAGTGCTTGCAGATTCTAATACGCAATATAATGAGCAAGCAAAAGAAAAGCTTGCTGAGTTCGATGCAAAGCAGCTTGGCATAGCTCGAGGGAAAGCGTTGCTGAAGGATACTGGCGATAATACTGGCACGGTTGCTGAGCTCTTTGATTTCGAAAAAATTGTTCGATTTGAACTTTTAGGCGAGCCCTACTATAATATTCCAATTATCGATGAAAATGCTCAGCAAGAGCTTGCATTGTATTTGTATAAGAATGGCTACATGCCGAAGTTTTTGATAAAGGATGCTAGCGATATTCTTGCAAAGGATAACGATTTTATTTTGGAGCCATTGAACAGCGAAGATGTGAACAAAGCGATCATTGCTGGAACCTGCTATAACGATAAAGGCTTCGTGCAAAGCAAGCTTGTTTTTGAAAATAGTTCTGCTAGCGTTTCAGTTGATTGCAATAAATACTATGTGACAATTCTCGAGCAAGCAGACTACAATGTATTTGTTTTGAAAGGCGAGCAGAAAGTGCTTTTAGATAGCGTAAGCGCTAGCAGCTCAGTGGTTATAATAAAGCACCTTGCGCTTAGCGAAAACAATTAAAAACCTGCAAACCATATTCTATTGTGTGGGGTCATGGGGTAACCAGGCAGCCCAGCAGGCTCCAGTCATATTCAACTGGAGCACTGAGCTCTTATGAGCGATGACGACAAGCAGGTGAGAACGAGGAACATGGCGGTTCCCACGCAGCCAAGGTAATAGGAACCGCTTGCGGTTACAGAGGTTCCTATAGGCAATATAGGGTTGCTGGAGGTAATAGGAACCCGCTGGAGGTTCCTATGTTGGGAGTCACCTGCTAGTCCGGGTTCAAATCCCGGTGACCCCATCTATTTTTAAACCTCTTTTCCAATATTTTTAAGTGATAAATATGGTGGAAAAAAAATTCACAGTCATTATTGAGCGAGATAATAATGGTTGGTTGGTTGCTGATGTCCCGGAGCTTCAGGGGTGCCACACACAGGCAAGAACAATGGACGAGCTTCTTAAACGGATAAAAGAAGTTATAGAACTTTGTCTTGAAGAAGAAAGAGAAATTCCTAAGAGTAAGTTTATTGGCGTTCAAGTAGTAGAGGTGTAGTTTTGTCCTTTTCTGGCGAGCTTACACCAAAAAAGTTAATTAAAGTACTTAAAAAGTTGGGCTTTGTTGAAGTTTTTAAACATATAGACAAATAAACAGATTTTTGGTTTAGGTGCGCACAATGGTAGAAGATGCAAAGAAGCAGCTTGGAATTACAGTTAAGAAAGAAGAAAATATTAGTGAATGGTATTCGCAAGTAATACAGAAAGCAAAGTTTGCTGACTATACAAGCGTTAGCGGTTGTATGGTTATTAGGCCCAACGCTTATGCAATATGGGAAAAAATTCAGGAAATATTCAATAAAAAGATAAAGCGTTTGGGGCACAAAAATGTTTACTTCCCGCTTTTTATCCCGGAGCATCTTTTTGATAAGGAAAAAGAGCATGTTGAAGGCTTTGAACCAGAAGTAGCTTGGGTTGAAAGAGCAGGTGCTAAAAAGCTCGAGGAAAGGTTAGCGGTAAGGCCAACAAGCGAAACTATTTTCTATGAAAGCTACGCTAAGTGGATTCGCTCGCATAGAGACCTGCCATTGCTTCTGAATCAGTGGTGTAGCGTAGTGCGCTGGGAATTCAAGCATCCAAAACCTTTTTTAAGAACACGCGAATTTCTCTGGCAAGAAGGACATACCGCTCACGCTACTCGTGAGGAAGCAGAGAAAGAGGCACTCACAATTTTAAAGGAGTATATTGATCTGATAGAAAACTACTTAGCAATACCTGTTGTAGCAGGCAAGAAAACAGAGCTTGAAAAGTTTCCAGGCGCGGAGTATACTTTCACAATGGAAGCGCTAATGCCTAGTGGCAGAGCATTGCAGATGGGCACATCACATTTTCTTGGACAAAACTTTGCGAAAGCATTCGGAATAAAGTTTTTAGATGCGAATGGGAAGAAAAAGTATGTTTGGCAAACCAGCTGGGGGATAAGTACAAGGCTAATTGGTGCGATGGTTTTAGTGCATGGTGATGATAAAGGTGCAATAATTCCACCAAAAATTGCTGAAAATAAGTTGGTTATAGTGCCTATATACTTTGCTGATTCAAAGAAAAAAGTGCTTGAAAAGTGCAGAGAACTTGCAAAAAGATTGGCTGAATTCAGCCCTATAGTTGATGACCGCGAGCAGTATACACCTGGCTGGAAATTTAATGAATGGGAGCTTTATGGAATCCCGCTGAGGATAGAACTTGGTCCAAAAGATTTGCAGAAGAAGCAAGCAGTACTTGTAAGACGCGATAACAATGAAAAGATAGTTGTTCCTTTGAGCGAGATCGAAGGTAAAGTGAAAGAAACTTTGGAAACTATTCAAAAAGCGCTCTTCGAAAAAGCAAAGAAGTTTTTGCAGGAAAACACTGTTGAAGTAAACAATAGGGAGGAATTCTTAAAAGCGATAAAGGCAGGCAAAATGGCTTATGGCTACTTCTGTGAGACCCCTAAGTGCGAAAAAGCGATTAAGAAGCAGAGTGCAGCAACTAACAGGGTTATTCCTTTGGATCAGAAGGAGGCAGATGCTAAATGCTTCTTTTGCGGCAAACCAGCAAAGCGCAAAAGCTACTTTGCCAGAGCATATTAGCCTGTAAAACTCATTATTGAATTGCTCGTGCCGAAAGAAAAAGATTTATTAATAGGAAAACATTAAATTTTAAGTGTATGTCCACACGCTACATTCCTTTCGTATTGTTTTTTCTGCTCCTTAGTGTTAGTGTTCAGAGCGCTTCTTGGAGCATAGCTGGGCTTAAAACGAACAAAACATCGCTTACTGAAGGCGAGCTTTTTGAAGCAAGCGTTGTTGTAGATGGCGATGCTGAGAACCTCACCTACACCTGGAGTTTTGGTGATAATTCTGAAAAACTTCAGCTAACGGAGCCTAAAGCATATCATGTTTTTTATATTGATGATACTGCGTACTCCAAAGAATTTCAAGTTAGCGTTGTTGTGAGTGATGGCGAAGCCTTTGATGTGCAGAGCGTTACCGTTAAAGTAAAAAGAGCAAGGAGCGGAAGTGCAAAGATAAAACCATTTGGGCCGGAATTTTTTAAGCTACATAGCAAATCAGAGCCAATAATGCTTAGCTTTGAAGTTCTCGATTGTTATGACAACATACTGGATCAATCAAAGATAAGAAACATAGATGTGTCTATCAAGGGTGAAAAACCTTCTATTTCGCAGGAAGGCGTTGGACTTTATAGGGTAGAGCTTTCTCCGAGGTTTTATTTCAACTACGTTGAGTTTTTAGATATCAGTATAGAAGCAAATCTTGGCAGGGGCTATCAGAAATTTGAAACAAAGCTTCCTATCTACTTCAGCAGTGCGGAGCTTGAGATTCCATCAAATCCAATACGCGATAAAAAAGTGTACATAGGCGTGCCTTTGGGCGAGATAGAGACGCAGATACTCTATCCAGATAATAGTTCTGTTACATCAGGTGAATTCTACGCGAGTATAATAAGCGATTCTAATATTATAGAAAAAACAAAGCTTGCCAAGAAAGATAATACGTTTTCCGCAAAATTTGAGCATGCATTTTCTTTAGAAGATATTGAAAAAAAATTCTCGCTGGTTTTAGAGGGCAAAGATAGTTATGGCAATATTCTCAAACGAAAAGAATATGAATTTACAATTTCAAAAGATAATCCGCTTTTTAACCTTGTTGTTTTACAGCCTGAACTTTCGAGTGGAAAAGAGTTTGGGTTCGGACAAGAGGTCACAATAGAAACAGAACTAAGATCAACAGCGGGGATCGAAAATGCAGAGGTTTTCCTTGCAATTCCTGCTTTGCGTATAAAGAAATATTTTAATAAAGAAGATAGCAAATATATTCTGAATTTCACTTTTCCTTCTAGGCAAGTGCAAAACGCAGAATTGCAGATTATAGCAACTGGCATTGTTTCTGGCAAGGAGCTTGCAGATTTTGAGATTTATTCAATTTCAACAACAAATTTATTGAATATAGATTTTATTTATCCGATTGATGCAGGAAAAGCAAACACTGTTTTTGAAGAAGATAATATGCTAAAGGTTGGCCTTAGCTATCCTGACGGTTCTCTCGTCAAAATCCCCGAAATCAAAGCAGTTCTTTATTTGGATGGCAAGCGAAAGAACATCACTTTGGAAAAAGATCCGGAGAAAGGCTATTACTTCTACAAATTCGATGAACCCTTGATAAATTCGCATACTTTAAAACTGGTGCTTACCGGAACATTCAGTGGCACTAAAGAAATAAAAGCGGATATCGTTCAGCCACCTGCTTGGAGCGCAGTTGTAACGTTCTTGCTAATATTAGCTATTTTGGGTATTTTGGTTTATGTTGTATATAGCAGATTTATGCAATGGAGAACTGAACAACTAAAATTGTCCGATCGCATCGTGCAGCTTGAGCACAAGATGAATCTTTTGCAAAAAGACCTTTTCAGAGGAAAAGTTACGCCGAAACAATACAAAGAAAAAATGCTTCTTCTTCAGAACGAAAAGGAAACAATAAAAGAGAGGCTTTCTGCCACTCCTACTTTTTCTCATTTCATTTCGGGTTTAATCAGATCTCTTATACCTAAAAGAAAATCTGCATTGAAGCAGATTGTTGTTGCGCCTTTGCCTAAGCTTCCTCCAAAACAGCCTGCTGAGAAGCCTAAAGAGGAAATTCCTAAGGAAAAAAAGGAGTTTCGAGAGGTTAAGGCACCAAGAGCAGTTGAGGAAAAAAAGCGTGTTGAGGAGCGACCAATAGTCAAGAGTCCAAAAGCGGTTTCACAAAAAGGAAGGGTTATGCAAGCTGAGCCAGCAAAGCCCGAAGAAGTTGTGCAACCTCAAAAGCCTATGCCGCAAAAAAAGCTTTCAACTAAAGAAGAGCTTATGGAAATAAAGAGAAAAATTGTTCCTGAAAAGGAAGAAGAACACGCTGCGATTCCAGCAGCCCAAACTGAAGCATTCTCGCCTGAAGATGTTGCGGAGATAAATAGGCTTTATAGAATACTCAAGCCAATGGCTGAGAAATATAAGGCTGGAGAGCTTTTTAGAGCACTTATCGCTGAAGGCTACAAGCCAACCATTGCGCTTGCAGTCATTGAGAAAATTTTCAAAGAAAAAAGATATTAGACATTTCTTGCAAAGCGTTCTATCTCCTCACTGCTAAGCGAGCAGCCATTATATTTTAAAGAATAAAGCGCTGCTTTCAACACCTCTTTGTTCTCTCCGAGCGCTTTCTGCAATAACCCTTTTTCATATGCTAATGCAATGAGTTCGCTCGAGCGTGCAATCGTTAGTTTTCCAAAGTTCTTTTTAAAAAATTTTATTCTTTCTTTGTTCATAATAATCCTTTGCCCTTGCCTCTTCTGAAGAAGCCTTCGCAATTTTTCTGGTTCTTCTATAATCATGCGCGTTGTTCTTTCGTCAATGATTATCCCCTTAGCGTTTATGCTTATTGCCAATGCAAGCATTTCTGATTCGCCAAGGTGTATTATTTTTAAATAACCGTGCTTTGACAAAAAGCTGCTATTGGCTGTTTTCATAATCTCCCTTGCAAAGCGTTGCTCCTCTTTTGAGAGCTCTTTTACCTCTAGCCAGCCGTCTGAAATGCCTTTATTTATCCTCAATGCACTGAGTTCAAACCTTTTTATTCTGAGCGGATTCCTGACGCTTTCATCTAAAACAGCCTTTGAAATGATGAGACGCATGTTGAGCTCTTTACAGAGGTCTTTCATTATATCAAATAGACAGGAAGTTGAGAGTGATATAAGTGAGCTTGAGTCAGCTACAAAAATGTTTTCCATAGCTATACACCCAATGCTTTCTTAAGTGCTTCAAGCCTTTCAGCAATTCCCTTCCCTCTTTCTTCCTTATCATGCAGTTTTGTTGCGCCTATGTATTCAAGCAGTGTTTTTTTATCCGCTCCAGTAAGAGCTGCAGCCTGACCCAATGATGCACCTAAAAAGTATGCATCGCTTGCATACTTCACCCGAGCTTTGTCAATTAGGCTTTGAACAAACCTGCCAAAGCGGGTGTCTATGCGTTCTATTCTGTTATGTAACGACACAAGTGTTTTCCCAAATTTTTTTGCATCATCGTGCTCCAAATAAAGAACAAGTTTTTTAAGAACCGTTATTATTTCACGTTTGTTTTTCGACCACGTCCTTGCTTTTATAATATGTTCTTTTGTGAGTATCTTATGTAGGACATAAGCGATGATGCTTTGCTGGGCAATAAGCCTGCTATTCTCTTGCACGGCCTCTTTCATCAATTCATTTGCTTTTATTCTCAGCTCCATTTCCTTATTATCACTAAATAGTTTTAGTATAATTCTCATATTTTTGAGCAGTTCTAAACGATTTTCTATGTGCATCTATTTACAGAAAGATATTGAACCTTTATATTTTTTTCTATGCCTTTTAAAAGCTTGCGGCAGCTGTTCTCAACCTATTTTAATTTTTCGCACAACTGGTTTTTATATTGGTTTTTGGGGCCGTAGTGTAGCCTGGTCTATCACTCCAGCTTGGGGTTGAATCCAATATGCTGGCAACCCGGGTTCAAATCCCGGCGGCCCCATTTTGTATAGAAAGGTTAATAAATATCTATCCCCTATTTTTTTAGATGCAAACGAAAAAATCTTTAGTATTAGTTTTGCTTCTCTGCATTTTTGCTAGCTTGCATGCCGCAAGCCTTAACTTTACTTTAGAACCAAATCTTCTTGAAGCAGCAAAGCTGAATTATGGGCAGCCCATAAAGGTTACTGCAAGGTTTGAAAACGACATCTCCAATATTAAAAACCTCGAGCTCACGATGTTTATCCCTGAAGTAAATCAAAAGAAATATTTCAGCCGTGTAGCAGAAAATACCTTTGTTTTAAATGCGACAATGCCAAAAATGCGCAACCTTAAAACCATAACTCTTGTGTTTGAAGCGAAGGGTTACAAAAACGATGTTGAGGTTTTCACATCAAATAGCAGACCAGTTCGACTTACTGATGAAATAAAACTCAAACTTATAGAGCCAACCTCTGGTAGCGCAATTATTTCATCACCTCTGGATAAAATAAAAATAAAAGCAAACTATATTGATGGCTCCCCAATGGAAGAAAAAACATTGCCTGCGAATCTCTTTGTTGATGGTAAGAAAATTCAGCTCGAATTCTCAAAGGAAAACGACCATTATGTCGCAGAACTGCCTGAGCCTGTTCCAGTAGGCGAGCACGAGATTTCGGTAAAGGTTTACGGGCTCTTCAGAGGTGAGGATTCGACTAAAACACAGCCAAATGTCATTTTAAGCAGTGTTTTGCTCTCCTTATCTTTTGTCTTATCCTTTATAGTTGCTATAGGGTTCCTTTGGTTTGTCCTAAGTTATCTCAAACGCAGAACATATCTTGCAAAACAAAGACCAGTTAGCGGTACAGTTAAAGGCCAGGAAATAATAGAAGTTGAGAAAGCTCCGAAGCAGAAAATGCAAAAGAAAGAGCATATAGAGGAATTCACTATTGAAGCTCCTTCAGAAGAGCCAGAAGTAGTTGTTCCAAAAGAAGCTGAAAGCGAGGAGCTTGAGGTGAGGGAAGTTAAAACCTCTAAAATAGAAACCAAAAAACAGCAGGAATTTAAAGAAAGCACAAGGGAAGCTACGCAGATTGCAGCAGAGGAAAAACAGCAAGCAGTCCCACCAGAGAAAATTAAGGCTGAAGAGCCCCAACAAGAGATTAAATTGCCTGAAGCTCCACCAAGCGAACTAAAAGAAGCAGAAAAACAAGCAGTTCCAACTAAACTAGAAAAGCAGTTAGGAGAGCAAGCAAAGGAGGAGCAAAAGCCAGAAATGCCAAAGGGAAAGGGCCTATTTCCTTTAATCCCGCCGAAGAAGAAAAAGGAATAATTAAAAGACCAGTGATTTGTTGGAAACTCTTTTTAAATTATCCTTTCACTTTTAAATAATAGTGATGGGCCCGTAGCTCAGCAGGCAGAGCACCAGACCGATTTCTCTGACGTTAGTTGGGGATTTCGGGGTGAAGCTCTTAACCTGGGTGTCGCGGGTTCGAATCCCGTCGGGCCCACTCTTTGTAATGGGGCTGTGGTGTAGCCTGGCCTAGCATTCCAGCTTTGGGAGTCAGAACCTCCAGCGGGTTCCGACACCTCCAGCAACCTAGTGATGTTCGTAGTGGAGTGTTTTTGTACTGCCACAAGGTCCTTGATGACCAAAACAGCTGGCGACCTGGGTTCAAATCCCAGCAGCCCCATGCCAGATTTTCCAGTTGCGAAGCACTCCAAAACTTATATATATAGTTTTGCCATTAAACTAATTATGCGCTTCATTGAGATCGCTAGCGTTATGCAAAAGCTCGAATCAATAAGTTCGCGCATAGAGATGGTTGCTGAGCTATCAAAGCTATTTGTAAAAGCCTCTAGCAATGAGATAGATAAAATCGTTTATCTCATACAGGGGCAATTAGGACCTGCTTATAAAAATATAGAGGCCGGCCTAGGTGAAAGCTTTGTAATAGATGCTATCGCAAAAACAACCGGCTATAGCGAAGAGCACGTAAAGAAGCTTTTTAAGGAGAAAGGCGATTTAGGCTTGGTTGCTCAGGAGCTTGTGCAAAAGAAGAAGCAGCTTTCGCTTTTCGCTGAAGAACTAACACTTGAAAAGGTTTTTAGTAACTTTTTGAAAATAGCTAATGCTAGTGGCGCAGGCTCACAAGATTTAAAGATAAAGCTTCTGTGTGAGCTTCTGAATTCAGCAAAGCCTCTGGAAGCAAAATACATTGTCAGAGTTCCTTTAAATACTTTGCGTTTGGGTGTTGGCGACCCCACAATAATGGATGCATTGGCTGAAATCAATATTGCGGAGTTTAAGAAGCAAGCCAAGCGGACTGTTAAAGAGCTTAGCGCCAAGTATTCTGGCGATGAGCTGCATAGGCAGATAAGAGCTAGGCTGAGGGAGCTCATCGAAGAGAGATACAATATTCACTCCGATTTGGGCTATATAGCGAAGAGGCTCAAGGAAAAGGGGCTTAAGGCGCTTGATGAGATCACTATAACACTTGGCATTCCAATAAGACCTACATTAGCTGAGCGTCTGAGCACTGCTGAAGAAATTATAAAAAAGCTTGGAAAGTGCGCAGTAGAAACAAAGCTCGACGGCTTCAGAATGCAGATCCACAAAGACGGTGACAAAGTAATAATATTCTCCCGCAGACAAGAGGATATGACCTACATGTTCCCTGATATTGTTGCAGGCGTTCGCGAGCAGATAAAAGCAAAGAAAGCAATAGTTGAAGGTGAAGCAATCGCTTATGATGAGAACACCGCTCAGTTCTTCCCATTTCAGGTAACAATACAGAGGAAAAGGAAGTATGATATAAAGGAATTCGCTGAAAAGTATCCCCTAAAGCTTTTCCTTTTCGATGTAATGTACGTTGATGGTAAGAACACAATGGGCTTGCCTTTTATGGAGAGGAGAAAAATTTTGGAAAAGTTGGTAAAGCCGGGCAAGGTAATATCGCTTACCGAAATGATTATAACAGATAATCCGAAAGAGCTTGAAACTTTCTTCAATAGTTGTGTTGAGCGAGGCCTGGAAGGGATAATTGCCAAGGATTTGCATGAGCGCTACATTGCGGGCGCAAGAAAATTCGCTTGGATAAAACTGAAGCGTTCATATAAGGGCGAACTAACAGATACAATAGATGTTGTTATTATAGGGTATTATAAGGGAAAGGGTTCTCGCGCAAAATTTGGCTTGGGAACACTGCTTGCTGCCGCTTACAATTCAGAAAAGGATGTCTTTGAGTCTATAGCTAAAATAGGGTCTGGTATGACAGAAGAGCAGCTTGCAGAGCTTGAAAAAATGCTTAGCAAAATAGTTGCAAAAAAGAAGCCCGCTCGCGTGTTTAGCGAACTTGAGCCGGATTACTGGGTTGAGCCAAAGTATGTTGCTGAAGTAATTGCTGATGAGATAACCAAAAGCCCGGTGCATAGCTGCGCTAAGGAGATTATGGGCGAGGGCTTAGCGCTTAGGTTTCCAAGGCTTTTGAAGCTCCGCGTAGATCGTAAACCAGAGCAGGCGACAACCACAAGGGAAATAATTGAGATGTATAGGCAGCAAAAAACACACAAGGTTGGGCGATAATGCTTGGAAGAAAACTAAATCTGCTTGAAAGAGCGCTTATTTTTATTGTGAGCTTTGTGATTGTTGTTTATGGGATGTTTCGTTTCCGAATTTGGAGTACACAAATGACAAACTTCTTTTTCAGAACCGATAGATGGCTTGAGCTATTGTTTGTGTTTGCGCTCACAAGCTTTATAACCACGCTTCTCACCTGGTTGTTGCAGCTTGAGTTTTCAATAGCTGCAAAAACCCCAATACCCAAAAAGAAGCGCAGGAGAACTAATTAAAAATCTTTTTTGCCTTAATCCAAAAGATGAAGGCAAGCAGATTCCTCAAAAAACACAGTATTGAGATAGGGCACAGGGTAAGGGTAAAGGTTCATGGCAATGAGTTTGTAGGCTATGTTCTTCCTTCTCACGACTTTTTGGAACTGAAGCTTGACAATGGTTACAATGCAGGTTTCAACCCTGCGCTTATAGAGAAGATTGAAGTGCTAAGCAAAGGCAGGAAGCCTATCAAGCCAAAGGTTGCTAAGTTAGAGCAGAACCATTCTTTACCGTTGGTAACTATAGTGCATACCGGTGGCACTATTGCAAGCAGAGTCGATTATACCACTGGCGGAGTTTCACCAAGTTTTGAAGCAAGCGATTTAATAAATAGCGTGCCAGAGCTGCTTAGTATAGCACAGATAAAATCTTTTCTATTTTCGAATATCTTTTCAGAGGATATGCGTTTTGAACATTACTCAAAGCTTGCAAGAGCATTGAAGCATGAACTAGAGGGCAACGCTAAGGGCATAATTGTTACGCACGGCACAGATACAATGCATTATGCAGCTAGCGCACTCTCTTTTATTTTTGAGAATCTGCCAAAACCAATAGTGTTTGTAGGCGCACAGCGGAGTAGCGATAGGCCAAGCAGTGATGCTGCTCTAAACCTAATTAATGCTGCACGCTTTATAGCCAATACCGATTTTGCTGGTGTTGCGATATGCATGCACGCAAATATCAATGATAATAAATGCCATATTCTGCCAGGGACCAAGGTTAGAAAGCTACACAGCTCGCGAAGAGATGCATTCAAAGCGGTAAACGCTAAGCCCATTGCCGAGGTAAGCGCACAAGGCATCAATTACCTAAGCAATTATCCAAAGCGAGTGAGCGGTAAACTTAAGATTTACGATAAATTTGAGGAAAAGGTTGCAATATTAAAAGCAAGGCCAAATATGCTTGCAGAGGAAATTGAATTCTTTGAAAAAGAGAAATACAAAGGACTTATTATTGAAGGCACTGGTTTAGGACACTTGGGTATTACTGCTGGTGGAAACAGGGAGAACTTCAAAGCGCTTAAATCCTTGATTGATTCTGGTTGCGTTGTTTGCATCACTACGCAATGCATTTTTGGAACGGTGAATCCAAATGTATATACAACCGGCCGAAAATTGAAAAACCTTGGTGTGATCTTTTTAGGCGATATGCTAAGCGAAACTGCCTTTATAAAACTTTCCTGGCTTTTAGGCAATCTTGGAAGAGAAAAAGCCATTGAGCTAATGCCGCAAAACCTTCGCGGTGAGCTCAATGCAAAGCGTACTTTAGAATTCCTCTAATTAATAATGAGCATATGTTCAAAATGCTAAAAATTTTCAAAAGATTTAAAAATCTTTTGCTCTTTATGTTGTGGCGGGTTTTTGTTGAAAGGCTCTGGAAGGAAAAATTTTTCTTTTTCTCTCACAGATGTTGTGAGCATTTCTGATTTTGGCAGAGCAGATATAGAAGCAGTGCTTGAGAAAGCCGCAGCGATGGAGCGCATGCCTCGAGAAAAGAAGCTTAAACTGCTTAGGGGCAGAGCAGTTGCTTCGCTTTTTTTCGAGCCAAGTACGCGCACGAGACTTAGCTTCGAAACCGCTATCCAAAACCTTGGCGCCAGTGTGATCGGGTTTGCGGACGCAAACGTTTCTAGTGTTAAAAAAGGCGAAACTCTTAGCGATACCATTCGGGTTGTTTCAGGCTATGCAGATATTATTATAATGAGGCACTATATAGAGGGCGCCGCAAGGCTTGCTTCAGAGGTAAGCAATAAGCCAATAATTAATGCGGGCGATGGCGCAAATCAGCACCCAACGCAGACATTGCTTGACCTTTATACAATCAAAAAAGCATTTGGAAGGATCGATGGTTTAACCATCGGCCTGCTTGGTGATCTTAAGTACGGCAGGACCGTGCATAGCTTGGCACAGGCACTTTCTCTCTTTGATAATATAAAGCTTGCGTTTATTGCACCCGATGAGTTGGCAATGCCACAACATATAAAAGAGAGAATCGCTCACAAAGTTAGCTTTGAAGAGCATGCTGAGCTTAGCAGTGTGCTTTCAGAGCTGGATGTACTTTACGTTACACGAATTCAGAAAGAACGCTTTGCAGATCCTGCTGAATACGAGAGGCTGAAAGACAGATATGTTGTTGATAGAAAAGCGCTGCAAGGAGCTAAGGAAACGCTCAAAGTGATGCACCCTTTGCCAAGGGTAAATGAGCTCAGCTATGATGTTGATTCCACGAAGCATGCGCTTTATTTCGAGCAAGCAAGGAATGGAGTTCCTGTAAGAGAAGCATTGCTTGTGCTTTTAAAGGATGTGAGAAAATGGTGAAAAAAACAGAAAAAGGTCTTTATATAAAGCCCATTAGAAGTGGCACAACTATAGATCACTTGCCAGCAGGCACTGCATTAAAAGTTCTGAAGATAGTCGGTAAAGCAGAAAATGCAATAACTGTAGCAATAAGAGTGCCAAGTAGAAAGTTAGGTGTAAAAGATCTTGTCTTTGTAGAGAATAAAACGCTGAACGAAGAACAGCTTGCTAAAATTGCGCTTATAGCTCCGAATGCCACCGTGAATATAATAGAAAATAATGAGGTGAAGCAAAAGATTCATTTACAGACTCCAAAAGAGGTTCATGGAATACTTGAGTGCATAAATCCAAACTGCATCACAAATAAGGAAAACATTCCTTCGAAGTTTTACATCAATGAGCAAGGCATGGCAAAATGTCATTACTGCGAACGCATTATGACACGAGAAGAATATAGTGTTAGGATAAGGGTTTAAGATGCATGAGCTTGTCCTGAAATCATGCAAGACCTTTTACAGAGGCAAGCTCACTTCTTTTGATATAGGCGTTGATTCTGGAAAGATTGTTGCATTAGGCAAAGGCCTCGAAGGCGAACAAAAAATAGATTGTTCTCACAAGCTGGTTTTTCCCGGTTTGATTGATGTGCATGTGCATTTCAGAACTCCTGGCGCAGAGTACAAAGAAGATTGGGTGCACGCGAGCAGAGCAGCTTTGCATGGCGGCATTACCACTGTGCTGGATATGCCAAATAATACGCCTGCTATTTGTAGCGAAAAAACCCTCGGTATGAAAGAAGAAATAGTTTCTAAGAACGCAAGCGTGGATTATGGTTTCTATTTGGGTGCCTCAACTGATAGCATTGAGCTGGATGAAAAAATCACTCCAAACTTTGCGGCGTTCAAACTTTATATGGCTTCAACAACAGGGGATATGGTTTTAGATAGTCCTAACCTGATGTTCAAAGTATTCAGAAAAGCCGCTCGCTTGGGAAAAGTTATTGCTGTCCATGCTGAGGACGAATCAATAATAAAGAAGAACATTAGTTTAGCTAAGCAGCGCAATAAATATTCTCTGTGCTACCATCACGAAATAAGAAGCGCCAACGCTGAAGCGGTTGCAATAGAAAGGGTACTAAAATTTGCAGAGCAAACAAATGCGTTTTTGCATATATGCCATATTTCAAGCGCGGCAGGGCTTAAAGTTTTGAAGGATGCAAAATTAAAGCGCCTGCGATTTTCCTGCGGGGTTACGCCGCACCATCTTTTTCTAACAAATAAAGATGTTGAGAAGCTAGGCAATATCGCAAAGGTGAATCCTTCTATAAAAACAAGCGCTGATAGGAAAGCTTTATGGCAGGCGCTAAATTCTGGAATGATTGATGTGATTGAAACAGATCATGCTCCGCATGCCATTAAAGAAAAGCAAAGGGCTTATGAAGAAGCACCATCAGGAATCCCAGGTATAGAAACTATGCTGCCTTTGCTCCTTGATGCTCACAACCGCAAACTGCTCTCGCTTGAAACCATTTTTAATTGCTGCTGTAAAAACCCAGCAAGAATTTTTGGGCTTAAAACTAAGGGAAAGATTGATATCGGCTGTGACGCAGATTTTTGCATAGTGGATTTAAAGCGAGAGCAAAGAATTGGTGCACGCGATCTGCATACTAAGTGTGGTTTTAGCCCATTTGAAAATCGCAGAGTGAAAGGAGTGGTGGAAAAAACAATCGTTAGAGGCACGCTCTGCTTCGATAGTGGCGAATTTGTCGAAGCGGTAAAAGGCAGAAATTTATTCGGGGTTTTTTGCTCCAAGTAAGTTTCATAAAATCGCGAGCTACAATAGTTTTTTAAACAAAAAGAAACTATTTCTAATAGAAATAACTTTTGCAATTGGTGGTACTGTGGATGGTTTTACTCTCAGCTTAAAGCCTAAAGCATTGCCCATTAGGGCTGGCAAGCCGATTGCTATAATTCACGAGAATATTGCAAGGCAACTTGGCATCTTTCCGCTTGACAGAATCGAAATAAAAAATCCAGAGATAAAGAAGAGGATAATTGCAATAGTTGATGTTACCGATTCTATGGTCTCTGCTGAAGAGCTGGGCCTGTTTGAAGATACAATCAATGAGCTAAAGGTAAAGGGTACTCATGCTTTGGAGGTGCGCGCAGTTGAACGGCCAAAAAGTGTGGAGTATATAAAGAAGAAAATTTTAGGTAAAGCGCTCAGCGAAGCGGAAATCAAAACAATTGTAAGCGATTTAGATCGAAACAGGTTGAGCGATGTTGAGGCAGGAGCATTCATGAGTGCTGTTTATATACATGGCTACAACATGGCTGAAACTATTGCAATGACAAAAGCGCTTGTTGAAAATGGAAAGAGGATTAAGTTTGATGTTTCGCCAATTGTTGACAAACATTCTATTGGCGGTATAAATGGTAGGGCTACGATGGTTATAGTGCCCATAGTGGCTTCTGCAGGCTTGTACATACCAAAAACTTCCTCGCGGTCAATAACTTCAGCCGCAGGCACGGCTGATGCAATGGAAGTGCTTGCAAATGTTTGCCTTGATGTTGAGCAGATAAAAGAAATAACTGAGAAAATTGGCGCAGTAATATGCTGGGGCGGTGCCCTTAACTTAGCGCCTGTTGATGAAAAAATTATTAAGGTTGAATATCCGCTCTCGCTAAACCCTCAAGGGCAGATAATCGCAAGCGTTCTTGCGAAGAAGGCATCTGTTAGCTCTAAATATGTTGTTATTGATATTCCTGTTGGGCCCGGGCTTAAAATAGAAGACAGCAAGCAAGGCGAACTACTTGCTGAGAAGTTTATAGCTGTTGGAAGACGCCTTGGGATGCATATCGAAGCAGTTTTAACTGATGGCAACCAGCCTTCCGGGCCAGCGTTTGGTCCAGCATTGGAAGCAAAGCACGCAATGCGAATACTTGAGGGCAAGTGCTTTGATTCTTTAGCACAGAAAAGCTGTGAGCTCGCTGGCGTTCTTTTCGAGCTTGTAGGCAAAGTGAAACGCGGCCAGGGGTTTAATTACGCAAAGAAGATATTAAAATCTGGAAAGGCCCTTAAGAAGATGAAACAGATAATTAAAGCACAAGGCGGGCGGATTTCGAGCTCGAAGCAGATAAAGTCAGCTCCTTACAAAGAGAAAATAACTGCTAAGCGCGAAGGCGAAATTGCGCGCATAGATGTAAGACGCTTAATTGATATAGCAAGGCTCGCAGGCGCGCCTTACGACAAAAAAGCGGGTGTTTTATTGAATGTTGAACCCGGCGATGAGGTTTCAAAAAGCGATGTTCTCTACACAATATTTGCAGAAAATAAAAGGAAGCTTGCGCTCGCGGTTAGAGAAGCAAAAAGAAGCTCTGGAGTAAGATTGAGCAAAATAATATTAAAGAAAATAATCTAACGAATGATTAGTTTTAAATATAAAAAGGGAATAAATCAGTAAGGGTTTCCGAAATGAAAAGGATGGCTATATTGGCTTTATTTTTTCTTTTATTTACGTACGTGCAAGCGCTTAACGGAATTATAGATATTAAGGCAGAACCCGTAGATGAAAGCACGCCGTTGGAAGTTACAGTTGAATGCAAGGATCCAGGTACGGTTTCTTTAGAGATTTATTCTGAAGAAGATGAAACAACACCAGTTTATTCCAATCCGAATTTGGCATGTGGTAATACAGCTAATGCAAGTACGCTTTCACCGGGGATTTACAAAATAAAAGCATCTTTAAATGCTACGCCCTGTAGCCCATGCGTTTTCTATAAATATGTTAATGTTAGTCCCATAATAGCTCTTTTTGTCCCAGAGAATCATTCTCTGCTAGTTTTTATAATTCCACTTGTTGTGCTCGCTTTTATAAGGTTCTCTAAGCGCTCTCAGAGCACTCATAAAGCGCATTAAACATCTGAATAAACTCTTCAACTTCAATCAGCGCCACTTTCTTCTCAAGCTCAAAGCTATGCAGTATTTCAATCCCTTGTTTCGTTCCAATTCCAAGCTTTTTGCTCAAAAACTCCCTTGAGCACGATATAGCGTTACTTAAATTTTTATTCCTGTGCCTAAAGAGCTCTTCAACAAATCGGAAAAATAAGAGCTCATTAACAGCTTTATTTTTTCTTTCGTTTTTTTCCAATTTAACTATTCTTGATCTGCTTTTCGGTTTCGGAAAAAAAGCCTTTGGTTCAATTTTGCCTATCACTTTCGGATTTGTTTTATATTGTGTGAGAACGCTCAACGCGCCGTACTGAGGAAAGCCCGGCAATGCAGTTAGCTTTTCCACAAATTCTTCCTGAAACGCCAGCACCGCTAACTCAAAACCGTGCTTTAAAAGTTTTATCATAATTTTTTTACTTATATGGTAAGGTGGTGTTGAAACTATTTTATTAAAATCAGGAAGCTCGACCTTGAGGAAATCCCCGCATATTAATTCTAAATTGTCCTTTGCAAGCTCATTTTGAAGGAGTTCGCAAAGTGTTTCGTCATATTCAATAGCTATCACACTGCAATGCTTTTGTAATTTTCTGGTTAAAAAGCCTGTGCCTGCGCCTATTTCCAGCACTTTGTCTTTTTCGTTAAGCTCTGCTGCAGTAACCATCCTCTGAATTACCTTTTCATCTGTTAAAAAGTTCTGCGCCAGCTTCTTCCTAGGTCTAAATCTATATTTCGCCATTAATTCGGTCAGTTCTATAAAAAGGCTCATATTCCCACTAAAACCTTTTTTTCCTGTGCGGTCTTACAAATAGATAGTGCTTTTGTTCAGGTCCCTGTATTTCCTCAATGATGCGCTTTATTATTGCTTTTAACGGATCTGGCATTAAGGGAACGCGCTTTTCAATATCCTCAAATGATTCAAACGGCTTCTTTTCCCTTTCTTCTAATATGTCAACCAAGTGCTTCTTACCTAAGCCAGGCAATAGCTCAAGCTGGTGCATCCTTATGGTTATTGGCTGCGCATTATTGTAGAAATCTAAAAATCTTTTGGGGTTTTCCTTTACAATCTTTTCCACAGCCGCTTCAAGCTCTGCTTGTGCAGCAGCTGTGAGTTCATCGTAGCTTATGCGCCTCTTTATGAATTTTATCTTATCTCTATTTTCCTTTCCTATATAAACTTTTTCGAATATTTTCAGCTCCTTGTTTGGGATTACCTCTAGTAGCGTGAAATATTTTGTGCCAATAACTAACGCTGTTGGTTCGTCCTTTAGTCCATGCTTTCCTCTAGGTAAATAATCTAGCACTAGTGCAAATTCTTCCATTAAAGTTCTTTCTTCGCTCATATTACATCATTTCTTTTTTGGTTTTGGCCCGTATCTTTTTACTATCTCCAATGCTGCTACAAGGTCCTCTTCCTTTACCTCACTCTTCTTTTCAGGTAATATTTTCATTATTTCTATCTCTTGTGGCAATAAATCGATTATTTTTACAGCCAGCTCCTCATTTATTGTTTCGAGCTTCAGAAGCTCTTCCATAATCTTATCTCGCTGCTTTTTAGTTACTTTGCAAAAGGCACTAGCATATTTTAGTGTTTCCTCTTGTTCATACGTTAGCTCAGATTCCTCTTTTCTTTTTTTAAGAATATTTTTTACTTTGGAAAGCGTTACAGGCTTTCTGCTTAGAAGCTCTTCACCAATCATTTTTTACCACCTTCAAGCACTTTTAAATGTACGGGGTGCACTATCAGCATCTTGGCGCTTTCCCCTTTGCCAATTTTAACCTTCGCCGCTTCACCGCAGTAGCCAACCACAATACCAGTTCTACCTTGGTAACGTGGGTGTGGCATAGCTCTCTGCACAGATGCTTCTATATTTATCTGCACAGTTGAATTTATTTCAGGCTTTAAAAGAAGCCTATTTACAGTTACCTTTCCTCTGCTTTGTAGCTTATGCCTTGTTTTTGCTCTCATTCCTTTTGCTTTTCTATTCGCCATTTTAACCACCATACCTACAGCTAAGCAATACTATTTTAGAATAAATAAATTTTCAAAAGAAAACTATTTAAACAGCAGTTTTTTCTTACTCCATTTAAAATTACGCAAGTATTTTTTGGGTTTTAAATCCGAAAGGTTTAAAAAGGGTTTAAAAAGCTTTCCCAATCAATATTCCTTTTATATATAATTTTCATACATAAAAACTCTTGCGAGGTTTTTGACGTGAAGTACAGGATTGTTAACCTTGTTGCGTCTGCAAGCTTGAATGGGACGCTAGACCTTTACAATTTGGCTATGAGCAGCCCAAACATTGAGTATGAACCAGAGCAATTCCCTGGCGCAATTCTAAAACTAAAAGAGCCCAAGGTTTCTATGCTTCTATTTAAAAACGGTAAGGTAATTTGCAGTGGCGCTGATAATGAAAATGAGATAGCGTTAGGTATAAAGAAGGCCTCAAAGCTAATACATGAAATACAGCCGAGCATAAAGCCACTTCGTAGGGTGAAATACACAATAGTGAACCTTGTTGCTACAGCAAGCCTTAACCAGGAAGTGGATTTGTTCCAAGCAGCGCTTGCTCTGGACAATGTTGAATATGAACCAGAGCAATTCCCTGGCGCAATAGTTAGAGTCTATGAGCCAAAACTCACATTGCTTCTATTCAAAAACGGCAAGCTTATATGTGCGGGAGCAAAAACCGAAGCGTTGCTTAAAAAAGGCTTGAATAAAGCGGCCCGCATGATAAAGGCGCTCAATAAAAAGCGCAAGAGAAGCTAGCATTAAGCAGCAATATTGGAATGTTTTTAAAAGTTTTCCAAATATTTTTTATATTGATTGGCGGCCATACCGCGAGGGAAACACCCGGTCCCATCCCGAACCCGGAAGTTAAGCCTCGCAGGGGCTAGGTTCGCACTGCTCTTTTGAGCGGAGCGACCTGCACGCTGCCAATCACTTTTCATTTTTTT
>JAGGVE010000031.1 GCA_021163505.1 Candidatus Iainarchaeum sp. | reverse complement strand
TCCAAGAGCTTGCTTCTGCTTTTGCACTAAATGTTGCTCCACTTATTTTTGTGTGAACCGCGTGCTTCTTTCGCATTCCTTGCTTCTCATAGCTCTTGAAGTGAATTGAAAGCAGAATATCATGCTTTAACAGCTTGGCTGCTTTATCATAAAAAGTATTTATTCTTGCAAGCGCTTTTTCTTTATCTGGCTCGGTGAATGCAGGCATATTTGAAATTTGTATGTTCCTCTGCGGCTTACTTATATTAAGTATTGCTTCAAGTATATTTTGTGTAGCAACAATTCCTTTCGGTTTTTTATTCTCAACAAGCACTACGGTTTTAGTATCGCATATTTGGTCTTTAACGCTTCCTAAGGTTTGCTTGGATTCTGCTGCAACAGCCTCTTCCATAAGGCCAGAAACTGACAAATCAAATAAGCTCTTTGCTTCGGGTTCGTGTCCTTTTAGAGAGAACAGTTCCCGTTTGGGGGTTGCATGCACAAAATACTTATCAATAAGGCTTTCTAAGGTAAGAATGCCTAAAAGATTCTTGTTCTTATCAACAACAGGTATTTGTTTTATATTGTATTCACGCATCATCGCGAGCGCTCTGCCTAAAGTGTCATCACTGCTCAGTAAAATTGGTTCTGATGCAATGTCTGAAAGTTTGAGTTTTGCTAATTCAAACTCATCAAATGCTTTTTTCAACACATCTTTTATATGTACGAATCCTAAAAGCTTTGAATCCTGAAATACCGGCAATGCGCGCGAGCCAGATTGATACATGAGGTTTATTATTTTCAGCAGATTATCATCAGTGCTAAGTGCTGGTACGAATTTATCAACAAAGGTTTTTGTTTTAGCGTAAGAATATGCAACATGCTTTTTTAGAAGCTCTCTGTGTGAGAGTAGCCCTAAGTAAGTATCGCCTTCAAAGACTGCTATGCACGGCTCTTTTTCTTTTATTATCAAGCCAAATGCTTCCGAAAGCGTGCTTTCAGTATCAACGCGTGGAAATTTTTGCCTTAAAATCTCCTTTGCAACAATCATAATATCACCTATTCAAATCCTGAAAGCAGATTAAGAATTGCTTTTCCCTTATTTTGCGCCTTGACTATGGCTGAAGCAACGAATACGCCCTTACAACCAAGTTCGAGCGCTTTTTTTACATCGCTAGTATCTTTTATGCCTGCACCGGCGATTATTGGTATATCTGCTATTTTACCTATCTCTTCAATAATGCTTTTTATAAGCTCTGGCTTAGCCTTTGAGACTGCTATGCCTGTTCCAACAAGCTCTGGCGGTTCTATGGCGATTATATCAGGCTTGGAAGCAAAGCTGGCTATTTGTTTTGCCCTTTCAAGTGATTCAGCACAGGTCATAACAGTTAAGCCACATTCCTTTGCTCTGACTATTGCTTTCTCTAAGAAATCGTTGCTACGCTTGTTCTCTGCATGGTTTAAGATAGTACCAGAAGCACCTGCGAGTTTTATTGCTTCAGGCAGTATCGCTCCGGTATGAGCACCGTAAGTTACTGGATCAATATGCTGAGCAAATACCGGCAAGCTAACAGAGTTAGCAACCATGCGAATATCGGTTGGCTGCACTACAAGCACTACTTGCCTATTCCCCTGCTGCGCAGCAGTTTCCGCTATCTTAGCAAGCTCCAAAGCTTTTGCACCAGTAGCTTGCTCATATGTTTTGAAGTTTATAAAAAGCGCAGGGAACCGCATAGAATCACCAACAGTAAATAAAAAGAGTATTCTGTTTAAATAAGTGTTGGTACAAGCAGCTGAATATAAATGTTTAAAGCAATATTAGAATTATAAATTACTGATGCGCTATCGTAATAGAAGCTTTGATGATTTAAAGACTTGCACCAAGAGCAGAGAGGGGCTTGAGAAACTTGAAAAAGCATACATGGTCTCAAAAAGGCTTTTCAAAAATAAGCAGAGTGTACTTCAGCATCAGTTAAATACTGCTTTTATAATAGCAAAATTAAATCTAGATATAGATACAATAACAGCAGCATTGCTACATGAATGTGTCTATGAGCTCCCAAAATCCGAGGAAGAGATTGCCAAACTCTTCGGGGGGGAAATTACCTCTATTGTGAAAGAAATAGCTAAACTAAAGCATGTGAAAAAAAGCAATGCTAATTTACTGGATTATAAAGCACTTGCAAAGGTAATACTTGGGGTAGCGCAAGACATTCGGAGCTTGATAATTGAACTTGCTTCGCAACTCGATAAAATGAGGTTTATAAAAAAACGCTCACAGAATGAGCAAACAATGCTAGCAAAACTCGCAATGAATGTATATGCACCAATATGCCACAAGCTTGGCCTTTATGAGATTGAGTGGGAATTGCAGGACCTTGCGTTTAAGAAGTTGAATTATAGTGAGTATGAAAAAATAAAAGCGTTTGTGAATGAAAAAAGACATGAAAGAGAACGAAAAGTTGAAAGGGCAAAAAAGGAAATAGCTGGACTTCTTGAAAAATACGGGCTACAGGTTTTTATGCAAGCGAGGGCAAAAAATTTCTACAGTATCTACAAAAAAATGAGAGAGCAAAATAAAGATTTTAACAGCATATATGATCTCCTTGGCGTGAGAGTTATATGCGACTCTGTAGAAGATTGTTACAGGACACTTAGCATAATACATATGCACTATGCACCGATAGGGAAGTTTTACGATTATATAGCAAAGCCCAAAGAAAACAACTATCGCTCAATACACACAGTTGTGGACTGGCACGGAGAATTCTTGGAAGTGCAGATAAGAACATGGGAAATGCATAGAGATGCTGAAGAAGGGTTAGCAGCTCACTGGCGTTATAAAAATGTGGAGCATGATAAGTATTTTGATAAGAAGCTTTCCTGGGCAAAGCAACTTGTTGAATTGCAACGCACAATAAAGAAGAAGGATTTTATGAAATCGCTTAGGCTAAGCTTTGGGCAACGCGAGATATTTGTACTGACGCCAAAGAAAGAAGTGATTATGTTGCCTGAAAATTCTACCGCTTTAGATTTCGCATATGCTATACATACAGATATCGGAAATCGTTGCAAAGCTGTTTTTGTAAACGGGAGGCAAAGGCCTCTGGATCATACTCTTGAGAGTGGCGACACTGTTGAAATTATTGTTGACAAAGAGAAACGTGTTAAAAGAGACTGGCTCCGGTTCGTGAAAACAAGTAAAGCCAAGGCAAAGATAAGAAAGGAACTTGGCCTTAAAGCCACTCATATCAAAGAGAAGAAAGAGAAGGTAAGTGAAAAGAAAAAGAAGGTTGTAATTGCAAAATGCTGTATGCCTCTACCAGGCGATGCTGTTATCGGCTACAAAACAACGAAAAGGAAGATAACAATTCATAGAGCTGATTGTTCTTATCTTAGCGGCCTGCCAAAAGACAGGAAAATATCAATAGATGAGAGCTTATGGAAACAAAAACAATATACTGCGCGAATACGAGTTAAAGCATTTGAGCGCGCGGGACTTTTAATAGACCTGTTAAAAACCCTAGAAAAGCTTGGAGCAACGATAAATAGTAGCGAAGCGAGAAGCGAATCTGAAAACATAACAAAATGCCTCTTTGATGTTAATGTAAAAAGCTTTGCACATGTGGAAAGGATTAGGAAGGAATTATTGAAGCTACCAGGTGTTTTTGAAGTTGGGAGAGATTAGGCGTAAGAATAATATAGGAGTTGCTTATTTAGATGTATATATACTAAAATAAATCACAAGGTGAGAAAATGCGCAGAATAAGAACAGGTATTTATGGTTTGGATGAGCTTATAGAAGGCGGCTTTCCGCAAGGTCGAAGTGTGCTAGTTAGCGGTGGCTGCGGCTCTGGAAAAACAACCTTTGGAATACAATATCTTTATATGGGTGCTGAAGTATATGGTGAGCCCGGCATATATGTTACACTTGATGAACGACCAAATCTAATAAGGGAAGATTGTTTGAACTTTGGCTGGGATTTGAGGAAGCTTGAAGAGCAGAATATGCTTCAAATAATTGATGGCACAGTTGCGAGGCTTGGTTTTCCAACAGAGGAAGAGTTTACGTTGCCAAGCACCGTTATAGATGTAGATAAACTTCTTTTGGAGATTCTGGCAGCAATAAAGAGGTTTGGAGCAAAGCGCATAGTCATAGACTCTTTGCCAGCGCTTGGTTTAAGCTTGAAATCGGAGGATGAAATAAGGAAGGCTATGCTAAAAATTAGCTACCTGCTCGGAAAAGCCGGGATTACCGCTGTGCTGATCTCTGAAACTGGCGAGAATAAAAGGTTTAGTAAATACGGTGTTGAAGAGTACTTAGTTGATGGGGTAATAGTATTGCATTATCTTGGCGTTGGAAGCACAACAACGCGAGCATTGCAGATAGTAAAGATGCGTGGAACAAAACACTCAGAATATTTGCACCCATTAGAGATAACCGACCGTGGAATTGTAATTAAAAAAGTTGAAGAAACCGAGCTCTGAGTGGGGCAGGCGAGATTCGAACTCGCGACACCACGGTCTTCAGCCGTGTGCTCTCCCACTGAGCTACTGCCCCTTTAAAATAAATCTCTTTTGAGAATATTTAAAAGATTACTCTCTACTTGTGCCTGCTGTTTTCATCTGCGGGAATAGTATTACTTCCTTTATAGATTGCTTATCTGCAATTATCATTGCTAACCTATCAATGCCTATGCCAACGCCGCCTGTTGGTGGCAAGCCATAACCTAAAGCATTTATGTAGTCGTAATCTATTCTCTGCGCCTCTAAGTCGCCTAAACGCCTCTTTCTTTCTTGCTCCTCAAAGCGTCTTTTCTGATCTAAAGGGTCATTCAGCTCTGAAAAACCGTTTGCAAGCTCCCAGGTGTTTACAAAGAGCTCAAACCGCTCTGTAAAACCTTCCTTCTTTCTATGTGGCTTTGCTAACGGAGAAACCTCTACAGGAAAATCGGTAACAAATATTGGCTGTATTAGCTTCTTCTCAACAAGTTCTTCAAAGAACAACACTAAAAGTTCTCGCTGGTTCTTAGCGTTTTCTGCTTCAGCAATTCCTTTGCTTCGTGCAAGCTCTTTGAGCTCTTCTAAAGAGCTGCCAAGGACATCGAGCTTTGCGTATTTTTTAACCGCTTCCTCCATTGTGATTCTTGGCCACTTTGGCTTGAAGTTTAGCTCGTGTTCAGCAAATTTAATTTTGTAGCTACCGCAAACCTCTTTTATTGTGCTTGCAATTAATTGTTCTGTTAGATTCATCATATCATTATAGTCTTTGTATGCCTCATAGATCTCAACCATGGTAAATTCTGGGTTGTGTAAAGTATCAACACTTTCATTGCGGAAATTCTTTGCTATTTCAAAAACCTTTTCAAAGCCGCCGATTATAAGGCGCTTCAAATACAGCTCTGGGGCTATGCGCAGATAAAGCTTCTGCTCGAGGAAATTATGGTATGTTTCAAATGGCCTAGCGTTTGCCCCGCCATATATTGGTTGCAAGATTGGGGTTTCTACTTCAAGGAAGCCGCGCTCTATCAGGAAGTTCCTTATGAAATGAATTGCTTTGCTTCTTTTTACGAAAATATCCCTGACATCGATATTGACTATTAAATCGAGGTAGCGTTGCCTGTAGCGCCTTTCGATATTTTGCAAGCCGTGGAACTTTTCTGGAAGTATATTAAGGGATTTTGCCAAAAGCTCGAAGTTGCTTACCCAAACAGTGAGCTCGCCCATCTTTGTTTTGAAAATGTTTCCTTCAACACCGATTATGTCAGCGGTATCTATGAGCTCTTTGAATAATGCAAACTTTTCTTTGCCAATTTCATCTTCTCTCAGGTAAATCTGTATCTTCTCAGTAGAATCCCTTATGTCAGCAAAGATTGCTCTGCCATGGGTTCTTATAGCATAGAGTCTGCCAGCAACTTTAATGCTCTCCTTGCTTTTCTCATGCGTAGCGTTCTTAAAGCGTTCTTTTATTTCTGCGATGCTTGCACTTGCTTCAAATTTGTAAGCATATGGGTTTACCCCTAAGTTGATTATCTCTTGGAGCTTCTTTAGCTTGAATTCATCAAACTCTAGCAAAGATTGCTCTTTTTTATTAAGCTTTATTATGGGCTCGATCTTCTTCTGCAAAATATCACCTTAATGGGCCCGACGGGATTCGAACCCGCGACACCTGGGTTTCTTTGCTCAGCCGAGCGTAAAAGCCTCACCCTTGCTCTTTACCATAGAAATAAAAAGGCGAAAAGAGCAAGTCCAGTGCTCTGCCAGCTGAGCTACGGGCCCTCTAAATAATTTTATTGTTTAGTATTTATTTAAAAACACATAACTATTTATAGCAACTGGGTAAGCATAGAGTAAAGGCCTTTATTCTAGTTATATGGCACTTGTTTGAGAAACTAATGGTGCCAAGGAATTTTAAAACATCTTTTTGGAGCAGATCCTTAAACTATATTTGCTCAGAGCTTCTTTAAGCATCTTTTCAGTGTGGATGCAAAACATCTCCAAGAGTTCCTTTGTTTAATAGATTAGTGGTTTGCCTTCATTTCTAATTGAATTACAGAGTAGTCGGAATAAACTCGTGGTTGTTTTGAATATTTTTTTCTTGTAAAGCCTATAAATGCTTCCATCTGTATTGAAAAGCCCACGAAGCACAGCCATAGCTAATTCTTTATCTTCTAAAAATATTTTTGGAATGGAAAGTGTTTTTGGTTTTTTACCAAAGGGAAATCCTGTGCAACGCAATTCTATAGCAAGCATTTTACTCTTAATATGAGAGCGTGTGGAATTTGATCTCTTGAAAAGCCAGCCCTTAAATTAAAATATTTCATACAACAAGGTCTTATAACTTCTTCATAAGTAGTGCGCCAAAAAATTCAGCAGTTTCTTTGTTAATAGGAATTGACATATAAAAAAAGGCATTATTTTTAGCTTAAAATTATCTGAAGAGCTCTGTTCCCATAAACAATGCCAATAGCTACTCTTTGCTTGGGATACAGCTTATGCCGTTCATATAAGGCCTTAGGACCTTTGGCACCTCTATGCGCAAATCTTTGCGCTGGTATGTTTCGAGTATAACACGTATTGTGCGCGGCGTTGCAATCGCAGTGGAGTTCAGCGTATGCACATAATCCTTTTCCTGACCGCGCCTGAATTTTATATTCAAGCGAACCGCTTGGTAAGATGTGCAATTTGAGCAAGATGCTGCCTCTATGTATTTTTGTTCGCGAGGCGACCATATTTCCAAATCGTATTTCTTTGCGGCAATCTTGCCTAAATCACCTGTGCAAACATTCACAACTCTAAATGGAATTTCTAACTTTTTGAATAGCTCCTTTGTATTGTTTATTAGCTCTTCGTGATATTGCCAAGAGTCCTCTGGCTTGCAAAAAATGAATTGCTCAACCTTGTTGAATTGATGCACACGAAATAAGCCACGCTCATCAACGCTGTGCTTGCCAATCTCACGTCTGAAGCATTGTGAAAGAGCGCAATACTTAATAGGCAGATCTTTTTCTTCCAATATTTCATCCATATACATCGCAGCGATTGGATGCTCAGCAGTTGCTATTAAGTATAAATCCTCATTTTCAACTTTATACATAACATTCTCGAAATCCTCAAGAGAAACACAGCCTTCATAAGGCCTACGTCTCATCAAAAGCGGTGGTGTTAAAAGGGTGTAGCCTTTCTTACTTAGCTCGTCCAAAGCGAAGCGAATTAGTGCAAGCTCCAACAAAACAAGCTCGTTCTTAAGGAAATAAAAGCCCGCTCCGCTAATCTTTACTGCTCTTGCAAAATCTGCAAGCTCGAGTTGCTGCGCGAGCTTGCCGTGGTGCAAAAGCTCAAACTCAGGCTTCTTGGGTTTGCCCCAGCGCTCTACTTCAACATTATCGTTTTCATCTCTGCCATAGGGAACACTTTCATGAAGCATATTCGGAATACTAAGTTGCAAGACTCTGATACGCTCTTTAAGAGCTTTGGCTTCTTTTTCTAGCTTGGCGATTTTTTTTGGCAGTGCCCTTGCTTTCTTTATTTGCTCTTCTATTGGTCTGTTTTGCATCTTTAACTTTTCTATATATTCAGCCATTTTATTGCGTTCTTTTCTGAGCTGATTTATCTCTTTGTCAAGCTCTCGCCATTTTTTATCAAGTTCCAAAAGCTTGCGGAGCATTTCTATTAGTTCAGGGTCGTTCCTCCGCTTCAGGTTATCTTCAACTTCCTTTACATGCTCGCGGATAAATCTCATGTGCAACATGCTATTAAAAATAACACTGCAAAATTTATTAAAAAGGTGTTAAGCAAGCAAAGTAAATTAATTTGTTTCTCATAAAAATTTATTTGTGGATAGCAAAGTTGTTGTTCTGCGCTATGGCCACAGAACTGGCCGCGACGACAGAGTAACCACACATTGCTGCTTAGTTGCCAGAGCGTTCGGAGCGAATAAAATCATCATCATTGGAAAAGAAGATAAAGGAATCAAGGAAAGCGTACAAAAAGTGTGTAACACATGGGGCGGCCCTTTTAGCGTAGAATTCGCAAGTTCTTGGCAAGAGGAGTTAAAGAGGCTTAAGCAGCAAGGTTTCATCGCGGTGCATCTTACGATGTATGGAAAGCCCATACAAGATATTATAGATAATGTACGAAAGCACAAAAAAGTAGTGGTAATAATTGGTTCTAAAAAAGTTGAGATTGGTGTATATAGAGAAAGCGATTATAATGTTGCAATAACAAAACAGCCTCACAGCGAAATTGCAGCATTGGCTGTATTTTTAGATTGGTATTTCAATGGCAAGGAACTTAATAAAAGATTTAGTGGAGCTAAGATAATACTTACTGAGAAAGATGAAAAACCGAAGAAGAGAAAGTGAGAATTATGAAGAAAAAGTTATACGAAAACAGGGCAGTTAGAGAGTTTGTTGAGAAGTGGGCTGGCAAAGAAGCGGTAGAAGTTTTAAAATATTTTTTGAAAAGTAAAAAACCAGTAAGGGATGAGGTCATTGCTGAAAAGACGGGTATGCGTGTCACAGAAGTGAGAACAATTCTGAACAGGTTGCATTATAGGGGAATAGCAAATTACGACAAAAAAAGAGATGATAAAACTGGCTGGTATACATACACTTGGAAAATAGATACTAAGAAAATCGTGGAGCTTATATTAGAAGAGGAACAAGAGTTGCTTGAAAAGCTCGAGAAGGAACGCGAAGTACAGGAGAATTACACGCTGTTTACCTGTGAAGGTGGTTGCGTAGAGTTTCCATTTGAAATTGCTGCAGAGTATCAATTTAAATGCCCTGAATGCGGCAGAGATATGAATTGCATAGATAGCACAACAAAGAAAAGGCATCTGAGTAAACAAATAAATAAAGTGAGGAAGATAATTGAGGAATTAAAGATGTTAAAATAACACAAAATCTTGGACAAATAGAGAAAACCTTTATGAAAAAATTTATTCTAAAAAACAAGGCAAAAAAAGAGTTTTTATAGAAAATAAGGGGCAGTTTGGGGCTTTTTAGAAAATCTTGGTGGCGATAGTATTTTAAAACTTTAAAGCAATAATATTTTTACTGATTTTAGTTGCAGCGGGGTAGGGCAGCCAGGAGTGCCCGTCGGGCTCATAACCCGAAGGTCGGTGGTTCAAATCCACCCCCCGCTAAGATATATGTAATTTTCCTGTAAATCTGATCACATAATATATAAATACCCAAATACATGAAAAACACTCGTTTTAGGTGCTTTTTTTTAACTGTGTAATTCTTACTATTTATTTATTAGTAAAAGAATGGCCACCAGAAAAACACTATAAAAATGTATTATATAGGCGCCTATGAAAAAGAGCGCCCAAAGCAGAGTATGTAAAATCTGCTCATAAAACAACATTTTTGAGAAAATTATCAAAATAAACACTCACTTTTTGGACTATTTTTAGAATTATTTAATTACTTGTTGTTACTATTTTTACTATTTTTTACAGTAAAATTTTTAAGTAATTACCATAATAAAAGTAAATATGATTATTAAGAGAATAGTGAAGGCGCTACTGAAAGTCGGTGGAAGAATAAAACAATGGGCGGAGGAAGAAGAAAAACCACTTTATAGCGAAAAAGAAGAACATGAAGTAGAAAGAGAGGTACATTCATTATGGGACTTTCTATCTTTTACTAAAAATACACAGGCATACCACTTAATAAATGTAATAGGTTTTGATGAATGGGTAGATATGCAAGAAATAAGACGTCGTATAAAAGAGCTCTTTGGCATAGAGTATAAAAATGAGCGTAGCCTTTATCCATACCTAAAAACACTTGTAGATATAAACCTAATAGAAACAACAAATATTGGTGGTAGGCGTAAGTGGCGTAAAAAAGAATTACTATTTGAGATTGTAAAAGAAAAGAAATCAAGAGAAAAGCCTGAAAAAGAAAAGCAAAAGGAAAAGATAAAACTAAAGATCAAAAAGGAAATGGAATGAAAACAATTAAAAAGTCAGCGTTCTTTCAAAGAATCACAAAGCTTCTTAAACCCTCTAAGTCTCTTAGAAAGAGCATAGCATTTATTAAACCATTCATTATCAGTTACCTTCTTGGCCTCTACAAGAAGCATTGAAATATAATCTGGGTTTGCACCTCCTTCAGCAACTCGCTTAAGCTCATCAAGGAGCAACTTTTTTTCACCTTCTACATTTACCCAAAGCCTATCAAGCATATCTTCAAGTGCCTTAACCGCAGCGCTTTCATTTAATTTCTTCTCATTCATATAATAAACTGCCTTCCACTCTCCTTTCCTAAACCACCTATGTGCAGGGTTTCTCCCAGTATTAAAGAAGCTGATCAATTCTTGCAAAGCAGCAGGCGGAATAATTACGGTATTTTTGGCTGGCCTTAAAAAAGGGTAATCTGAAAGCACGCCTTTGCGGTGATATTTATAAGCTTTACCGCTTGATTTATAAACCGCTTGGGTATAACCATAAAGAGCCCTAAAGAGTTTCTGATAAGTGTAAGAAGAATGACTTATTGATTTGGGCAAGATAAACTTGTACTGTATAAAATATGCATCAACAGGCAACAGAGGCCCCCCTTACTTCCGATAATATACTGTTGTGGTTTATATATAGAGTTTATGTATAAAATAAAGATGATAACAATTAAAAATAATTTCGCAATAGGAAGGACAAAAAAAGAAAACAACTTATACATAATATAAGCAAAACGTAAGATAATATGTTATCCGCCAAAACCCAATAAGACAGCATTATTTGCTTACTTCGTGTTTAGCGGAGACTAAAATAATATCCTTTGCCGAAATTACCTTACTATAAGGGATGCTTTTTTCTGTTATTATTTTTTTAGCTTCTGCTTTTGACCTAGCTCTTAAAGGTTCTGTTGTTATTGTTTCAATTCTCCCTTTTTCTAAGTTTATAACCAAATCAAAGACCTTTCCCTTTCGCTCGCCATCTAATGAGTAAATTTCTTTTCCAAACAATTCCGAAAGCCTTATTGTCATCCTAAATCCTCCTTTTCTTAGTATGTTATAGACTATAATAATGAATGCTTTTAAATATTTAAACTTTTGCTTAAAAACCAAATTTTTTGAATTCAGAAAAATGCTTCAGGACTGTTATTATCGGAAGTAAAGGGGCCCTCTTATTCTCTTTAAAGATTGTCCAAAGGGCTTCTAACCTTCTTCAATTCTTCCGTAG
>JAGGVE010000022.1 GCA_021163505.1 Candidatus Iainarchaeum sp. | reverse complement strand
TGCGATACCACACAAGCAACGTATCCGTTCCAAGATTATGTTATTTATCTGCCTGATGATCTGAAGAACTTAGAGCTTAAGTATGCGCCATTCCTTGTGAAGCTTGGTTCTGGCGAAGAATCTGTTACTTATTCAGATAATTCGCAAACTATCCCTATAGAATTCAAGAACAATACGCAGGAAGAATCCATAGACCCTACCTACGGAATTTTGGAAGTCAAGGCAACTGAGCACATCCATGGCGATCCGTTACATCAGCAAGCGAAAATGTCTCGTGATAAAGCGGATTTCAGCAACTTTAATATCCCGGATACTGAAACACGTAACTACACTCAGAAGTTCCACCTGAAATTTGATACAAAGCAGGTTCTTGATATTGAAATGCCAGAGCTTGGAGAAGAGTACAGCTGTGTTTCTGGCACGAGGATCGGCGTAACCGGAGAAAAGGCATTGCCAAAGATAAAGTTCGATTGGAGTTGGGATGCTATAGAGTGGAATAGTTGCGATGCGGACAATGAAAATGCAATCTATTGCGATGCTACGCAATTTAGCATTGCCCTAAGCAAGCGCCTTCATATGCTAGATGATCTGTTTAGAGTAAATAATTATATATTTGAATGTCCAACAAACCCAATAACAGACACGCTCACCAAATTCATAGAAAACTTCAATGCAAACAACTCTACACACGAAGTGGAAACAGGCAAGGTTGGAGTAAGTAAAATAGAAAGTGTATTGAGCGAGAACGAAGGAAAAGTAACGATAAAAGTGACAGTAGAAAATAAAACAGCTGAGAAGCAAACGGCGAAGATAAGAGGGGTATTAAAGAGAGGAGAAAGCTATGCGGAGGAATGCTATAAGGAAATTACAATTGAAGCAAACAGCGAAGAAATTGCTGAATGCACCTTTGAGAATTTAGAGAAAAGCGATAACGAAGCTTATGTGAGCACTGCTACAATAACAGAATCGAGTGCGAGCAGCGTAGATGCTAGTAGCGTCGGTCTGGCCTTCATATTGAGTGAAGCGCAGCCAGGTACTTGCTGGTTGCCCTATTCAACAAGAAAAATTGAAGGAAGGCCAGCAATAATTTACTTCTTCGATAGGAGCATACCTAATTGGCAAGATTATGTAAATGTGGAAGAGATTAAGTGGCCAGAATATTGGCCTGGTGAAACCGTGCAAGAAAAGATCGATTTCCTGAACAAATTAATAGAGTTCAGAGCGCTTCTTATAAAAGACGGGTATTCTGCAGATTTCCAGAAGGACTTTGCAGAATATTATTCTGAACAGACGTTCTTCGAAGTGCCAAGCTGGTTTATGGGCGAAGACGGCTTGTATGCATACTTCTCCAATCCAGAGCACCTAAGCTTTAAAGATAGGCATACTGATGGCAAGATACTTACAGGACCTGGCACCTATAACGTTTTCTTACAGATTGATTTTAATAACAACCTAGATTTCTTTGAGGAGGGCAAGCCAAATGCTAAGATAGAAGTTCTTTTCAGCAAAGTAGCTGAACCCTACCCAAACTCCGTCTTCTACTACTGGCCGATTGATGGCTTCGTTGGTTTAGAATCTGAAGATGGAAGACAGGGATATGGAGCAAACTACATAAATCAGAGCGACGCGCTTACGATAGCCCTTAACCCCAATACCATAAAAACGAAAACAATGAATGAAGCAAACCCCATAATAACTATAACCACCTCAAAAGAGCAAGATTTGGCATATATCGATGCAAGCCCGGCAACCCGAGGCAACTTGCTTGAGTTTGAGCTTTCAGGTAAAAACGCTGTGTTGAATTTCTCTCCAAATATAGCGACACCTGTAATAATGAAGGTTTCTGGAGAAAAGGGAAAATCTATAAAAGCAGAGTATGCGCTTTTAGAGCGTGATACACCGATAGCACCTACAAGCTCCTTGGGCTATTGGAATGGTCTTGGCGAGTGTTTGGACTTTAGCGGAGCGCCAGTTTTAGAGGCATTTTCATATTATCCAGATAGCAAAGTTTCAGAAAATACCTATGGGCTTAGATGGGATCCTGCCAACTACACTGGAGATGTATACTTATACTCATTGCTCTTCACGCCTGCGGAGAGCACCTATATACTGAAAAGCTTCTCGCCAAATGTAAAGTTTATAACGCCAAACAGCAACGAATCGAGCACGGTACAGTTAGATGGTATCGCAGCAGAAAACATAAACTCAATAAGTGATATTTTAGAGTTAGTGAAACAAAAAAAGGTCTGTGTAACAAGTTCAGGAAGCAAAACAATGTTCTGGTGGAATCCAAAATGGCTCTTGGAAACCAAGGGCTCTGTGCTCAGCATTGAGGAGTTTGAGAAAGGCTTAAGCGAAGGAAAATGCATAAGCTATGGAAGCTGAATGCGCAAAGATAGATGTGGAAAGAGATATAATACTCAATAAGTTTATAAAGAAACGAATTTAAATAACCTTTGCCTAATTCTATTGATTGATATGCTAACTTTGCATTTGTTTGTTCTCTTTTCACTTACTGAAACAGTTGCTGACCTAACATTGGCCTTAAAGATCTTCGCATTGCTTTCAATAATAAGCTTTGTTTGGAACCATCTGGGAAACACCCCTTCTTCAATAGTAATTATATTGGGCATTTCTTGGTTCGTTCTTTTCGATTACTGGAAATTCTTTGGCGGGATTTATGTGCTTTATGTGCTTCTCACAATGGGCGTAAGCGGAATACTTGTTGATTTCTTCTTTGTGAGCCAGATGGGTGGCGGTAGTGAAGCAAAGCCTGTTGATTCTGCCATAGATTTGGCAGTGAGGCAGCAGCAGCTCCAAAGGGCAAAGCAAATGCATGCTGCACAGGCAAGACCAAGGAGGATGATGCGATAATGAATTCGCGGGGATTCTTAATAATTTTTATAATCATTGCTTTTGTTATTTTGGCACTACTTCCCCCTATCGTAATGAAATTGTTTCCTCCAGCAGATTTACTGATGCGCATTATACTAGCTGTGATGATATTTGCTACTGTGCGAGGACATCTTGGTTCAAATACTCTAACAATAATAATAAGTGCCGTACTTATTTATCTGCTTGTTATAAAGCACCCGTACATAACCGCTTCGCTCTATGTGTTTTTCTATGTGCTATTAGTATATAATTTCCTATCTGTAATAGTTTGGGGTATCGGAACAAAAATGGGACGCCATGGTTAGCTTATAGAAAGAATTTTATTTTAGTATAAGCCTTTATTTAACTAAGGGTGTATATGATAACATTAGACATCTTAGAAAACATACAGATTGCCGCTGGCTTAATATATCTTATTTGGTTATACGCTTGGGCAAAGAAGCAACTTGGTTCAGCACCAATAGCAGCGATATTTGCGGTAATAATTGTTTACCTTACTTTTTACCAGTATCCTGTGCTTATATGGGTGCCTATAATATTTTTCCTAATAGCAACATTCTTTAGTGGCATGTTTGAGAAAATACCTCCCAACGTTAAAAAACCCGAGCACTTGAAAGATTAGCCAAGGAAATAAGTGATAATATGGATGCGCTGACATTAACTATTGCATTGATTTTGATGATGCTCTTTATACAATTCGATCAGAACTGGTTAGTCTTTGGCACAGCAATTGTAGTAATATTAAGTACGAGGTCGCTTTCCGCCACTTCAGTATTGCTCTTAGCTATTTTTATAATGTACGCAACAAAAGGCACTACTAAGGAGTTCTGGCCATTGATAATGATGGGTCTTATAGTATTAGCACTTGTGCTTAGCCTAAAGGAAAGACCTCGGCAGCCAGAATATTATGGTCCAGAGATGGGTGACCTTGGCGGCTTAATGGGCGGTGGTGAAGGCTTCTAAAAGCTAAGGTGAAGCAATGTTTGGCACTTTAGTTCTGTTTTTGTGCTTTGCGGTGCTTGCACTTCTGCTTAGATTACCTTGGCTAGCTACAATTTTTAGCATAGCCGCAATTGTTTATGTTTTGGGATGCGTGCTGAGAAAAGGTGCATCTGCAAGTAAAGCAGCTGCAAAGAAAAGCGCTGGAAAGATTAAAGGCGAACTAAAAAAAGTTGCAGAGGCGCAAACAAGCTATCCGCAAGCAGTTATTGCAGAAACACTGAAAGAGACTGGAAGAAAAGCGGGCGAAGCAACATTTGATGAGTACGGTGTCTGGAGTTCTGGTGAAACATCAAAAGCGTTTAGGGCTAAGTTAGGAAAAAGCACAAAGAATTTTATAAACAAGTTCTTATCGCTTTTTAAATAAAACTAAGGGAGTCTTAGAAGTATTTTCCTAGTTACTTCAAGCACCTTATCCATCAGGTTTTTGGTTGCTGCAGCCATTGCTTTGGTTTCTGCCAGATCTGCTTTTATCTTTTCAATATCAACCTGCATCTGTACAATTTTCTCTTCCAAGCTTTGTGGCGCCTTGGTCGGCTGCTTAGTCGCTTCCTTTACTTCCCTTACAGACTTATGAATCTCATCCAGCAAAGCACCCTGCTGAGCCAAAGCGGCATGCATTGTTGTGTGGTGCAAATCGTGCTCAAGCTTTGTTTCTTCAAGGTGCTGCTTTACTTTCTCCGCAGCTTTTTCAGCAATTAATTCGTGTTCTGGCTTTGGTCCAAACTTCTTTTCCGGCATTTCTTTTATCTGTCTCAAAGCAGTAGCAAGTTCGTCTTCGCTAGGCTCTTCTGCCATTTTTTCAGGTTCCACTTCGATTTCTTCTGAAGGAGCTGCTTTCTCGGCTTTTGTTTCTTGCTGAGCTGTTCCTTCCACCTTGCTTTCTTCAATGGGAATGCCTGATGCTTTTTTCAATAACATCTCTGCCCTATTATGGTTTATGCCGATATCCTCAAGCGTACTTAAAATTATATCGTCTTCAAGCCCTGAAGCTTTCATCTTTTTTATTGTATCAATTATAACACTTTCGTCCATAACTGCACCTAAAAATTAACTTTGCTAAAATTAATAAGGTGTTACCATTTATAAAAATATTTATCCATAAAAAAGAATGTTAAATAGCTTAATGTAATTCTGCAAGTGAGGCATAAGTTTAAATTTTAAGGAGTTTTCCTATTTATAACAAGTGGTGCAGATGAAATTCAACCTGGCTCATGGACCTTGGACACCTATATTCAAAGGTGAAATGGAAGGATTTGAAAGCGAAATCTATACGAACTCTGAAAGCATGATTCTTTCGATTATCTATGAGAAAAATAAGAAAGGGGAAAAAGTTGGCGCAGTGGTGGAGCTGTTTAAAGCTTTTTACGCAAAAGGAAAAATCACTTCATTTGTGGAAACTCTGCCAAAACGCGCAGTAGCGCTGATTATACACCCCGGAGAAAAAACATACAAATTTTTGCTCATTGATTCTGGAGCTGTTTATGCCCCTTATAAGGAAAAGATATTTGCTGTCCATATAGATGCACTTATAACAAAAATTGTTTCATTCTCAACACTTCTCCAAGAAGTAAGCACTGCTTATGACATTGACCTTGTCGAGATACAGAATTGCTCAGATGAGGAAAAATCAGCGTTCTTCTCGTTGCCATTAGCAAATATACTCTTAATGCCTGTAATAAAAAAGAGAAGCGAAAACACAGTTATGGAAGTAGGGCAAGGAGAAATTCACCTTGGCATAACAAAGTCAGGGAATATTGTAAAAGAGCCCTTCGATTTCTTTGATAGAACAATAGTATCTGGTGGGAAAAAGGAAGATAGAATACATGTTTTACACATATTCGCTGAAAGCGCTATGCTTTCGGGTATGCCAGTGATAATTATAGATTGGGAAGATAGCTTTAAAGGCCTTAACTACCCTAATGAAAATTACGAAGAATTGAAAAAATATAAGGTTTCTTTAGAGCCCGTAGGATTTCCAATAAAGGTATTAACAGCTGGAAAGGACTTTGGGGCACAAATTGACTTAATTGATGCCCAAACCTTCGTTGAGTTATTTGGAGTCGGCAAGACAGTTGCTGCACAGGTAATTGTTGATGCATTCAAACTTGGAAGCTGTAAAAATGCAAAGGAATTAATAGAAAAAATTGCTCAGATTCCTGAAACAGCAAAGGTAACACCCTTCAAAAAAAGAGAAGCTCAGCGCATAATAGAGGTTATTGATACCGCATACCCAAATCTTTTGTCTGGCAAAATACCTGTGGAAGAAATGGTAAAGCCATGGGCAAGAGGATTGGGGAAAGCAAATATTTTATTGTTTTCAAAAGAGGATCCCAAAAAGAATTTTCTAATTCTACAGACAACAATAAGGGCCCTATACTACCATCTAAAACAGCGAGGCAAAAGCGATAAACTAAAGGCTGTGCTTTTATTTACAAACGCTAACGAAACGATCCCGAAATTCAAGATGAAACGTGTGAATGAAATCATTGCTTTGGATCTTTCGTTGTTAAGGAATTATGGGCTTGGCATAATAATAGAGGCTGAGGATAGAACAAACATCCACAGTGAAGTAAAAAATCTTATAATCTCCCATATTGGAGTGATAGCGGGCAATGATGTCGGAGTGGTAATAGAAAAGAGAAAAAACTATAGAGCATTGGTTAGGCCTGGCTTGAGCAACTGTTGCAAAAAAGCATCATAACTAAAAAAATTCAACAACCTTTACAATTGCGGTTTATCTATCTTCTTATTTTTCTCAATGAGCTCTTTTACCTGATCCAAAGTTGCTAGCTCAAGTGGATTGATCGAATCAATAATTTGCCTTAGCTCCTTGAGCTCATCGGAAGTCACAAATTCTTTGCGCAGATGAGCGATTATCATGTTGAGTTCTTCAATGCGCTTTTCATTCTCTTCGATCTTTTTCTCGAGCTCTTCAAATTTTTTAGATACGCCTGGAGGCAAAGCTTGGCTTTCTCTCATCTCTGCAAGCTCTTTTACTTTCTTATTCAAAACAATAAGATTTCTCCCCAATATTTTCTCGTTTCTTGTAAGATGGCGCATCTTTTGCGATATTATGGAAATAGCGCTATTCAAGGCTCTGATGTCTTCCCTTAACTGTAATAAAAGCATGGAAGCCTTAACCGGCTTCTCCCTCATGCGTCTCTCCCTATCCGGCATTGTAAATCAGCTATATAAAATAGTATTCAAATATTTAAATGTTTAGCGCCGAGATAATTTCTGCAAAAATGCTTGGAAAGAAATATATAAATATTCGGCTCTCTTTTTAATAAAGACGTGAGGCGAGATGAAAACCACAAAGGCAATGCTTCTTGATATAGATTATCTTAAAGAAGAGCGTTCTATAATTAGGCTATTTTTTAAAACGCCTAAGGGAAAGCTTGTGCTTACAGACCCGAGCTTTGAGCCTTATTTCTACATAACTGTAAATTGCAATCCCAAAGAAGCAGTAAAAAGGCTAATGGAGTGCGAATTCAACGGGGTGAAAATAAAAAGAATTGAAATAGTAAAAAGGAAGCTTACGCCAAAGGATAAACCAATAGATGCACTCAAACTTTTTTTCAACTCAACAAAAGAGCTTAAAGATTCTCGCGAGGAGATACGTGCGCAAGAGTTTGTAACGCATAAGCGCGAATATGATATTCCATTTGGAAAGCGTTACCTTATAGACCGTAACTTAGAACCATTAAGCATGTATGAAATCAGCTATGATGAAAAGAGCCTTGAGCTTAAAGCGATAAAGAAAATCAATGAAAAGCCTTTCAAGCTCAAGATGGCTGCGATAGATATAGAAACATATTCTCGAGGCAGATTCTCGGATCCAAAAAGAGATCCCATTATAATGGCCTCCTATGTTGGCTCTGAAGAAAAGCTTGTGATATGCACAAAGGAAATAAAAGTGAGCTATGCGATTAAGGCTGCTGATGAAAAAGAGCTCATAAAGATTCTTGTTGATAAGATAAAGCAGAAGGATTTGGATATTATAATAACCTATAATGGTGATGGCTTCGATCTGCCTTATTTAAGGG
Organism: Candidatus Iainarchaeum sp.; assembly: GCA_021163505.1. GTDB lineage: Archaea > Iainarchaeota > Iainarchaeia > Iainarchaeales > DTGL01 > DTGL01. The sequence goes on along the minus strand of JAGGVE010000022.1, from coordinate 5,075 downwards.
AGCGTGCGAGGCAGCTTGGTTTTAAGTTGGATATTGGCGTAGATAACTCTGAGCCGGTGCTGGTTAAGAAAGGACTCGATACCGCTGCAAAAATAAGAGGGCGCTTGCATATTGATGCCTACCAAGTGCTAAGAATGCTTAGCAGGTTTGGGGTTGTGAACTTAGTAAAGATGGACTTAGAAAGTGTTAACAGCGCACTGTTTGATGAGGAAAAGGAAAAGATTGCTGCTGAAGAGATAAATGATATCTGGGAAAGTGGCAAAGGCTTAGAGAGACTTGCAGATTACAATCGCAAGGATTCTGAAGTGGCATATAGAATCGTTGCAGAGTATTTGCCGCTCTTTGTTGAACTTGGCAAACTTGTACACTATACTTTATTCGATGTTAGCCGAGCTTCAAGTTCACAATTAGTTGAAGCATTGCTCATAATAGAAAGCTTCAAGAAAAAGGTTTTGGTGCCAAATAAACCAAACGAGGAAGAAGTAAAAGCGAGGCTTATGCAAACATACCAAGGCGGTTTTGTTTATGAGCCATTGCCCGGGCTTCATGAAAATATTGCTGTTGTTGACTTCACAAGTTTACATCCGACCATTATAATTTCCCATAATGTTAGCCCAGATACTGTAAATTGCGAGCATGAGGAATGTAAACAAAAGAATATGAGTCCTGCAAAACACTGGTTCTGCACAAAAAGAAAGGGCTTTCTGCCTAATGTTGTTGAAGAACTCTTTGAAGAGCGTGTTCAGCTCAAAAATAGGCTCAAATCTCTGCAAAAAGGAACGCATGAATATAATATTGTGTACGCAAGGCAGCATTCACTCAAAATAATACTAAATTCTTTTTATGGCACGCTGGGCTATGCAAGATTTAGATGGTATAGCAGAGAGGCAGCATCAGCTGTAACCGCTTGGAGTAGAGAATATGTGAAAATGGTTGCTCGCGAAGCTGAAAAAGAAGGATTCACTACAATATATGGAGATAGCATAACAGAAGAGAGGTTTGTTACAGTAATGGATCATAGAGCATGCATAAAGGTGATGAACATTAAAGAGCTTTTTGAATGCTCTTCTCCTGCAGGCACAAGGAGTGGGAAAAACATCAGAAAACCTCAGGGGCTAAAAGCACTATCAATCAATCCAGAGACCTTAAAGCCAGAGTGGCGGGAGATAAAAGAAGTTATAAGGCATAAAACAGACAAAGCAATATATAGAGTTAATCAAAAGTATGGAGAGGCCCGTGTTACGGAAGACCATTCCTTGTTGGTGCTGGATAGAGGTAAACTTGTGGAAGTAAAACCTGTGGATTTCAAGCATAAACTTTTCAGAGTAGAAAATATCCCTGAAGGAAAGAGCATCGAAAAGCTAGATTTGTATGAGGAGCTAAAAGGGTGCTCTTACAGAATGCTTTATAAAGGAAGGGTGAAAATAGCAAAGGTTCGAACGGACGGAAAGTACATATGGTTTGGATGGACAAAGCGGAAAAAACCCGTAAAGCTTAAGAGAATTATTAAAGTTGGCTCTAGGGAGTTTGGCGCACTTTGCAGGCTTTTAGGAGCATATATAGCAGAGGGGAGCTCATCTACAAGGGAAACCACGAAAACAAGATTTGGGGCGTCAATAGCAAGTTCTGATGAAAAATGGCTCAGAAAATTGAGAAAGGACTATTTACTCCTGTTTAAAAATACAAAGGCATCCATTATAAGTTCAACTAAGAAAAAAAGGAATCTAAATTACCATAAAGGTGGAAAGACAAAAATAATTGTTTATAAGGATAAAACAAAAAAGTTGCAGATGATGAACGGACTTGCTGCAGTTTTATTTAAAGAGCTGTGCGGACAGAAAAGCAGGGGTAAGCGTTTACCCGATTTTATATTCAATGTTGGGAAAAAATACAAGAGAATGCTGCTAGAAGAATACATCAAGGGCGATGGTTACAGGTCAACAGATAGGCGCTATAGTACCACTTACAAGAAAAAATATTTTAAGATCACTACACGATCGCTCGCTCTAGCCTCTGGACTGAGCCTCCTACTAGCCCAGTTAGGGATAAAACATACAATAACATACAGGGAGGATAAGAAAACGTATTCAATTCAAACCTCGAGCAAATATAATTCAAGGCTTGAAACAAAAATAAAAAAAGAATGCTATGCTGGCTATGTGTATGATTTGGCTGTAGAAAAAAATAACAACTTTGTGGATGCGTGTGGGCAGATACTCCTGCATAATACAGATTCTGCTTTCATAAAGATTCCGCCTGAAAAAACCCAGGAAGATGTGAAAAAATTCCTTAAAAAAATAAATGCTAAGTTGCCTGGAGTTATGAATTTAGAGCTTGAAGGGTTCTATAAGCGCGGTATCTTCGTAACTAAAAAAACAGGCGAACAGGCTGCTAAGAAACGATATGCGTTGATCGATTATAATAACAATTTGAAAATAGTTGGCTTTGAATATGTGCGCAGGGACTGGGCGCCGATAGCAAAAGAAACCCAGCGCAAAGTAATAGAAGCGATTTTGAAGGAAGGAAAGCCTGAAAAAGCGATAGAAATTGTAAGACAGAAAATAAAGGAATTGCGTGAGGGAAAAACCAAAAAGAAGGAATTAGTTATATACTCGCAGATAAAGAAAGCGATAAATAGTTATGAAAGCATCGGGCCACATGTGGCAGCTGCTAAAAAGGCCATTGCAAAAGGGAAAACCATTGAAGAGGGCTCTGTAATAGGTTACATTGTAACAAAATGCGGTAAAACGATAAGCGATAAAGCACAGCTTGAAGAATATGTGAACGAAGGCAATTATGATGCAGAGTACTATATAAAGAACCAGCTTATTCCAGCAGTTATAAAGATAATTCGCGAATTCGGTTATAGTGAAGAAGATTTAATTGAGGGCGGCAGGCAGGCAAGTTTAAATAGCTTTACTTAAATTGTGATAATTATGGAAAAGGAAATGCTGGAAAAATATGTAAGCGCAGGGCACATACTTTTTGAAGCGCAGCAATTCGCGAAGAAAATTCTCGAGCCTAATGCCAATCTTTTTGAGTGCGCTGAAAAAATAGAGGAATTTATAATTAAGAAGGGTGCAAAACCCGCCTTTCCCACAAATTTAAGCCTTAATGAAAATGCTGCACACCAGACACCGGACTGGAACGATAAAACTATTCTAAAAGAAAGTGATGTTTTGAAAGTTGATATTGGCGTGCATGTAGATGGTTATATTGCAGACGCTGCATTCACAATAACATATGCTGAAGAGCACAAAAAGCTCGTAAAGGCAGCTGAGCTTGCGCTTGAGAATGCTTTTGCGCTACTTGAAAAAAACCCAACAATTGGCGAAATAGGTGCAACCATAGAAAAAACAATTAGTGAGCAAGGCTTTAAGGTTGTGCAAAATCTAACTGGGCATGGATTGGCCAGATACTTGCAACATACTTCGCCAAGCATACCGAATATAGCTAAGCAAGATTCGCGGGTGTTTGAAGAAGGTAATGCCTACGCTATTGAGCCCTTTGCAAGTACTGGGGATGGCTATGTGCGCGAAGCAGGCAAAGCGAATATATTTGCAATTGAGGAACAGCGTAGTGTAAGAAATGCGTATGCAAGGAAAATACTTGAATTTGTGCAGGAAAACTACAAAACGTTGCCGTTTGCCGAGCGCTGGCTTGTTCGAGAATTAAAGCTAAGTGGCTTTGCTCTGAAAGTTGGTTTAAAACAGCTGTTGCATGAGAAATGTATTAGAGCATACCCAATATTGCACGATAGAGCTGGAAGCTTTGTTGCACAAGCAGAAAATAGTTTTATAAAGACAAAAGAAGGTATTATTACTTTGGTGAAACCACGTGCTTAGCTGGTTCAAACAAAATCAAACCTTTATTATTGCAAGCTTTAGTGCACTGATTTGTTTAATACTGAGCGTGTTCTTCTTTAATTCTTCAAAATTCTCCATGGATACTCTGCTCTTGCTTGATATTAATGCATTAAAAACCATGCTATTTTCGGCTGAATTCTGGCTCGGAACAGTATTTTTTAGCATCGCCACTGGTCTGTTTTTGGGTATTTCCGTAAGGTATGAAAAAAAGCCTGCGCTTGTTAGCATTTTACTTTGCTTAGCGTTTGCATATTTGATATCTTTTTTATTGTTTCCGGTTGCAAAAGAACTTTTAGTTGTATTTGTCTTCTATGTGCTTGCGCTTATTTGGTGCGAGGAAATAATAAAAACGCGTCTTATTGAACTTAAGAAGTTGCCTATCCTTAGATCAATAAATACTGCTCTAGAAAAGTTGGCTCTAGTTATTTCACTCGGCTTTTTCTTTTCAGGCATGCTTATGGTTATGCCTGCCCAACAGAAGTATTTGGACACATTCGAAGAAAAATTTTTATCAGGGCCACTAACGGGTGGAGCAGCAAACTTAAGCGATATTGCTGTTGAGTTTAAAGTGCAGAGCGAAAATGCACTTTTAGAGGAAATAAAAAATAGCCCAGAGTTTAAAGCGCTTAGGAAATCACAGAGCGAGCTTGATCAGAACTTCGTTACCTATCTCCTAAAAAAGCAGATCGTAGTTAGTTCGCAGGAATACAGAAATGCAATAAAAGAGACCATGCAAAAAAGCATGCAGGGCATTAATGTGACAGATTTTGCAAAAAAGAGCGTTCCTCTATACGGGCTCTTCGAAAAGTATATTTACATTGTGTTGCCTTTTAGCACCTTTTGTATTACCTGGCTTTTCTCAACGATTGTTGTAAGGGTTCTAAGCTTAGCGTTCGGAGTCATAGCTGCAAAAACCCTGTAAAAGCGAGCCTTAGCACCCTTTTAAAAATACCGCTTTAAACAATTTTTATATAACATTTTTCTATGACCCCGTGGTGTAGGGGATAGCATTGCAGCTTGCGGAGCTGCCGACCCGGGTTCGAATCCCGGCGGGGTCATTCATTTATTTTGAAAAGCTGAATGGGTAATGTCAAGTTAGTAGGGATAAAGATTTGATTGCCTGCTGCAGTGTTCTCTGTTCCAACGGAGTTCTGTGCAAGCTCTCATGGTATTTGCAGTGGTTGTGGCAGTAAAAGAACACCTTGAAGA
>JAGGVE010000047.1 GCA_021163505.1 Candidatus Iainarchaeum sp. | reverse complement strand
CCTAAAGCAGATTTTATAGCAATTCCAAGGGAAGGAATAACTCCTTTGGTTGTGGATTTCTACGATAAATCAGTGGATGATTTTGGAGTAGTTTCCTGGTTATGGGACTTTGGTGATGGAAATACAAATACGGAACAAAACCCCACACACACTTATAGCAACGAGGGGCCATTCACCGTAACGCTCACAGTTACAGATGACCAGGGTCTTAGCGATACAATCGCTAAGGAGATCTATCCATACTCTACTGCTACTGTAAGTGATATTTATGCCGAGGATATATACGTTGGTGAAAGTGTAAAGGTGGGTGCCTCCTGCAATAAGAACCTTTCTGGAAAGCTCGAGGTATTCTCTGAAGAGACTGGGCAAGCAATAGTGCCGCCGATCGACTATATCTGCAACTCGGGCACTGTCACGATTGGTCCGCTAAATGAGGCTGGAATCTACTATGTAGAATTCAGGTTGAACACTCCGAAATGCACTCAGTGCTCCAGAACAAAATATTTCCAGGTTAAAGAAAAACCGCCAGAGCTTGAAACACCCGAAATACACCCCGCCCTTATAATACTAATTGCTGCCTCGGTGCTTCTTTTCTTTAGAGTTGGCAAACCTATCGAGAATCACCACGATAGCGAAACCAAAAATTGCCGATAGAATGATAAGGAAAGGGTTAATGCCTGATTTTGCACTTGCTTCTAAAATTCTCCCAAAAGGCAATCTAAGCGAGCCGAGCATAAGCCCTGCAAGTAAGGCAAGTGTTTCATCCCTTCGCTTTTTAAGTAAAAAGGCCAGAACCCTTGCAAATGTCATAAATCCGATAAAGCCACCTGCAGAAGAAACCAAAATAATGGTAATATTGAGCTCTGCGAGAGCGTTCAGCATAAACTGATACTGACCAAGAAAAAGAAGCATGAATGCTCCAGAAATGCCAGGCAACAGCATAGCGCTAGTAGCAACCATTGATGCGAAAAACATTACCGCTAGCGAATGCTCTGCTTGCAGAGGATTGAGAGAAACAAAGAATAAAGCGATTATAAAACCAATGAAGAAAGAAAGTATTGAAAAAACGTTATGGGACGAAATGGACCTGTGAATCACTTTTGCGGATCCTGCAATAAGCCCAAAGAAAAATGCATAAGTAATTGTTGGGTTGTTTTTTAGTACGGTGCTTAAAACCCTTGAAAAAAGCAAGAACGAGCAAGTAATACCAAGCATAAGCGGGATGAAAAATTCAAAATCAATGCTAAAGAAGTTTTCCTTAGCCTTTTTCCACTCCCCTCTTAAAGCAAATTTAACGAATTTGAAATCTATATTTTTTATACCAAAAATTAGGCGCTCATATATGCCGGTAACAAACGCTATTGTGCCACCTGAAATCCCTGGCAATATATCCGCAAAGCCCATCAGCATGCCTTTAAGAAATATAACTAAAAGGCCGGAAAGTCGCATAAAACCACTAAAAACACAAAAACCACTCATTTTTTAAACACTTATGGACACAATATTTAAAGTAAAATTCAGAAGGAAGTGAAGTTAATAGAAAGCTAATTCTTTTTCTTGAGAATGAGTTTTTTAGAGCTGATTCTGATGATATTAAAAACTAAAAAGGAGTGAAAAATAATGCAGGATAAGTTTGGAAGGACTCTTTACAAGGCTATTTGCAGTGATTGCGGCAAGGAATGCGAGGTGCCATTCCAGCCAGATGGTACAAGGCCTGTTTACTGTAGAGAGTGCTACCTCAAAAGAAGAGGCAACAGAAGATTTGGAAGGAAATAAATAGTGCTTGTTATTTGCTTCCATTCTTTCCTATTTTTTTATTTCTTTCTTTTTTACTTAAACCAAAGTTTTAAAAAACATTTGCGTAATAATGCAAATATGAAAATCTTCAAATGTTTGGCAAGCAAAAGCAGATTACATCTATTGGAAGTATTGCTGAACGATAAGCTATGCTGCAAAGATGTTACCGGGTGCACAAAACTGAATATCTCAACCGTTTCAAGGCATTTACATAAGTTAGCGGAAGCAAACCTAATAGAGATGCGAAGAGAAGGCAAGCACATCATATGCAAGGTGAAGAATCCAAAGAAGATAAAGAAGCTTCTCGAACTTGCTAAGCAGATAGAGGGATCAAGATGAGCGATCCAGAATTGGAAGAGATAAAGAGAAGGAAGGTGAAAAAACTTATGGAAAAAAAGAAACAAAAGGTTATTGTGTATTCTACGCCCACATGCCCGTATTGCGATTTAGCAAAGCGCTACTTAAGGGAAAAAGGCGCGGAATATATTGATTACAATGTTGCTGCTGATCGGGAGAAAGCCAAAGAAATGTACATGAAGAGCGGGCAGCTTGGTGTGCCGGTATTGGATATAAACGGCACAATAATTGTTGGCTTCAATAAAGCAGCAATTGACAAAGCGCTGGGACTTAGCGAGTAAAATCTTGCAAGCCCTTTTTAATATTTTTCTTCTTCGCTAATTTTGGTGATCCCAATGGCAAAGAATGTAATAATAATGGGAGCTGCAGGCCGAGATTTCCACAACTTCAACGTATTTTTTCGCGATAATCCCGAATATAAGGTTGTGGCTTTTACAGCTACGCAAATCCCATATATAGAAGACAGGAAATACCCCGCAAAACTTGCAGGTAAGCTTTACCCTGAAGGAATCCCCATTGAACCGGAAGAAAAGCTCCCTAAACTTATAAAAGAGCTTGATGTTAATATAGTTGTTTTCTCGTATTCGGATGTCCCGCACACATATGTGATGCAAAAAGCAGCCTTGGTAAATGCATGCGGCGCTGATTTCTGGCTTTTAGGAGCAAACCAAACGATGCTTGAATCAAGAAAACCAGTTATTGCTATTTGCGCTGTGCGCACTGGTTGTGGCAAAAGTCAAACCACCCGCAGAGTTTGTGAAATACTTAAAGAGCTCGGAAAAAAGGTTGCGGTTATAAGGCACCCAATGCCTTACGGCGATTTAGAAAAGCAAGCGGTGCAAAAATTTGAAACATTTGAAGATTTGGATAAGCATAATTGCACCATAGAAGAGCGCGAAGAGTATGAGCCTCATTTGGAAAGAGGCAACATAGTGTTTGCTGGTGTTGATTATGAAAGAATTTTGCGGGAAGCTGAACAATGTGCAGACGTTATTGTTTGGGATGGAGGTAACAACGATTATTCCTTCTACAAAGCTGATTTATACATAACTGTCGCAGATCCACACAGGGCAGGCCACGAATTGCTTTACTATCCAGGAACCACGAATGTAATACTTGCAGATGTATTCGTTATAAACAAGGAAGATACTGCAAAGTCAGAGGATATAAAAACAGTCGAAGAAAACCTGAAAAGGCTGAATCCAAAAGCGAAGATAATACATGCGTATTCACCTGTGAGCGTGCAAAACCCTGAACTTATAAAAAATAAGCGCGTTCTTGTTGTTGAGGACGGCCCAACGCTAACGCACGGCGGAATGAAATATGGCGCTGGTATTGTTGCTGCAAAGAAGTTTGGAGCAAAGGAAATAGTTGATCCAAGACCTTACCTAAAAGGAGAGCTTATTAAAACATTTGAAAAATACCCAAACATAGGGACATTGTTGCCGGCAATGGGTTACTCCAAGCAGCAAATAGTTGATCTGGAAGCAACAATAAATGCTTGTGATTGCGATTCTGTGGTTATTGCAACGCCAATCAATTTAGGAAAGCTAGTAAGTATAAACAAGCCGCATACACGCGTTACTTATGAGCTGGAAGAAAAAACAAAGCCGGGCTTAAAGGAGCTGATCAAAAAGATGCTGGCAAAAAAAGAATAGGGTTGCCTATGCTCTCAGTAATTGTGCCTACCTTAAACGAAGAGAAATTCATAGAAAAGTGCCTGAATTCTTTATTGGACCAAACGTTACCTAAAAGGAAGTATGAAATAATAGTGAGCGATAGCTCAAGCACAGATTCTACTGTGGAGATTGCAAAGAGTTTAGCGGACAAAGTAGTTGTATGCAAAAGGGTTAGCGCTGGTTTTGGAAGGAATTTTGGAGCGAAGCACGCCAAGGGTAACAAACTTGTTTTCATAGATGCTGATACTGTTGCCAGTGGAACTTTCTTAGAGGGGGCCAACGAGGCTCTCGAGAAAAGTATAGCGTGCACAGGGCCGATAAGGGCATTGGAGAAAAACAGTTTATTGCTTAGGGCTTTTTATAGATGGTGGAGCCTGCAATCAAGAGTTTCAGTTCTGCTTCACTATCCCGTTTTTCCTGGATTCAATTTTGCAGTTAGAAAAGAAGTTTTTGACATCGCCGGCGGCTTTAAAACGCACGATATAACAGTAGAAGACATGGAACTTTCGTTAAGGCTACGTAGATATGGTAAAATTTCATTCAGCGAAAAGATGTTAGTATTCACGTCCACCAGGCGCCTGAAAGAGATCGGTATTCCAAGCTATGTGGCCAACGGAATAACTTTTGTATTGTTTAAAAAATCTCGCAGCTGGAAAGAGCACAGAAGAGATTTTGAGGTTTGATTTATTATTTCATTGCATTCTTGGATGGCTCCCGCGAATCTTCGGAAGTTCAAAATCCAAAATATTTTTAACATCCATATCCGTAATTTTATTTTTCCCTCGCGCTCTCGCACGACTCTCAGCAACCCTAAGAGCAAGCTCCACATCAGAACCTCTATAACCTTCACTCTTAAAAAGATTGACCATTTCTCCACGACTTATGAGCTTTCCATAATACCCATACTCAAAAGGCCTTCTTGGCAGTTTCTTTGGAGGGGCTTTTCTCATAACCTTTTTTCTCCTTACGCGCGGTGGCATTCCGAACACCAGATAATTATGCGCATTTTCCCTTAATTAATTTTTCGGTTATATTTTTTGCTATGGATTTATGGCAGGCAATTATTTTGGGGGCCTTGCAGGGAATATTTGAATGGCTTCCCATTAGCTCGCAGGGGCAGATAATGGGTTTAGCAATAGCATTTTTTAAGCTAAGCGCTGAACATGCATTGCGCTATGCAGTTATGCTGCATGCTGGCACATTGTTAGCTGCAACAATCTACTTCAGAAAAGAGCTTGCTGAACTTTTACAACTAAAAAACAAACAATTGCTGAAATTCTTGCTCGTTGCTCTTGTAGCAACCGCAATAACCGCTGTGCCTTGCTACCTGCTTCTTAAGATGATTTTAAGTTACAATTCTTTCTTTTTACTATTATTCATAGGCCTTTTCTTAATACTCACTGGAATTTCTCAGAAAAGCAAAGGTATCAAGAAAAAAGCGGAGCTTACAAAAATAAATGCGTTATTTTTAGGGCTTGCGCAAGGACTCAGCGTTCTGCCTGGGGTAAGCAGAAGTGGCATTACTACTGCCACGCTTCTATTCGAAGGCTTCAAGCCAGAGCAAGCATTCAGGCTTTCTTTCATCCTCTCAATTCCAAGCATTCTGCTTGGTGAGTTAGCGTTTGCAGCATTTGAGAGCGTTGTAATAGATTTTAATGCGATTGTTGCTCTGCTGGTAGCATTTTTGTTTGGCTTTTTGCTTATTGATTCTTTGCTAAAAATAGCCAAGCGTGCAAGCTTTTCAAAATTCTGCATCGCATTTGGTTCGCTTTACATAGCAATAGCCTTTGCAGAAGCAACGGCTATTTTTCAATAAATAGGGTTTGAGCTGCTGACAAAGCAGTTTCAACCATACTCTCTAATTCAAGTTTGCTTTCCTCTTCAAGCACCCTTGCAATGCTCGCTCTTGTTATAGGGTGTTTAGGCCCCAAAACATCACACATCTCTTTGCCTTTGCTTATTTCAAACGTGCCTATCTGCTTAGCGATCTTTATAGTTTCCTCCTTATCAAAGCCAAGCAAAGGTCTTACTATCGGCATATTTGTTGCTTGAGAAATTGCAACTAAATTAGCCAAAGTCTGACTTGACACCTGCCCCAAAGATTCGCCGGTTGCAATAAAGTCGCACTGCTCCTGCTTAGCAATTCTTTCAGCAATTCTGTACATTATGCGGCGCATCAAAACAAAATAGTAAGCATGCTTGCACTTGCTTGCAATCTCCGCAAGCTGGTCACTAATATCAATAACTATGAACTTTTTTATTCCCAAAACTCTGCAAAGTTGCTTAGATTTTTCAATGGATTCCTTACCTGTGATTTTCTCGTTAGAAAAGTGCAAAGCGATAAGTTCTGCTTTTCTTCCAACCAAGTAAGCGGCAACAGGGCTATCTATGCCACCGCTAAGCAGAAGCAATCCTTTGGGTTTTTGCATAGCTGAATTAAACTTCATTAACGTTTTAAATTTTTTGAACACTTTAATAAAACATGACCAAGCTTCTCTACCTCGACAATTGCTATCTCAAGGAATTCAATGCTAAAGTAATTGAAGCGCAGGGCAACAGAGTTGTATTAGATCGCACAGCTTTCTATGTTCTTGGCGGCGGTCAGCCTGCTGATACCGGTAAGCTTCTGCGCGGTGGTGAAGAATTTAAGGTTCTAGATGTAAGGCGAGAATCAGGCAAGGTATGGCATATTTTGGATAGAGAAGGCTTGCAAGCGGGCGATGAAGTTAAAGGGACAATTGATTGGGAAAGGCGCTACAAACTAATGCGCATGCATACCGCTGCACACATACTAACAATGGCAGTGCAGGAATTATTCCCCAACGCTTTAGTAACCGGTGGTCAAATCGATTTGGAAGAATCGCGAGACGATTATAATCTGCCAGAACTGAATGAGGAAATTGTGAAGAAGATTGAGGAAAAAGCCAATGAGATTGTGAATGCTGCTCTGCCAGTAGAAATAAAAGAGTTGCCAAGAGAAAAAGCATTTAAGATTCCGCAGCTCTTCAAGCTAAGAGATGTGTTGCCACCTTCCCTGCCAAAGATACGCTTCACAAAAATCGCTAATGATGTGAACGCTTGCGGCGGCACCCATGTAAAAAATACAAAAGAGGTTGGGAGAATAAAAATTACAAGAACAAAGAGTAAAGGGAAGGATAATAAAAGGATTTATTTTACAGTAGAATAAATTGGTATAAAAAAGGTGAAAGTATGGCAAGGAAGGAAATTTTAGAGGCGATAAGAAAAAGGGCCTCTGTAAGAGCTTATGATAAAAGCAAAGAGGTTTCTAAAGAACAGATTGAAGCTATCCTCGAAGCTGCCCGCTTAGCACCTTCTGCAAGAAATACGCAGCCGTGGGCTTTTTATGTTGCCGAAAGCGATGAAGCAAAAGCAAAAGTGATGAAAGCCATGAGCGAACATAACGCATGGGCCAATGAAGCAAGCGTTTTGCTCGTGGTTTGTGCTGATTTAAGAAATGTTTATCGTTTAGAAGAAAAGAAGTATTATGTGGACATAGGGTTGTGCCTTGAAAATATTTTGCTTGAAATAGTGAACCAGGGCTTAGCTGCCTGCCCATGCGCCGCTTTTGATAAGGAAAGGTTAGCCAGAGTTTTACAGCTCCCAGAGCATTTAGAACCATTGATAATTGTTTCTGTGGGCTATGAAGCAAAAGGCAAACTTTTGCAGCAACTAAGAGAAAAATATGGCAACGTTGTAGAGAGAAAGGCACATAAGCTCGGCGGTACTAAAAGCTTGGAAGAAGTAATTTTTAAGTGGGAATAAAGTTGTTGAATGTTGCCCTCTTTTCTCCAAGAAGATATATAAAGATGCGTAATATTCAATAACCTTTTAAAAGCAAAGGATTTTTAATAGTAAAAACTAATTTTTATTGTGCCTGCAAGGAAGCGAAAAGCGAAGAATAGGCCGCATGCTGTTCCAAAAAAGAAAGGTTATAGTAAAGAAGTTATAAATGGAATCCGCTATGCGGAAAAAATAAAAAGGTTTGTCACATCAAACCGCTATTTTAGAAGTGTCGCTTCTGGAGAGGAAGTTGGAACATTCGTTCAGAAAACGTTGCTTCCAATTATTGCAAAATACAGGAAAGGAGAACCAATAACAGCAGAAGAAATTGCAAAGATACGGAAAAAAGCAGAGATGTTTCTTGCAATGAAGGGCGAGATTTTGCTCAGAGATGCACTGAAAAGAGCGAGGAAAACAAAACAATTGCTGCAAATAAAAGCAGTTGGTGTTCCAAGCAAGCGAAGGCAAGCATACTTTATAATTGAAAGAATAGATCGCTTTCTGGAAAAAGTGAGTAGAAGAGAGGCAAAGCTAGAAGATGCTATAAGAGTTTTACATCTCTGTGAAAAAGCGGATAAGATAAAGTGAGTGCTGTGAAAAGCAAAACAAGGCGCGATAGGCTCATAGAAGCGATAAATAAAAAAATAATAGAGCTTAGACATTTGCAGCCTGAGTTCGAATTTAGGAAAGGCTGGCTTGATTATATAAGCAGAAGAGAGCTTGTTAGGATCGCAATAGAAACTGCTCGCGAGCTCGCTCATCAACCAAAATCAAGGAGCGATATTGCAAGTTATCTGGCAGAGGTGCTAACACTTCCAGAGCTTACAGGCGAAGGCATTGGTTTTATTGCACAGAAAGCTGTTACTGGCGGTAGGCGCTACCGCGGCGTTGCTGAGCATTTGAGGGTGCTGCAGGCACACAATGTTGACATAGAGCTTTTAGTAAAGATTCTCCTTTTGGAAAAACCGCGAATGGTAAGAGACGTTCTGCAGAAGTTGCCTGCTACCTACAGCAGGAAGCACATAAAAACTATTGCGAGAGAGCTTGGTGTGATATTTTGGTGGCATCAGAAAAGAGTAGAGGGGCACATACGAATGCAGCAATTTATAGAAAGGTTGCGGGCAAGGAATAGAATCACATACGGAACGCGGCTTGAACAAGCAATGCTTAGCAGAGAAGATGTTAAAGAGCTGTTGAGAAAAGGCGTCCCAAAGGAAGACATAGAAGCTATGCTAAAAAGAATCATTAAAGAGCCTCCACAAAAGGAATACAAACCAAAAAGGAGCAAGCGGATTATTCGAAGGCCTCGATGAAATCAGGAGGGTTGTTGCTTTTGCCGGGCTTCTAAAATAAGCTGCAAAAGAGCCTGCTGCATATTCTGTAAAGCATTTATGAGTTCGCCTTTACAATACTGATTTATTTCGGATGTTTGCATATCCATAAGAGAATTTTTATCTTCAATCAGTTGCTTTGGAAACCTGCAAACCATATCCTTGCCTTCCACTGTTTTAATTATAGCAAAAAATTTCTCCTGCAAGTGCCTTTCCTCATCGCTTTCAGGCACTGCTAAGTTTACATTGAGCTTCTGCATTCTGTAATAAAATTCACACTCATTCCCATCTTCGCCTCTGCTTTCAAGGTAGAGTTCCGTGTAGGTGTTATTTTGCTCTTCGGAAATGAGCACTTTTGCAGGCGCACATTGCCTTGCGGCTGTATCAAAACACTCCTTATCATTGCCACAGTCTTTGAGCTGTAGCTGCTCTTTTTGAACGCAAGCGCTCAGAAAAGCGAGACAAAAGAAAGAAACCAAAAGTAAAACTTTTTTATGCAAAAAACCACCTTAAAGCTTATGGATTTTAGCTATTATTATTAATAAAACTTTCCATTTCAATAGAAATGGTGATTCGATGGAAGAACATACTGAATTGAGTGCGGAAAGGGCTTTGTGGCTTTTGAGCCCTCGCTTGGTTGTTCTTGTAACAACAATGAATAAAGAAGGCAAGGTGAATGCCGCGCCATACTCTTTTGTGGGGCCTATTAGCATAAACCCGCCTTTGTGCTACGTAAGTGTTGGAAAACAGAATAAGGACACTGAAGCGTTTGCCCGCGAAATGAAACAGTTCGTTATAAATCTTGTTTCTGCTGACTTTGCGCAAAAAGCGATTAACTGCGAAGCAAAACTGCCCCGTGGAGAGAACGAATTGCAAAAGTTTGGGCTACATATGCGCGCAAGCAAGCATGTTGTTGTCCCAAGCGTGAAGGAAGCTCCAGCTACAATAGAATGCTTGTTAAATGAGGTTATTGATCCAAAAGACTCAGACCATGTGTTGCTTATAGGGAAAGTGCTTGGAGGCACTTGCAAATTCATGCGCGAACCAAACAAACCAGATTTGGATGCAATAAATCCAGTAATGCATGTTGCAAAAGAGCACTTTAGAAAAGTTGGTTCGCGCATAGACTTAAAAAGAAACAGGTAGGTGCCAAATATGCCACGAATAAGAGTAGCATTCAAAGGCCCGCTATTAAGAGAACGTATGGAGCTATTTGCAAAAGGGAAAAGGCTGGGGCTTAGCGCAGGCGAGATTAAAAAAGAACTCGATAGCTCATTAAGATGGCACTTGGAAAATATGGACCTTAAATATATAATGCGTGGTTTTCCGAAGAGTATGAGAAAAAACAGGGAAGAATGGCGGAAATATTTAAAAAAAGTTGCAAAACTAAAAGCGAGACTTCCATTAAAAAACCCTGAGAAAGCCTATGAAAATGCGCACAGGAAAATTGAAAGAATTAAAAGAATAGAAGAGGAAGCCATTGGATTTTTAAGAGTACAGTATGCAATAACGGTTAAACTTATTCCAGGTAAGAAAAAACACGTACATATTAGCATACCTGACAACATTACATTGCCTGAATTAGTCTCTGCACTAACTATTGTGGAAAAAGCCTTAAAAAAACAAGAAAGGCTCTCAGCAGAAGCAAATAACAGGATTTTGGAATTAGGACTCTCAATAGAACTAAGCCATTCTGCTGAATATAAAAAGAAGGCTGGGCAATATCTGAGGAGATTGGATAGAGAGATTATGGAACTCGGATACAATCCATTAGAATATTTAATTGCTGTTTTAAAAGAATATATTTCAAGAGGCCGCCTGGCGAATAAAAGAATCAGTAAAAATTGATCTGCATGGATAGGAAAAAAGCAATGCAAATTTTATCGCTGCTTAAAAAGCATTATCCAAATGCAAATATAATGCTTGCTCGAAACAAATTTCAGCTTCTCATTGCAACAATTCTCTCTGCACAAACAGCAGATAAGCAAACTGTTGGTGTTGCAAAAAAACTTTTTGCAAGATATAAAAACGCTGAACAGCTTGCAAACGCTAATCGAAAAGATGTTGAAGGGATAATAAAGAATATAGGGCTTTACAGAATTAAAGCTGCGCGCATAATCGCTTGCTCAAAAATGATTGTGGAAAAATATAACGGAAAAGTGCCGAGTACAATGAAAGAATTAATAGAATTGCCCGGGGTTGGAAGAAAGACTGCAAACATTGTTCTTGGCAAAGGGTTTGGAAAGCAGGAAGGCATTGCAATAGATACGCATGCATTTAGAATAAGCAGGCGTTTAGGCTTGAGCAAAGGCAAAACTGCGCTAGCAGTGGAACGCGATTTAATGAAGCTTTTGCCATGCAACGAATGGACTCGCTTTACAGATATGCTGATTTTTCATGGACGAAGCATTTGCAAAGCGCAGAAACCGAAATGCAAAGAGTGCTTCCTAAGCGAGCTGTGCGAAT
>JAGGVE010000034.1 GCA_021163505.1 Candidatus Iainarchaeum sp. | reverse complement strand
GCTAATCTCTCTTCCTAATTCTGCTTGCAAAGCCTCTTAGCTTGTGCTTCAAAGAACCAGCCTTTGTGCGTATCGCGTGTTTAGCTCTGCTGGCTTTATGTTTTATCCTATGGACAAAAGAGAATTTTACCATTTTGAGCACCGCTTACCTTAACTTTAATTATTTAGACAATTATTTAAAAACACTGCTTAATCTGCTACTCACTTTTACTTTTGCAACAGCTTTTTTACCTTTTCTTAGTAAGCTTCTTTTATGACCTTTCTTTCGTTCATGGAAATGGCCTTAAAGCTCAAGGATGTAAAGCGCACCGGTTGGCTTCTTCGCGAAGTACAGGAGCCTGAGAGCGTAGCGGCGCACAGCTTTAATGTTGCTCTGCTTTGCATGTTGTTTGCAGGCGAAGAAAAGCTGAATGTTGAAAAGTGCATAAAGCTTGCTTTAGTGCATGATTTGCATGAAGCTCTTTGCGGAGACCTAATATTAAAAGAGCACAATTTAGAGTGCGGATTGGAGCCGCACGTAAAAACGGCAGCAGAACGAAAAGCAGCAAGGCAACTTTTTTCGCTATTTCCCAAAAAGGAAAAAGAATTGCTTGAGCTAAGCAGAGAATTTTTTGAAAGAAAGACAAAAGAGGCGATTTTTGTTAAAGATATGGATCGCCTGGAAACATGCCTGCAAGCCTTTTACTATGCAAAGAAAAGGCGTTCCAATGCAAGCTTGGATGATTTCTTCAAGAAAGCAGAGCAAGAAATTAAAACGAAAACAGGCAAGGCTCTCTTTGCGAAGGTTAAGAGCGCCTATATAAAAACAAAGCAATAGCTTAGCTATCAAAGCACAGGCATGCCGATGAGTACAAAAACAACCCAAGCGAATAGCATAAAAGCTGTTTGCAATGGTAGGGCAGGCATCGCAACTTTTTTCTTCATGCAATAATAAAGTGTTGCCAATAGCCCTAAAAGAGAAGCGAGCAGAATAACCGCTATTGGTAGCAGAGCTATTTGCAAGCCTGCGCTTGCCTTTATTTTATTCAGCACTGCGGTTGCGAATACTAAAGGCATCACTAAGTCGCCAGTGCCAAGCTGATAAACTTTTTCCCTTGTTGGGATACTGAAAGCAAATGCAACGTTTTCTTTGGTTATCGCCTTTGCAATTTTAACCATGTGCTTTGTTTTGAACACCGCAATGTAATCATATATCGCTAACAATACTAAGAAAATAGCAGCAGGCACAACGCCTAAGCTAACACCTATGAGCGAGCCAGCGCCAGCCACAGCAATCAAGCAAGCAATATTTTTTATCACTATGCTTTCTCTTAGCAAAAAGCGTAGCCCAATCAGAAGCACTGTTAAAATGCCTGCCACTTCAGGAATAAGAGTACCAAATACAATAACAGATGTAGCAAATAAAGCAAGCGATTCGAATAGGAAGGTTATGCCTCGAAATTTCACAAAGGTGATAATAATCAGAAGAAAAGCAGTCATCACCAAGATATACACAAATAAACCTATTGCATTTTCAATATCTTCTGGGTTTTCTGTTATAATTGTAGTTCTTATATTCTCTTTTATTAGTGTGTTTGCAACGGCTAGGCCCAAAATCTGTGTTATAACAAAAAGCGTAGCTAATTGAAGAAGAGCAAGCTTGTGCATATATTATAAAACATTATAAACCCTTTTTAATTTAGCATGCGCTTAAAAAAAGTACTCAATCCAATCCCGCCAACCTTGCGGGAAAAAAAGCGCTACATTTTATTTAAACTTATGTGTGATGAGCCGCTTGAAGAAAGCGATGTAAATTTTGCAGTAAATAATGCTTTTCTTTCGCTTTTTGGCTCATTTGGTTCAGCGAAAATAAACCCGAAGCTCATAGAGTGGCATTCACAGGAAAATACAGGCATACTAAAATGCGAGCGTTCCTCAAAGGAGCAGGCAATTGCTGCTTTGCAATTTTTGAAGGAAATAAAGAGAAAGCGAGTTGTGCCGAATATTATTTTGGTCAGCGGCACTCTCAAAAGCTTGCGAGAATCAGCTAAATAGACGCTTATAGCGTTTTTTCATACGCTTTTCAGTGGATTTCAGCGAAAATACAAGCCCTGTAGAAAACATTTAAATTATTATGCAATATTAAATAGTTCAGTTCAGACCCAATTTTATGTTATTTCTCATTCATAAGAGGTGAATTTATTGTATATAGATGAAGGGCAACGGATGACAACAGCTTATGATAGAGCCGCAACAATGTTTTCGCCAAAAGGCAGGCTCTATCAGGTTGAATATGCCTCAAAAATAGTTGAGCAAGGCACTTTGGGAATAGGGCTTATTTACAATAAAGGTGTTCTTTTCGGTGCGGAAAAGGCGATAACAAGCCCATTAATGCTTCCAGAATCAATAGAAAAGCTCTTTAAGATAGATGACCACATTGGTGCGATAAGTGCTGGCTTAGTTGGCGATGCAAGACGCTTAATAAAGATCGCTCGCGAGAAAGCACAAGATAATATGATTTACTATGAAGAAAAGATAGATGTTGAGGCATTGGTGAAGGAAATAGGCTCAATAAAACAGATATTCACTCAGTATGCTGGAATGCGCCCATTTGGCGTGAGCCTTATAATAGGTGGCATAAATAACGGAAGAAAGCGCATATTTGAAACAGAGCCTTCGGGTGCTTTAGCAGAATATAAAGCAACAGCGATAGGCAGAAATAAGAAGAAAGCGATGGAACTGCTCGAGAAAAAATATAATGAAAAGCTTTCGCTCGAAGATGGAATCAGGCTTATAACAGATATTATAAAGCAGTGTAAGGAAAAAGGTGAAATATTCAATAAGGATAATTTGGAATTCGCTTATGTTGAAGAGGAAACACCATTCACAAAACTCACAGCTAAGGATTTAAAGTTGGTTCTTGGTAAATAGCCAGTGGTATTAAATGGTTAAGCTTGAAGATGCGGTTGTTGCTCGTTATACTTACCAAGGTAACAGGTTTGAGCTTTTAGTGGATCCAAAGCTAGCGATGGAACTGCGTAAAGGCAGAGAGGTAGATTTTGAAGAATTGCTTGCAATAGATGAAGTGTTTAAGGACGCCTTGCGCGGTGAGCGCCAGTCTGAGAGCTTGGTGAGGGAAGCGTTTGGAACAGAGGATATAAAGGAGATTGCAAAAAGAATCATAGCAAAAGGCGAGTTGCAGCTAACCACAGAGCAGAGAAAAGAGCTTCGGGAGAAGAAAAAGAAGGAAATAATACAAATAATATGCAAAAACGCATACAATCCACAAACAAATGCACCGCATCCGCCAGCTAGGATAGAAAAAGCACTAGAAGAATTGAAGGTTAATATTCATGAATTTGAGCCTGCTGATGAGCAGGCAGCAAGGATATTAAAGGAGCTTAGGCGCATATTGCCTATCTCACTTGATAAGTTTGAGATCGCAATAAAAGTGCCAGCGATGCACGCAGGCAAAGCAAGCGCTATGCTGCATGAATATGAGATTAAAAAGCAGGAGTGGCAAAATGATGGTTCATTAATAGTTCTGCTTGAGGTGCCGGCTGGCCTGAAAGCAGAATTAATAGAGAAGATAAGCAAGCTTACGCACGGTGAAGCTGAAGTTAAGATCTTAAACAAGGGGGCTTGATTATGGAAGGAAAACTTGTTATTCCAGGGGAACTTGTAACAGACAAGCGCATGCGACTTGGTCCGCATGTTTTTGTGGAGAATGGAAAGATATATTCAGATGCTGTTGGTTTGGCCAAGATAGATCGCGGAATAGCAAGAGTAGTGCCTTTGCAGGGAAAATATATGCCAAAAGCAGGCGATGTTGTAATAGGCATAGTGGTTAGCGAAGAATATTCTTATTACATCATTGATATAAATTCCTTTTATTACTCCTTCGTTCTAAAGGAAGAGATAAGAATTCCTTTAAGAAAAGGCACTATTGTAAGTGCAAAGATTGTAAAGGTTGATGAGATAAATGCTGCAACGCTTTCAGATATAAGAGTGTTTCGCGGCGGCGAAGTTCTAACCATAAGTCCGGTAAAGGTGCCAAGAGTTATAGGAAAAAACGCAAGCATGCTGAACCTTTTGAAGCGCGGCACAGGCTGCTCTTTAATGGTCGGAATGAATGGCAGGATATGGGCCAAAGGCGGCAATATAGAGCTCCTTAAAAAAGCGTTAGCGAAGATAGAGCGTGAATCGCATCTTAGCAACCTTACGCTTAGAATTCAAAAAATGTTGGAGAAAGAAAAGCAGCATACAAGAAGGTGATTTTGTGGAAGAGATTGTTTATGTAAATGCGGAAGGTAAGCGTATAGATGGTAGAAAACTTGATGAATTACGACCTATAAAGATTATTCCTTCTGTTTTGAGCAGGGCAGAGGGATCTGCTTATATAGAATGGGGCCAAAATAAAGCCTTGGTTGGTGTTTTCGGTCCGCGAGAGGCAATACCACAGCATATACAGGACCCAACAAAAGCGATAGTAAACTACGTTTATCGCATGGCAACCTTTTCAGTGCCCGATAGAAAGAGCCCAAAACCAGGTCGCAGAGAAATAGAGATTTCAAAGGTTAGTGGCGAAGCTCTTGCAAAGGCAATCTTCGTGGAAAGATTCCCAAATACTACAATTGATATATATGTGCATATATTTGATAGCAACGCTGGCACCAGGTGTGCGGCTCTAACTGCTGCAAGTGTTGCTTTGGCAGATGCTGGCATCCCAATGCGCGATCTAGTTTCTGCTTGTGCTGTCGGCAGAGCAGCAGGGCATATAATGCTGGATCTATGTAAGGAAGAGGAAGACGCCACTGATGCCGTAGATATGCCGCTTGCGATAATGCCTCGCACAAAGGAAGTGGTTTTGCTCCAGATGGACGGTATAATCTCTAAAGAGGAATGGAAGGAAGCCTTCGAGCTTGGTCTTAAAGGCTGCCAGCAGGTTTATGAGATTCAGAAGAAGGCCTTGAAAAGAAAGTATGAAGAGATTGCTGAGGAAGAAGCCAAAGCAATAGAGCACGTAGATAAACAGCTCAAGGAAATCAGCGAGAACCCAGAGCTTTTGAGGGGTGGTAATAAATGAGAGACGATATTCTTTGGGAATTGCGTTCAGATAAGGTTAAGGAACTAATAAAGGTTTCGCAGCGCTTAGATGGCAGAGGGCTTTTTGAATATAGGCCAGTGCAAATAGAAACAGGATTCTCAAAAAACGCTCACGGCTCTTGTAGGATTCGCTTAGGTGAGACAGATGTTATAGTGGGCGTGAAAATGGATATTGCTGAGCCCTACCCCGATAGTCCAGATGAAGGTTCCATAACTGTCGGCGCAGAGCTCATGCCCATGGCATCCCCTGTATTCGAACCGGGGCCGCCCGATCAAAATGCAACTGAGTTGGCGAGAGTTGTTGATAGGTGTATAAGGGAAAGCAAAGCGATAGATTTCAAGAAGCTTTCGATAGTGGAGGGAGAAAAGGCTTGGTTTGTTTTTATAGATATATATATTGCAAATGATGCAGGCAACTTATTTGATGCAAGCTCGTTAGCTGCTTTAGGTGCATTGCTCGACACTAAGATCCCCAAGCTTGAAGATGATAAAATAGTTAAGGGCGAATATAGTGGTAAGCTTGAGCTTAGCAAGAAGCCTCTGCTTACTACATTTGCAAAAATAAATGGTAAAATAGTTGTTGATCCGGCAACAGCAGAGGAAAGGGCAATGGATGCAAGACTTTCCATAGGTACTACAGAAGAAGCACTGATGTCAGCGATGCAAAAAGGTGGCACAGGTTCATTTACGCAGGCTGAGATAGAACAATGCATCGAGCTTGCTTTTCAAAAATCTGATGAACTAAGAAAGTTTTTCAAGGTGGGATGAATGAGTTCGACGAAGAAGGTTAAGCATGCGGGCCGTTTTGGATCACGCTATGGCAAGGGTATTAGAGACAGAGTTACAAAAATAGAGGTAAAGCAACGCAGGCTTCATAAGTGCCCTAACTGTGGCTTCAAAGCGGTCAAAAGAATTTCTACCGGAATATATAAATGTAAGAAGTGTGGTGTGGAATTCGCCGGTGGTGCGTATGCACCAGCAACCATGGCAGGAAAGATTGTAGTAAAGATGGTAAAACAAAGGAAGTTTACTCCGCTTATGAAAGAACTCCTTGAAGTAAGTGAAAAGCCGCAAGAAGAAGTTGCTGAAGAAGCCGGGGAAAAAGCCGAAGAAGCTACTGAAAACAAGGAATAATTTTAGAGGTGTTTGAATGTATAAATGCGCAAGGTGTGGTCGTGAGTTTGATAATATGCCCAAAGGGCAGGTAAGATGTCCATTCTGTGCTTATAGAATAGTACTTAAAGTAAGGCCGCCTGTAACAAAAAAGATAAAAGCGAGATAATAGCTATGCAAAAATATTCGCTTTATTTAAACTTACACTTCCAAAACAAAAAGGAAGCCGAAATAGTATATAGGGCAGTTATTCCGGATATTGTAAAAAAGCACAGGCGTTCTTGTACAGAAATAGAGTGCAAGCATTCAAGTATAAGATTTAAAGTTGTGGCACTTGATGCAGTTGCTTTAAGAGCATCGTTCAATTCATTTATGAAGCATGTGGCACTTTCAAAAAGAATTATGGAGAAATTTCCTAATATTTATTAAGGATAAGGAGGTTTAAAGATGGTGGATGAACAGAAGCTTCTTGAATTCCAGAAAGGAAGAGAGCAATTGATAAGTATTGGTGCAAGGAAACAACAGCTTCAAATTCAGCAGGCGATGATACAAAACGCGCTAAGTGAACTAAAAGACTCAAAACAGGAAAAGGTCTACAAGCTTGTGGGCAATATAATGATAGAAAAAGATACTAACGAGGTTGAAAAGGAGCTCAAAGAGCTCAAAGAGACACTGGAGATGCGTATAGATACCTTGCAAAAGCAGGAGGACTCTTTGGTCAATAGACTTAACAAGCTCAGGTCACAGATCGAGGGTCGAGAAAAGCCAGCGAAAAAGAAAAAGGAAAAATAACCAGTGTTAGTATGCCTGTCGCAGAGCTTTTAACGCTGAAAAATAAAAAAGTACTTGTTGTTTCTCACAGAGGCGCAGATGTTGATGCGCTTGCTTCGGCAGGCATAATTCACCTACTTTTAATGGATAGAAACTATGTGGAAATAGCCATTCCCGAGCATTTGAATAATTCTGCAAAGCGCTTAGCTGAAACGATGGAGGTTGCATATGCAATGCAACCAAAGTTTTCTGATTTTGATGTGCTTGTTATAGTTGATTTAAATTCTTATAATATGCTTGGGCCATTTGCTGAAGCGGTTGAAAAGTTTAAGGGCACGATTTTTCTTTTTGACCACCACAGTGCTTCAGAAGATGTTATCGCTAAAGAGGAAAATTCATTAATAGTTGAGGATGCTGCCTCTACTACTGAAGTTTTATGGTGTTTCTTGACCAAGCATGCTCCTGAAAAGCTTGATGAGCGAATAGCATTACTAACTGCTTGTGGACTTATAGCTGATACCGCTCACTTTTCTTTCGCAAGCAGAAACACTTTTAGAGTGATGGCAGAAGCTCTTAAAAAAACAGATAAAACATTCAGCGAGATAATTGAGATGTTTTCTGTAGAGCGCGAGCTTAGCGAGCGAATAGCTCTGCTTAAAGCTGCACAGCGTATAAGAATCTTCAGAGCAAATAAAGCACTGATAGTTCTGAGTGAAATAGGCGCATTTGAGTCACAGTCAGCAGCAGCGTTACTTCATCTCGGCGCGGATGTCGCATTTGTCGGCACTATGGAAGACCATAGCGTCAGAGTCTCAGGCCGAGCAAAGTTTTCTTTCGCACAGGGCTATGAACTGGATTTGGCGAAGGATGTATTCCATAAACTTTCAGACTTTTTCGAAGGCGAAGGTGGCGGCCACATAACTGCTGCAGCTTTCACCGGCAGAGCCAATTCAGTAGAAGAAATACTGCAAAAATGCTTAGAGCTACTTGTTGCAAAAATGAAAGAAAAAGAGCCAGAAATGGATATTAAAGAATATAAAGAAAAGTAATAAAACCGCGCTAAGCGGTATTTACTGTGAGGTAGCTTGCAATTGTGCATCCAGTCTTTGAAGCTTCTCTGCGGTTTTTTCTGCTTTTTTAGTAAGTGCCTTTTCCTTAACTGTTAAACTGCTTATCCTCTGTGCCAGCTTTCTCTCCAGCGCTTGCAGGCTTTGGATAGTTGTTGCCTTCCTAGCTGCCTTAAATCTCATAATAATTCTTTTTGGAAGCCTCTTTCCTTGGGCAAGTGCATCCAATATTGCAGTATGATCTGCTCGCGCCTGTGCAAGTTTTTCTCTCACTCTCTGAAGCTCGTTATTTGTTATTTCTAGTTCATTTCTTACAAGTATAAGCCTGCTTTCCAGCTTGCCCTTTCGTGATGTTAGCTTGGCTCTTTTTCTGTGTTTCCTTTCCTTTCTTGCCGCGCTTAATCTTTGCCTTGCGGCGGTTAGCCTAGCGCGCATTGCGGGCATCTGAACACCTCCAAATACAATGATATTAAAAACAGCCTCAGAGTATTTATTTCTTTCGTTCATCGCTGTTCAGCTTATTGATAATGCCAAGTAATTCGCTTATGTCATTGATTTCAAAATCAGCCCTCACTTCTGGACTATGTATTACCTGCCCGTATTTCGCTAGCACTGTTTTCATTCCGAGCTTTTTTGCTCCGAGGATATCTCGTTCAGGATTATCGCCAACGAAAAGTATTTCTGTTGGTTCTAGGTTCAACGCTTTCAATGCTTTTTTGAATGGCATTGCATGCGGCTTCATTTTTGTTTTAGGCCCCTTTGCAATAACAACATCAAAAAAATCACATAAATTTAACTCCGCTAATCGCAACCAAGCCTGCTTTATTGGAGCATCACTAACAATGCCAAGTTTCAGGCCACGCTCCTTCAATTTTATAAGCGTTTTTACAGCATTGGGGTATGGCACAAGGTGCCCTGCCTTTACTCTGCGGTATGCAACGATTGCTCTTGCAAGCATTTTATAGTCGAGCTTTCCATGAACCTCTCTAATAAACCGGTCGAATATGCTCTGATTTTCCATTCCGTATTTTTCATACATATCAAAGAGTTTCCTTATTCCTTTTTGTTCATCAATCTTTAAGCCAGATTCAATCATAGCTCTTATTGCTGCTTCACTACACGATCTTTTCATCTTCATAAAATCTATTAGAGTATTGTCTAAATCGAACAGTACCGCCTTTATCATAAAAACACTATGCAGTGCAATTTTATTAATCTTTTTGGCATGCATTTTTTCTATGCAATGTCCAAGATGTAATGAGCGTATGTTTCGCGTTGGTATAGTCTACATCTCAAATAACAAAATTATTGAGAAATGGCGATGCCCGGCATGCGGTTTTACAATAGAAAAAGCCAGAGAGAAAAACACTACTTCCAGTTTTTAATCTTCAGAAAGCAGTACTCACATATAAATTTTCCGTTGAATTCTATCCCCACTTTATGATGTTCATCGCAGAGCACGCAAAGCTTACCTTCCTTCGTTTTTTGTGTGCACGCCCAGTCATAGAGCAATTCCCAGCTAACCCATTTGGGCAGTATGAGCTCCTGCATTATGCTTTTGTCTTTCTTCTGAATCCTCTTCACATAGCTTGGCAAAATATGTTTTCCTATGTTTTTTAGCCATCTCACTTTTTCGATGTCCCCACGCCTTGTAAATTCCAAGAGCCTCCTTTCAAATAATTCACCAGCCATAATGCATCTCCTTTCTAAAAATGGATAAGAGCTTTTTTATTCCTTTTTCCTTCCTTCACCTTTCTTAAGCATCGCATCAATTTTCTCTACTGCTCGCAGAAGTATCTCTTCGCATTCCTTTGCGTTCGCACCACGTAGAGCGCGCTCCGCTCTTGCAATTTCAACAACCGCTGGCTGAGCCCTGGTGCCTGTGATTAATAAGCGAAGCTCTCTAAGAAAGGCATACATATTTTTCTTTTGCTCGGGCCTTGCTCTCTCAAACCAATACTCAGCGTTATCTGCAAACAATGCAAGCTGGTTCCTTGCAACTGTAAGCTTGGTTTTTTCTCCTCCTTTTTCTTTAAGTTCAGTTAACCTTTCCCGTGAAAAAATCGTGCATTCTGAGCCAACCAGATATATTGTTCGAGCAGCATTTCCTAAAGCCCTTTTTATCTCAACTTCGCTGCCACGAGCTCTTATAAGTGCTATTGCTTTAACCAAATGTCTTGTTGCCCTCTCAAAACGCGAATACCTCTCTTGAAGCGCGGTTATGCTGTTTATCACATTTTGTAATCTTTCAATTATTATCCTTCGCGGTGTTTCAGGCCTCGTTAGCATTTCTCTTGCTCTTCGCAGCGCATCATAGACACTAAACACTTGTGTTTCTTCCACAACTTTTTCTTTTATCAATGCCCATCTTCTTCTCCTTAAAAATGCTTTTTGCCTTAAGAGGGTGTTCATTCTTGCTATGAGGTCATTTGAAACGCCAGCAATAAGTGCACGTGCAGCGCCTATGTTATTGCGTTCCATATATTCTATCGCTTTTTCCAGCCTTTTGACAGCACTTATTTTAGCAGGTGCTTTAATAGGTACGCGTTTTATTTTGTTCGCATTTTCTAAATCGATGTTCTCATAACCTCTTCTTCTTGGCTGGATAAGATCTATCAAACTAAATAGAAAGCGCTTTGCGGCTTCTCTCTGCTTGGAGTTCATCTGTTTCCATTTATCGTATAGAACAGCATGCACAGCAGCAAGCTGTTGCTGGGCTACTTTAAGTCTCTCAAACTCGCTGCCAACATTCTCTATTATGTGGGAGGTTGCCCTTATAGCATCATAAGGGTTCTTGTAAGTGGCAGCTTTTACTGGTTCTATTTTTCCAAGCTCAATTTCGCGATAGCGAGGTGCCACCACGCGTCCATCTGGGAGAAATTCTATTTTTAGTTCTGCAATCGGTTTCATTTTTGGAATATGCTGCCTCGCAACTTCACCTCTATGCAGCTTTCTCTTTCTAACAACTTCTGCAGGAACAACTTTTGGCTTCAAATAAATTTCTCTAGCCTTTATCCTTCTTTGCTTAGGCCTTGGCATATATTTTCACTTCAAATAAATAATTGTTTTTCCTCTTTTTATTTTTCTCCTTAACGAATATTTTGCCAAATAGTGTATAGTGCTTTTAGGGATGCCTGTTACCTGCTCGATCTCTCGCAAGGGTCTGAAGTCACGCCTCATTTCTATCGCTTGCATCAGCTTTTCCAAAGGAATACCTATTGCTCTGCCACGTTCTTCAGTAATTTTTATTTGAATCCCTTTCTCCTCAAGGAGCGCTAAAACCTTCTTCGCGACCCTTTTATAGGTAGACCTGCTCATTGAAATCGCTCTAAGCTCTTTGCATCTTTTCAATAATGCTTTTATTTTTTCGCGCGAAAGGGGCCTAACAATATGCGCTTCTTCTATATCCGAAGGAATGCTTGAAATCTTTGTGGTTTCATTTATCGAGCATTTCACAAAGTCACCTTAAAGCGCTTTTTGTTGAACGCATTAATGTTTCCAAGAATTGCATAAGCATTTCGCTAAATGCATTCAATTTTTCTTCCAATAATTTTTTTCTCAACGCTTGCATATTTGGTTTTTTAGTGACCTCTTGCTCTTCAACGCCTATTATCAACACCTTGGTTTCAGGAATTTCCGGGTTAAATCTATTTAACTCCCTTATACAACTCAGCAATTTCTTTTCGCTTTCTCTTTTGCATGGTTCAAGTTTTGTATCAAGAGCTTCGAGTACTGCTTTGCCGAATTCTTTGGGGGCATTAACGCTTTCCTTTATTTTCAGCAATTCTCGTAACGCTCTATGCAAAGCACCAAAGCCTTTTTCCTTAACATATTCTCTTATAAACAATTCACTAAATGCATAACCAAATTCTCTTATGTCAGCGTTATCAGCGTTCCATTCGAGCATAAACTGTTCGTTTTTATCGTAATATTGTTCGAGCAGCTTCCAATCGCTTGCGGGGTTTAAAGTATAGGTATATTGAGCATCGCTATACTGCACAACCCCGTAAAATAAATTGTTTGTTCTTAACCCAAGCTGTTTTTTAGTTAGATACTCTACGAATTTTGCCAAGCCTTCATCAAACCAGCTTGTGCCACTATTGTTCCAAGCCATAATCTTTGCATTTATTTCATGTGTAAGTTCATGTAAAACAACTGCAGGCGCCTCCTTTTTTTCAAATGCACTCTCTTTTATCACTATAAGACCGCCTGTGCTGTAAACACCTTCACTATACTCATTTATTTTTTCTCTATACTCATCATCGCTAAGCACTAACACCGCAAACTCGTTTGCATCAAGCTCTATTCCTAAAACTGCCAACACTATAAAATAGAGTTCAGAAGCCCTTTCAAGGCTTTTTCCAATCTTTTCGTCAGCGAGGTTGCTTTTATTGAGCAATATGAATTTCCCAAAGCGCCTTCCTTCCTCCGAATAGAAGAATGAAGTTATAAATGGCCCTAATCCAGATATTTTCAATTCGCCATTTTTTAAGCTCCCCCTAAAGCCGCTTGCGGTATCAAAACCGAGTATTCTTTTGCCGTATGCTCTGAAGCTAACCTTTGTTTTCTGTTCAGCAGGCAAAGAAAATTTCACAAAATAGGTGTTGCTAAAGCGTTCCCTCGCAAGCCCATCTATCTTCACTTTAAGTTTTATTATATCCTCTCTTCGCTTTGCGGAGCTATTGGTTCTTATTGTAAGCACATTTTCCTCTATTTTATAATCTTTTATTTCTCCTAAAGAATCAGCCAAGCTAAGCACAGTGCCATTCTCGTAGAATGGCATGGATATGATAAAATAATTGACAGCGCTTTCAGCCTTCAGATAAAGGGTTATATCTGCTATAACTGAATCGCTCCGCAACTCTAAATTGCAGTCTATGTAGTTTATTTGAGCATTTGCAAAAGCGAATGTTAACAAAACACCAAATAAAAGCAATATTGTTTTCCAGCGCATCATAAAAATAACTTCGTTTCAATATTTATAATTGCCCCTCTTGTTTTTTGAATAATCGCCTTCAACATCCCTTTTTAAAGCTTACTTCTGCTTTATTTCATAATATACTGCTTTTTAGAGGCGCTTTTATGGGTTTTAAGATAACAGGACTTGGTGCTTGCAGAGAGGTTGGGAGAAGCAGCTTCCTAATTGATGCAGGCGATAAGATTCTTTTGGATAGAGGAGTAAAGCTAACTCCTGAAAAGATAGAGTATCCGTTAGCGGTAAACACAAATTTAGATGCAGCGATAATTTCGCATGCCCATTTGGATCACTCAGGTGATTTGCCACATCTGTTTGTTAAAAGCAGGCCAGTATGCTATATGACGCCACCAACCCTTGATTTAGCAGAGCTGCTTTGGCACGATTCTCTTAAAATTGCAGGCATAGAAGGCTACGATGCAAAGTTCTCAAAGACTGAGATAAGGCGCACCAGAAAGTTCACATTTCCTCTGGGCTATCGAACGAGGATTGATATAACCGATAAAGTATCCCTTGAATTCTTTGACGCTGGCCACATCGTCGGCTCAGCTATCACAAAGCTCACTTTTAATAATACCTCGCTAGTTTACACCGGCGACTTTAAGGTTGTGGAAACAAGACTGCTCAATAAAGCAGATATTAAGGTTGGGCATGTTGATTATGTAATCACCGAAAGCACCTATGGTGATAGCGACCACCCGAATCGTTATAAAGTTGAGAAGGAGTTTGTTGACGCTTGCCTGCAAACAATAGAAAATAACGGCTTTGCAATAGTGCCTGCATTTGCTGTTGGCAGATCCCACGAGCTTATCGATATTCTTATTGAGCACAAGGTTGGTTGCCCTATTTATTTAGATGGGATGAGTCAGAAAGCAGCAAATATAACGCTCAAATATCCAAAATATCTTAAAGACGCAAAGACGCTCAAAAAAGCTCTTAGAAAAGCGCGCTGGGTTAAAAATGATCGCGACAGAAAGCGTGCGCTTGAAGAACCGTCAATAATTGTCACTACTGCAGGCATGTGTGATGGTGGCCCAGTACTCAACTATATAAAGCGCCTCTATAATGATGAAAAATCAGCAATATTCCTTACAGGTTATCAAGTTGAAGGTACTCAGGGAAGGCGCTTGCTTGAAGAAGGATTAATAACAATCGATGGTAAAGAATATAGGCCAAAGTGTACAATAAAGAAATTCGATTTTTCCGCACACCCTGGCCAAAGCGAGATGCTCAAGGCGCTGAGGAAATGGAACCCGAAGCGAGTCTTTCTTGTGCACGGTGATCCTCCAAAAATTACAACTTTTAAGAAAAAGATTGAAGAGGAGCTTGGTATAGAAGCAACAATAATGGAATTTGGCAAAACCTTTAGAGTAGGTGAAAAATGAAACTTACCAAGTTTCTTAAAGAAGCGATGCATTTACTCCTGAAAGAGCCAAAACTTTTTATTCCAAAAATAGCTGTTTCACTTCTTTATAGTGTTGTTATGCTTTTGCTTAGTTTTCTTCTTGTGACCCATAAAGACATAATCTTTCTTGCTTCAAGTGGCGGCGCTCTCAGCTATGGACAACTTCAGGATGTAAGCGTTCTCTTATTTTCATTGCTTTTCCTTTTAGTCCTTTCTCTTATAATGCTTGTAATTGATATACTTGTAAATGCAATGTATCCCGTTCTTGTAAATGATTTTTACAGTAAAGGAAAACTCTCGCTTAAAAGAGCCTTTTTGATAGCAATGAAAAACTCCAGAAGAGTGGTACCAACTTTTTTTGTTATAGTGATTTTGCTTTCGGTTCCAACAGCTATTTTAAATTCATATGTGCTAAAAGCACACTCGCTGACAGACTCTTTAATCATCGCTTTAGTTACTTTGGGCATATACTTTGCGCTTCTAATACTTTTTTATTTCCTTTACCCAGCGATAATGCTTAACAAGCGTTCGCTAAGCAGATGCTTTTCTGAAAATTTTATCCTCGCGAGAAAAAACATTGGAATAGTTGCGAAAGCATCCTTAATTCCTTTTATAGCTTCACTTATAAGCTTTGTTTTTGCATTCGTATCCGCTTTAGAGCCATTGCTCATACTTTTATTTTTAGTATATCGAACTCTTATAGCCATTATGTTTACCTATCATATGGTCTTGAGCCCAGCAATATATTTGAAGGTGAGATCGCAATGATGGAGTTCTGCCCTAAGTGTGGTACTGAAAAAGGACCTTTTATAAAAGGCTTTTGCATAAAGTGCTTCTTGGAGGATAACAAGCTAATTGATATAGACAAAAAGTTTCATATTGCAAAGTGTAAGCGATGTGGAAAGATATTGGTAAGCGGTAGATGGGTTAAAGATGATGCTGACAATTTAGCTAAATTTTTGATGAGCAGAATAAAATGGCACAACCTAGCGAAAAAATCGCTTGATATAGAAATTGTTCGCGAAGCTAAAGGCGCGAAGCTTTACCTAAATGTTTCTGGCGAAATTGAAGGAGAACCGATAACTGCAACGTACGAATCTTTTATTGAATACAGATTCCAATATTGCGATGCTTGCTTAAAAATTTCTTCGGCATACCACGAAGCAGTAATCCAAATCAGATTCCAAGATAAATCAAAAGAAAAGAAGGTTTTGTTCTTAGTGAAAGAGATTTTGGCTTCAAAGCTTAGGGAAGATGCATTGGCGGAAATAGTTAGAACAATGAGAAGAAAAAATGGTTTGGATCTGCTTATAGGTTCGAAAAAAGCCGCAAAGCTTATTGTATCTGAGCTGAAGAAAAAATACAAAGCCAGTGTGAAGGTTTCACCAAGCTTAATTGGCATTACTAAGGATGGGAAGAATAAGGTAAGATACACTTATTCAGTGAGAATTCCATAACATTTTGTAAAATGTCAAACTTCATATTCTTTCAAAGCTTGTTTTATTTCGTATATGGGCGTATTACATACAAGCAATGGTATGCGCTCGCTTTCAGCTATTTTTATTGCCACTTCATCGATCTTGTTGGGATCCTTCGGACCGTGCAGCACCACTATTGCAGGCTTCATATCTGTGCTAAATCTGCCAATCTTCACAGCAATCATTGGCGAGCGTCCGTTCACAACCTTCTGGAATATCAAAGCTCTTTCGGGAGTTCTGCCGTAGAGATGCATATATTCATGCACGGGCACCTCTATTATAACCTTTAGTGAATCTATAAGCGTATAACCATAGATTACAGTTTCTTTGAGCTTTGCTTGGTTTGCAACGCAAACCGCCTTTATTTTCTTCGCGAACTCGTTTGCATTCACAGCACCGTAAAATTCGTGTATATCAAAAGCTTCTTCACTCGGCTCAAAGTCTTTCATAAGCTGCTTTACTATCTTGCCCCCTCTTTGCATATCCATTTCAATAAGTGCATTTACAAACCTGCTTATTACTCCTATGCCCGGGCTTTTCCTTCGACCACCTTCGTAATCGCTTATTGTTGAGGGACTCACTTTGAGATGCTCAGCAAGCTCAATCTGGCTTATCCCAAAGATCTCACGCCACTTCTTCATGCTTCCGCCAGGATCATTGCTTAATGTAATTTCCCCAGCTATTGTAATCGCAAGCTTCTCCATGCAATAATTAGAGCTGAGCAAGCTTTAAAATTGTTTCGTCAATCGTCCTTTTTAAAAAGATTATTTGACGAAATAACTAACTAAGTTTTTTCGTTATCAACTTTCCTTCAGAACGGAGTGTAACAGCATTTCTCCCCTTTCTTTTTGATTCATACATGAGTTTATCGGCTGAATTAACCAAGGTCTTGTATGCCTTCTGAAAGTTCCTTCTGATTTCATTAGCGCTGACAGGTACTATCCCTGTACTGAATCCAACTTCCCTGTAGAACCTTATCCCTTCTTTTCTCATTCTTTCGGAAACCTTTCTTTTTGCTATTTTGACAGCCTCTTTTAACGCCTCAATAAGTTCCTCTGGTTGCATCGAAGCCCACACAAGTATTTCTTCACCACCGTGCCTGCCCACCAGACCACCTTTTTCACCAATTACTTCATTTAGTGCTTCACCGATGCTTCTTATTACTATATCCCCCGCTCTGTGACTGTAGCCATCATTGATTTCTTTTAAATGATCTATATCTAAAAATGCAAGCGAGCTTCGTTCGTACTCTTTGCCCCTTATTCTAAACATTTCCTTAAAGTATTTATCTGTTAAGAATACTCTGAATTTGGGATCTCTCCTGGTTTTTGCGCTCGCATGCTTAGCTCTGCTCACATATGTTTGTTCCAGCTTTCTAACCAATCTTCTCATGTTTTTATAGGCACCTGCAAGCTCCTGTCTTTCCTCGGGGGTAAGTCCTTTTTGGGCTCTTTTTCTTTCAAGCCTTGCAATGGTCCTCAAGTACTCTTTGTGCATTTCAATATATGCTTTGGGCCATCTTTCCAAGAAGCGCCCCTCAGCATGCGTACCTCTTATCGCTTTCGCTTCTTGCTTCGGATGAAAGCGAACATCTCCTTTTTTGCCTCTCGGTTTTTTAGCGGGCATGTAAAAATAATTCTTGTTAAGAGTTTTTAATAATTGGTTTTATTTCATTTCTTTATGAGTTCTGAGCAAATTAGAGATTTCTATGAGCGCTTCCCTTATCCAAGCAAAAAAATCAAATCGACTAAAGCACTATATAATAACGTTGCTTGGCTCACTGCATTGGTAGATAAAAAACCAAACGAATTTAAAAAGAACGAGCGCATACTTGATGCTGGCTGTGGCACAGCTGAGTTCACCTGCGGCTTTGCTTTGGGTAAGGCAGAAGTTTTGGGAATCGATATAAGTGAACGCTCTCTTGCCAAAGCAAAAGCTTTAGCGAGAAGATTTAATCTAAAAAATGTTTCATTCAAAAGAATGGATATTCTTAGCAACGATCTACCTGAAGAATACTTTGATTATATTTTCGCCATCGGTGTTTTACACCATACTGAAAATCCAAAGCAGGCTTTTAGTAAGCTCATTAGGTTGTTAAAACCCGGCGGCTTTATAGTAATAGGTTTGTACAACAGATACAGCAGAATTCCTGTTATGCTGAAAAGATTTTTACTTTTTCTTTTAGCTGGTAATGATTTGGAGAAAAGAGTCGCTCTCGCAAATAAACTTTTCTATAACAGCAAACCTCTAACTGAACAGCAAAAAATTTGGCTAGCGGATAAATACGCAAACCCTTTAGAGAAAACAATTTCTTTTAATGAGGTTTTACAATGGTTCCGAGAAAATAATATTGAATTTCATAAATCAAAACCACCTGTCGAATCTCTAAACAGCATTAGGCTTTTCATATCGCAGTTCTCTTGGGTGCTACAGGGGATAAGCTTCTTCAGCATCTCTGGAAGAAAGACAGGAAAGTTAGTTAGCATTACATAACTTCCGCCAGAAATGGTAAAAATACCCAAACCATAGAAACCACAGAAGCCAGAGGTAATTGTGTGTATAAAACGCCTGAAAGCCCAGAAAACCAAGGAATCCCAAGAAGCCTTTCATCCACTCTTTTTTGTGTGATTTTTTCTCCATGCCGTTTCCTCCAAACAAAAAAAGTGTATTTTAAGGTACGGACCCGGAGGGATTCGAACCCCCGACACCCGGCTTAGGAGGCCGGTGCTCTGTCCAGCTGAGCTACGGGCCCTAATACAAAAAAATTATATGGAGAACTTTTTAAATGAAAGGTATTAAGCGCATGAATTATTTTAATTTAATTTATACTTCTTTTTACAGTGATTATATGCTTGCGCTTAAGGTTCCGGAAGATGCTTGTAAAAGAGAAGCAAAATGCAAGCACTTTGGTATTTGCGGCGGCTGCAGCTATCAACATATTTGCTACAAAGACCAGCTCAGGATGAAAAAAGAGTTTTTGGAAAAACTTTTTGAGCGTGAAATAAAAATAATACCTTCGCCTAAAGAATTCTTCTACCGCAATAAAATTGAATTAGTTTATGCATTTAATAAATTGGGTTTGCGCGAGAAGGGAACCTATAAGCGAGTTGTTAATTTAAAGGAGTGCTGCTTGCATTCTGAGAAAGTGAAAGAGATACTGCCAGAGCTACATGAATTATTTAAAGAACACGGAATAGAAAGCTATGATTATTTAAGGCATGAAGGTTATTTGCGCTATGTTGTATTAAGGCATGCAAAATTTTCTAACCAGCATATGATAAATTTTGTAACAGCAAACGAAGCACCAATAATAAGCAAGGTTGCAGAATTTCTTAAAGAGCACTTTGATTCCATTGTCTGGAGCATAAATTCAAGCAAAGCAGATACGAGCTTTGGCGCTGTGCAGCAGTTTTGGAATAGTGCGCATATAGAAGAGCGCTTTGAGGATATTAAATTTAAAATTGGTGCAAACACTTTCTTTCAGAATAACAGCTACGTCGCTTTGCAAATATATCGCAAAATAAAAGAGCGTGCTTCTGGCAAGGTGCTCGACCTTTACGCTGGCTGTGCAACTATTTCTGCTTTTATTGCAGATAATTGCGATTCTGTTGAGGCAGTAGAAATAAATAGCGAAGCCATAGATTACGGTCATACAAATTTACACATCAATGATATAACAAACGTTGAACTTTTACAGCAGGACGTTTACGCTTATCTTAAAAATAAGCAGAGCCTTGACTTCGATTATGTGATTTTAGATCCGCCAAGAGCTGGTTTGGAGAGAGCATTCAAACACGTATTGCGCTTAAAACCAAAGAGCATCATTTACCTTTCCTGTAACCCAATAGTGTTTAGGCGCGAACTCTTCTTCTTCAAAAAATTCTATAAAGTTTCAGAGATGCTCGCATACGATATGTTTCCGCAAACTCCGCATATAGAGCTACTCTGCGTTCTTGAGAGAAAGGATTAAATTAATTTTTTTAAAATGCTTTAATATGCAAAAAGATAAAGGTTTTGCCCCAATGCCTCTTTCGATAAAAATTATATTTTTGTTTAATTTATTAGGTGTTTTGGGCACTTTTCAGAATTTTACTAATCTGAGTAAAGTACCATATGTTCCTTTTTTTGGTGTAAAATTTACTGGCATAGCTATGGCATTCCCAAGTGCATTGACATTTATGCTTTCTGCAATCTTCTTGATTTCAATGTGGAACCGCTACCCTTGGGCCTGGAAATTTGGGATAGCTTTGCTGGCTTTCAACATACTTAATACTTCTTTGGGAGCTCCTTATGTAGCCGAATTGTCTTCCTATGCTTTCCAAAAGGAACTGCAGAACAACCCTGAAATGCAGAGAATGTCTGAAAATTTAAAACAAGTAATGATAGAATTTTCACAAAATTTAGCCTTAATAATGCTGGCTATGAGTTGCATAATAAACCTTGTTTTTATTGCATTTCTATACAAAAGAAGAGGGTATTTTGAGCATGTTAATCCAAGGACATAGTGCCCAACCAATAGCCCGTTCTTTGCAAGAAAATTAAGGTTTAAAATTTATAAGTAGCTTTCTTATGGTGGTTCAGTGGATTTATTTAAAAATTGGAAAAAAATTGCTGTGGCATCTACAATCCTTCTCCTGTTTTGTTTGGTTGTAATTTTGGTTTTATTAGAACACACCTTCTACTGGACTGCAAACCTTTCTTTGTCTCCAAAAGACATTGGCTGGACTTTCTTTTATTTGGGTTTTATTTCTCAACTATTATTGGCCTATAGAAACATGCCCTCAAGCCCTGAATCAAAGGTTGCCTTAGTTTTTATTCCAGTAGGTATGCTCGGTTTTTTTCTTCCTGTTTTGGTAAACGAAACGGATTGGGTCGGAAGTTTGATTCTCCAAGTAGTATCTCTCATTTGGGCTTCTGCAATGGCGATTGCTCTTATATTCAAAGAAAAAATTATACCTAAGCTAACCGAACTGAAGCTGATGCTGTTTTCTTTGATGTTTTCTTACCTAAGCTTTACAACTCCTTGGCTTTCGTTCGCATTTCTGCCTTCTTTGCTTTGCCTTGTAGTCGTGATGTTTTACACTTTTACAAAATTTTCGCCGGGGCGCGTGGTAAGACGCCTACTTTATATATGGTTTTTAGTAATATGGCTTCTGTTTTTTGTTGTTATTTTCTCGGGATTTTTTGTTGGTTTTATGTTTAGTCCCGAAACAAAAATGGGCATCTCTTATATTGATTGCTTTTTCTTTGGCATGAGTGCCTTCTTTTTGGTTACCTATGTGTTTTATCTTGGCTTTCTCTTTCCCTTTCCTGCAGAAAGTAAGCATTCTGAAATTTTTCCTGATGTTAGGGTGCTGGCCCAAAGGATTGTTTCCAAATTTGAGGCACATAACGAAAAGCCTCTTGTCGCATTGATTGTTTTTGCCTTGGTCGTATTTGCCCTTATTTTAAATAGTATTTTTAACCTTCTACGACCAGAAATAGTTTTAATCTATTTTCTCGGCACATATGGTCTTGTGGAGCATTTGCCACGCCCGCCGCCTAAAGTAGAATAAAAGCAACTAATTCAAAAAAAGAAAGCAATGTTGCTCCATTATTGTTACACTCCTCTAATTCCAACCTTTTTCACATATTTCTTCATAATTTCTACCATCGCTTGCAGAGTTTTATGGGGATAAGGCGCTATTTTTTCGAACTCCGGATTTAGTAGGGGCACATCGTTCACAAACTGCTGCAAATAATATGCCTTGGCTCCTTTGATCAGTTCACCTATTTTGTGCATATCTTCAAGCTCAATTATTGTTGGCACAACTGTGCTTCGGAATTCATAATCTGTGCGTCCTTTAAGCAGCAACGCTATGCTTTCCTTTATCGCCTGCTTGTTTACATTTACGCCTGCCGCAATATCATACTTCTCTAGGGGTGCTTTTACATCCATCGCAACATAATCCACAAGTTTTGCGTCTATAAGCTCCCTTATAAAATTAGGCATACTCCCATTGGTGTCAATCTTTATTCTATAGCCCAAAGCCTTAACTTTCGGTAGAAATTCCTTTAGTTCAGTATGCAGAGTAGGCTCGCCGCCAGTAATACAAACCCCCTGCAATACCTTCTTTCTTTTTTCAAGAAATGCTAACACTTCCTGCTCCGTTATTACGTTGGTTTCCTTTTCAAACACAAGTACGCTATTCTGACAGAAAGGGCAGCGAAAATTGCATTTATCTACAAAAAGCGTGCATGCCACTTTGCCAGGATAATCTACGAGCGTTGTTTTCTGAAGTCCGCGGAAAATCATCAGAACTACTTCCTTTTTTTCTTAACTTTTGCAAGCGCTTTTTCTACGGAGTAGTGCTGCCTCTCCTCAAATTCCTGCTGCTTGCCTGTATTCCAGTTCTGCACCGGCCTATAATAGCCAACCACTCTGCTGTAGACCTCTGTTCTCTTGCCGCATTTATCGCCTCCATTAACCCTTACAGGGCATGTATAGTGCTTGCCCGCTATGTAGCCGTGCACCGGGCATATGCTGAATGTAGGTGTTATTGTAAAGTATGGAAGCTTATAGTTGTAAGCAATTGTTTTAACCAGCTGCTTGCATGCTTCTGCATCGCTTATCTGCTCGCCAACAAAGCCATGCAGTACTGTGCCACCAGTGTATTTGCACTGCAATTCATCCTGATGGTCAAGGGCTTCAAATATATCGTCAGTATAATCCACAGGCAGGTGTGTGGAATTGGTATAATAAGGAGCATTCTTTGTGCCAGCTGTTATTATATCTGGGTAATTCTTTTTATCTATTCTGGCCAATCTGTATGAAGCGCCTTCACCTGGCGTAGCTTCAAGGTTGTACATATTGCCAGTTTCCTCCTGGAAGTCTTGTAAGCGAGCGCGCATAAAATCAAGAACTTTTAAAGCAAAGCGCTTTCCTTCCTTGCTTGCAATACTCTTCTCCAAGAAGTTTAGGCAGGCTTCATTCATCCCAATCAAGCCGATTGTTGAGAAGTGGAAATCTAATGTGCCTAAATAACGCTTTGTCCAGGGCAGCAGACCATTTCGCATATTCTTTTCAACTTCTTTACGCTTTATTTCAAGGGATTCCTTTGCTAGGTACATTAAGTAATCAAGTCTCTCAAAAAATTCACTATCATCTTTTGAAAGGTAGCCAATCTGCGGCATGTTTATTGTTACCACTCCAATAGAGCCTGTTTTTTCTCCAGAACCAAAGAGGCCACCTGTTTTCATTCTAAGTTCGCGAACATCGAGCTGTAAGCGACAGCACATACTGCGCACATCGCTTGGCTTAAGTGAAGAATTTACAAAATTCTGGAAATAAGGCGTGCCATACTTTGCGGTCATCTCAAAGAGCAAATTGGCATTTTCGCTGTTCCAATCAAAGTCCTTTGTTATATTATATGTTGGAATAGGGAAGGTAAAAATGCGACCGTTCATATCGCCTTCCATCATCACCTCTATAAACGCCCTGTTTATCATATCCATCTCTTCTCTGAAATCAGCATAGGTTTCTTTTAACTCCTTACCGCCCCAAATAGCTGGTACATCTCTTAGATCTTCAGGTATAGTCCAATCAAGCGTTATGTTTGTGAAAGGCACCTGGTTGCCCCACCGTGAGGTGGCATTCGTTGAATATACAAATTCCTGAATCCCCTGTTTTACTTTTTTGTAGTTAAGTCTGTCTTTTGCAACAAATGGCGCCAAGTATGTGTCAAATGAATTAAATGCTTGCGCACCAGCCCATTCATTTTGCAGCGTGCCCATAAAGTTTACCATCTGCCCTAAAGCAGCGCTAAAGTGCTTTGCAGGTCTTGACGCAATCTTCCCTGGCACGCCGTTGAATCCTTCCTGCAAAAGCTGCTTTAATGACCAGCCAGCGCAATAAGCGGCAAAGGTGCCAACACCCAGATCATGAATATGAAAGCTCGCCTCTTTGTGGGCCTTGGCTATCTCAGGCGGATATATATGGGTTAAGGTATATTCGGAAATGATAATATCACTTATATGCGCCTGCAAGCCGCTGATTGAATACCCTGCATTACTATTTTCACGTACGCGCCAATCTTTTTCCGAAACATAGCCTTCTATTATCTGTGCGCTCCTTTCCAGAAAAGCCTTAGTATCTCTTATCGCTGACCGCTTAGCTCTGTAAAGAATGTATGCTTTTGCTGTCTTTGCATGTCCTTCCTCAATAAGCACCTTTTCAACAGTATCCTGAATATCTTCAACACTTGGTATTTTAGCTCCAAACCTCTTCTTTAGTTCATGCACCACCTTATCAGCAAGCTTTGCTGCAAGCTTTCTATCAGTGCCACCAACGGCTTTTGCAGCCTTCCAAATAGCTTCCTCAATCTTTTCCTTTTGAAAAGGCACTATGCGCCCATCGCGCTTCTTCACTTTAGTCAAAAATTTTTTGTTCTCCATACCAAAGCCCCCGGGAAAATTAAAAACTTTGAAGTGTTAAAAAATAAGTGCGAGCCCATTTATAAACCTTTAGTTTTTTGATACATAATTTTCAAAATTTCTTCACTTTTTAGTTAGAGGAAGTTAAAAAAATAGGTTATGTATAAAATTACTGCTGAAAATGGTGGCAAAATAAGATTGTCGTCTATTGGCAATAACTCTGCAATGCTTGCAAGCAGGGCAACGATAAATGCTGCATATAACCTATTAGAAGCTAAAAATAGGGCTATAAAAGATGCAAAGAAAAAGGCAGCACTGCCTTCAACGCTCTTATGCTTTACAATTCTATGTCTGCCAAAGCGTTTTCCCATAATTGTTGCTAATCCATCCCCTAATATCGCAGGCAATAGAGCCAAATAAGCGATTGCGTTATTATTTACAAATATGGCTATTAAGCTTGCTAAAAGAGCGCCTGCAAAAAACATGAAAACCCCTTTGCCTGGTAGCTTCTCACGCTCTCTCCCAAAGAGCTCAACCGCTAACGAAAATACGGGAAATTCAACCCTGGATTTCATTAGTAAGGCCAATGGAATACCCAAAAGTAAAGCTACAGAGCACAGAGCAGCTAGTGAGTAAGCACCATAAAAATACGTTACAAAGAAGATAAGTGCCCCAAATACTATATGCACTAACTTCCTGCCAAGCTCCAAAAGATCACCTTTTCCTAAGCAAATAAAACCTGTGCTTTTTTTCAAACGGGCTCAAAGGAATTTTTTCAATTATTTCGAATTCCTCTAACAGCTTTTTTTCTTCCTTCCTAAACACTCTGCTTGGTTTTTTAGTTGAACTTATGCTTGGCGCTTTCAACGCTAGCAAACCGTAAGCGCCTTTTTTTAAAAAAAGCCTCGCATTTTTATTGAATATTTCCGCCTGATTCTTCTGCGAAACATCTTGGTAAAGAATTTGTGGTTTTATCTCTTTTACATAAGCTTCATAGCTTTCTGGCTTATTTGCATCTGCTAACACAGGAATTATATTTTTACGCGCTTCGCATATCTGCAATAATTTCGCCAAGCACTTCTCGCTTATGTCTACTCCAAAAATTACGCCTTCTTTGCCAATGATATCGCTTATATGTGAAGCAGTTGTTCCTTCAGCAATACCAAGATACAGAACCCTGGAGCCAGCTCTTAAAGGCAAATGCTTTAGCTTTTTAACTATTGCTGCTGCTAGCTTCGAGCGAAAGGGATTCCATTCGCGGTACTCAATGTCATTAAAAGTAGCTAAACGTTCACCATAAACCTGCTGACCAGGCACAAGGTTTTTTGTCCAGAGCTTATTGCGCCACTTATAAATTCCAGGAAAGATTTCACGCATAAAAACTAAAACCCCCAATATTTAAATATAAGTTATGTTACATCAATTATTAAATGGGTGGAAAAATGAACAACTACGAATACTATGCAAAAGCTGATTTGAGCAAATATCAGGGCAAATGGGTGGCTATTTACAATAATAACGTAATTGCTTTTGGAAAATCGTTCAAAGAAGTGGCGGAAAAAGTTGATAAAAAGTTTCCTGGTGTAAGGGCCTTATTCGCAAGAGTGCCCGATCAGGCAATTCACGTCTTGTGAGAACATGAAATTTACTTTTAAATTTAAAAGAGAAAAAATAGATGAAACACATTGGACATTAAGACCAAAGATACCCACAACACTAAGCTATGGAGGGCTAAATAAAGATTTTATTGCCGTACTGGATACTGGTTCTGATGTTGTTTATATTCCACAAGATATAGCCGAATATTTTGGGCTTGAGCTTTCTAAAAAAGTTGATGTTTGTCAAGGTGCAGAAACAGAGTTTCGTTTCAAGACAGCTAAAATATACATAGAAATCAGAAAAGGCCATAGCCAATTTAAAGAACTTTTCGATGTTATAGTGCCTGTGGAGAATCCTCTTCATAAAGATATAATCTTAGGCACTCCTTTTCTTTCTAATTTTGTTGTAACTTTTGACTATGCGAGAAATAAGATAATTTTAAAATCAGCCCTTCCTAGATTCGATATTAAAAAACTGAGATACAAGAGAAGATAGTTGTGCGCATTCAAAATTAAAAAAAGAAAAACTTGGGTGTGCTTGGCCCCACTTTTTAGCTTCATCGTCTCCTTAAAATATCTTCAATTCTTTCTAGCCTTTCTCTTAGTTCATTTAGTGTATCCATAATGTCTGTATGGGTTGGTTCGCTCCATGGTTCTCCACCATAATGTCTTGCATATGGCGGCACAGGTGGTCTTACTATAGTATCACCACCGGGAAGAAGTACTTGAGCGAAATAGCTGGACATCTAAAACGAGCCCCACAAACAGTAGATTTTCATCTCAAAATTCTTGAAAATGCAGGCCTTGTTTCTTCTTCAAGCGAAGAGGGAAAGGTATTTTATCAGCTTAGAGATAGGTCAGTTTTAAAGTTCCTTCGCGAGCGCAGGCCGATACCTGCATTGCATCACCCAAAACCACCGCATGAAATAGTTGAAGATGCAATGAATGAAATTTTGAAAAAACTAAACGAGATCGAAAAAAGGTTAGAAAATATTGAGAAAAAGCTAACTCAATAGCCTTGCCTTTTCCTCGAGCTCCCTAACTACCTTATCACTTATATCCTTCTTGCCAAAGTAGTCTTCTTTTATTGCTAAGCTTATTTTGTTTGCTAATGCTCTGGCCATCTTACCGCGATTCTCTCTTTTCACTTTTCTAAGCAAAGGATGCTGGAATATTATTCCATGCTTTGGTGGCTTAGTGCCCTTGCGCAGATGCTTGAACAATGCCTTTTCCGCTCCAATCACCTGTATTGTGGAAGAAGGCATAAACGCGAGCTTTTGCAATGATTTGGCCTCTCGCAATAAGCGAGCTCCTAAAAGCGGGCCTGCAATCTTTGTAAGATTGGGTAGCTTGCTTTGCATCTCCTTTTCAATAAAACCAGCTAACATATCCCTATATTTCTTCAACTCAAGAGCTTTTTCTGCAAGCTGTATTATAACCTTTGCTTGCTCTTCGTTCAAATCAGCACCAGTGCTTTCCTTAGCTTTTTTCTCTAGTTCTGCTGCTACTTCTTCATTTGCATAGTACTTGACTATTTCTTCCTTCACAAACTTCTTACGCAAAGTAAGGTTCGCAATAAGCGCTAAGCTCTTTTCCGGTTCTTTCACTAATCTAAAAAGCTCCGGGAAATGCAATGAATACCAATCCCTAACATCCTCAAAGAGCATATTGAATACCAAATCAAGGTCCTCAAGCGTATTAACGGCCTTTATTATATGCACTTCTTTACCGGCTAGGCGTTCTTTTATCTGCATCTTTGTTTTTTCGATAACTTTTTTACGCAAACTTTCAATGTTCACCATGAAAAGCACCTTTAAAAATAGAAGCCCAAGAAACCCTTTAAAACACTATTTATGCAAATTTTTAGTATTGGTTGGTGTGAGCAATGCCTAGAGATGAATTGCAGAACCTTGCGTTCAGAAGGCAGCTATTTTTT
Organism: Candidatus Iainarchaeum sp.; assembly: GCA_021163505.1. GTDB lineage: Archaea > Iainarchaeota > Iainarchaeia > Iainarchaeales > DTGL01 > DTGL01. The sequence continues at coordinate 63,571 of JAGGVE010000034.1, read as the reverse complement.
CCTACCGCAGAGATATACGCAAGCAAACCAGCAGGCTTCTGGGAGTTTGGGCCGATAGGTGTCAGAATAAGAAACAACATAATCAACTTCTGGCGTAAAGAGCTGGTGGAAAAAGAGCGCCTGTTAGAAATAAAGGGCTCTGTTATTCTGCCTAAGGAAGTGTTTGAAGCTTCAGGCCATTTAAGATCATTTAACGATCCAGTAGTTCAATGCAAAAAATGCCATGCGCTTTTTAGAGCGGATAAACTGGTAGAAGAAAAAATCGCTAAGCATATCCCTGAATCTAAATCCATTGAGGAACTAAATGCACTTTTAGCAGAGCATAAAATAAGATGCCCAAAGTGCAAAGGCGAACTAAGCGAAGCAAGACTTTTCAATATGATGATGCGCGTGCTTATTGGCGCTACACAGAATCAAGAATGCTTCCTGAGGCCAGAAACATGTCAAAATATTTTTCTCGATTTCCCGCGCCTTTATAAAGCCAGCAGAGAAGGATTGCCTTTAGGCATTGCGCAGGCTGGCTCATCTTTTCGCAACGAAATTGCACCAAAACAAACCCTGCTTAGGGAGCGCGAGCTTGGGCAGATGGAAATAGAAATATTTTTCAATCCAGATAAAATAAACGAAATAAGAAATTTCAGCGAGATAGCAAACTATAAGCTAAGGTTGCAGAGATTAGATAGGGGCGCAATTGAAGAAATAAGCTGCGAGCAGGCAGTAAAGCAACGCGTAGTTTCAGGAAAGCTTATTGCATACTGGCTTGCGCGCTTGCAGCAGTTCTACGAAAAATGTGGCATAGCTTTAGAAAAAATTCGCTTCCGCGAGTTGAGTAGCGAAGAAAGAGCGTTCTATGCAAAAGAAACTTGGGACTTCGAAGTTTTAACCGATTTGGGCTGGATTGAACTGGTAGCATGCAACTACAGAACAGATTATGATTTGAAGGGCCATTCTAAAGGTAGCAAAAAGGATTTGAGCGCTAAAGAAGAAGGCAAGGCATTTATTCCGCATGTGTTTGAGCTCTCCGCAGGCATCGATAGAACTTTCTATGTTGTGCTTGACCAAGCGATTAGAAAAGAAAAGCGCGGCAAAGATGAGCGATTGTATTTAGCTTTAGTGCCTCAGTTAGCCCCTTACTTCGTTGCAGTATTTCCTTTGGTAAACAAAAATGGTCTGCCAGAAAAAGCCAAGCAAGTGTTTGATCTTCTTGAAGACTATAAGTTTTCATGCCTTTACGATAAGAAAGGCTCTATTGGCAGGCGCTACGCTCGCGTAGATGAGATAGGCGTGCCATATGCAATTACAATAGATTACGATACAATGCAAGATGATACTGTTACAATTCGCGAGCGCGACACAATGGCCCAAAAAAGAGCCAAAATTGCCGAGCTGCCAGAAATCCTTTGGAAGCTTTCAGTTGGAAAGTTAAGCTTTGCAGAATTATAATTCCTCTTCTGATATTACTCTAATCCCATTCTTCTTCAAGAGTCGAGCGGTTATTCCGTCGCCTTCAATAATTCTACCGGAAAATGTTCCATCGTAAATCTTGCCAGAGCCGCATGAAGGGCTTTTTTGCTTTAAAATAGCTTCTTTAATTCCAAGCAATTTTGCAATTTTTAGAACCTTCTTCGCGCCCCTTTCAAAATATTCTGTAACATCCTTTCCAGAGTAAGTTACAACCCTGTTGCCTTGAATTTCAGCTGGCTCTCTCGGTGTAGGTAAGCCACCTAGCTGTTCAGGACAAACAGGAATCAACTTTTCCCTTTTAGCTAATTCAATTACCCTTTCATTCAAATTGTCTTTACCATCATACCTACACTTTATTCCAAGCAGGCAAGCGCTGCAGAGCTTCATAGCAATCGGCCTCATCTATAAACCTTCTTTCTATGCTGAAGATAAACAAAGCACACCTTGTCTTCTTTTATAGTATAAATTATCCGAATGAGGGGTTGTGAAAAATTCGTGTGCCATCTTACAGCCCTGACTTCTTTTTAAATTCCTCTATAGTACTATATTTTTTTATCTTTCCTGTGTTCTCCTCTTCTAAGGCCTCCCAAAATTCAGGATCCGAAAGCAGGATCAGGTCCTCTAAATAGTTTTCAAATTCTTCCCTGAGCCTTACCGCTTCTTCCCTAAGCTCTCTGCGCATTTCTTTCTGAACGGCAAGCATTTTTTCTCTCATAATATATCACCGCTAACTATGTAATAAATATTATAAAGAGTTTATAAAGTTGCTTTTTAGCTCGGTAAAATGCTTAAAATAGTTCCGCAAAACTAATTCTTATGCCGCCGCGGTAGCTTAATGGTAGAGCAGCTGCCTCGTATAGTCAAGAAAGCAGCAGGTTGCGGGTTCGAATCCCGCCCGCGGCTTTGGTGTTTTAAGTGATAAAAGCTGTGTTGGGTTACTTAGTGGATGGAAGTAAGATACTTTTAGGGTTTAAAAAGAGAGGTTTTGGCGAGGGAAAGCTGAACGGTTTCGGCGGAAAGTTGGAGGCAAATGAAAGCTTTGAGCAGGCAATGCTCAGGGAAGCAGAAGAAGAGCTTGGCATCATTCCAGAAAAATACTTTGAAGCAGCAGAGCTGATGTTTTATGATCGCTCGTCTCCTGAATTCTTTGTTAAGGTTTTTGTTGTGGCAAGGTGGCGAGGCGTTCCAAAAGAGAGCGATGAAATTAAACCTCTTTGGTTTGATATTGGTGAGCTCCCTTTCAATATGATGTGGGAAGATGATGAACACTGGCTTCCTTTGGTGCTTTCAGGAAAAAGAGTGAAAGCGAGCTTTTGGTACAAAGACCTTTTTGGTAACAATCCGAAGATTCTAAGGCATAAAGTAGAAATCTGCAATATTCCTTAAAGCAAAATCTTTAGCAAAGATTGTTTTACATCTTCATAATTGTCCCTTGTAAGCCAGAATACTTTTCCATACTCTTTGAACTCTTTTAGCAATGCGAGGTTTAGAGTAGCGACAACCTTCTCATCACTTTCCAAAACTTCAAATAAAAATTCTTTGAACTTTTCCGAAAACATCTCCATTTTTCCAATTTCATCAATAAAAACTATGTTTGCTTTGTTAAAATTTCTTTTAACAATATCCACTATCTTGTCAATACCCTCAACATTAACCCCATACTTGGATATTTTTGGGTAGCGTAGCTCGGTGCTTGCTAAAATTTCTTCTTCTTTATTTGGCAAAGCAATTATTTTGAAACCGATTCTTAAGCCATTCTTTCTTATTTCCGGAGTCAAAATGCCGCAATAAGTAATTTCTTTTTTGGCTACAAGCTCAATAAGTTCGCTCACTAAAGTGCTTTTCCCACAACCGGGCTTCCCAGTAATAAAAATATTCATAAATAAAAAATATGGGAAAATCAATAAAATCAGAAGCTATTATGTCAATACAAAAGTCATTGTTCAATAAATCCAATTTCTTGCAGGAATTTTCTATAATCCCCTTTCACCTTTTCGTAGTCAAGCTCAGGCATGATTTTATTTTGGCTGTAAATAGTGACAATGCGCTTGAAATCCTTTATATGTGTTTTTATTATAAGGTCGCAATAGGATTTGATTTCGTTTACCAAATTTTTGGGGGCGATCCCTTCTTCTAATGTAAAAACGATGGGTGTTCTATTCTTTGCACATATTTTAACGGCACGCTCTAAGAAGTTTAACGCTTGGTTACTATTTTTGAGCATTAGTTCATCTATCATTGTAAACATTGCAAGCCCATGCTCCTTCACAAGCGAAGAAAACACTTCCAAATCTTTCAATATGCTTTCCGGTGTTGAGAAATATTCATATTCAGCATATTCTTCTTCTGCTTCAGGCATGTTAGCCATCTTTATTTTCAGCTCAGAAACCTTCTTTTTAAACTCCTGCTCCGGTATCATTCTCCTCATAAAAAGATACTCTAGCACTCTAAGCTGATTTTCGAGTACGCTTTTCGGTTTAAATATTGATATCATTACGTTCGGATGTCTTTTAAACTTTGTGAGATCGCGTTCTTTTATTGTCAAAAATATCGGTTTGTCTTCAAACAGGAATAGAAGTTTTGTGAAAAGATTAAAATAGCCAGTTAAATTTTCACCTGTAAACAATACTATGCTAGCGCTTATCCTTTCTTCCTTTTTCTTATTTATTTCATTTAATCGCGGAGGGATTAAAAGTTCTAACCCATCAGCACCTTTGAACTGAACCAGTTCTACAGCGTTTGAACCTGTTCTACTGAAGATCTTTGGCGGTCTGAGAATTTCCATTATTCTAATTTTCTTACGATGCAAAAGACTGCAGGGTAGCAGTTTATTTAAAATAAAAGTCAATGCAAGCCCCAGTACAATGCCTGTGCCAAGCCCAAGGTAAAAATCAAACATAATCAATACACTTTTTTATAGAATAAAAATGTTTCGTTATCCGTCCTCTGCAACTCCTTTTACATTAATTGTGATAGAAATCTCCTGCGCTTTTGGATAAAAAGGCGCTTCAAGCGCGAGCTTGCCTATGAGCTCCGTATCTTTATTTGTTTTTGGCGCTTTTATATAAAGCGTTACTCTTTCGACTCCGTTTGGTTCGAATGAAAGTTTTTTCTCAAGCTGCTCGGTTTCTTTATCAAAAGAAAGCACATTGCTAAGTTCAATCTTACTGTTCTTCTCTTTTACGCTCTCAATTCTTAGTAACATGCCTTTTACTTTAAACCCTGCTTTATTCTGGAACACAATGCTTTGCTCAGCACTTTCATTAGCGTCAAGCTCAACGCTAAGTTCTTTTTCAAAATATATTTCCGGCATAGGCAGAAGCTTTATTTTAAGATAATTTTTATCCTGCAGGCCTCCAATGCTTACATAACCGCTAACTTCCTTTTCGCTGGAAACCTTGCTGCATTTTATTTCAATAGTTGCTACTGCCTGCTGTTGCCCAGGCACTAATACTGTTTTTGGGACTAGGGAAAGCTGTAAACCCGAAAAGCCGTCAAATGAAACGCTTGCTTGCTCTTCTTTATCACTCAAATTTTCGATAGTAATCGTTCCATACGCTAGCGAAGGACATATAAGCTCAGCAGGCATTTCGATGCTTTTTATTCTCAAAAAGGCTTCCTTCTCAAGGACAACCTTAAGCTCGCGATCTTGCGTGAGCTTTATCTGCAACCTTTTTTCTTTATACCCGGGGCTTCTTACAATTATGGTATATTTTCCTGATTCAAGTTCAAATTCATAGGTGGCATTGCCCATGCGCTTTTCTAAGAAACCAAACTCATTGCTTACTATTACTTGCGAGTTATCAAGCTCCTTTCCGCTGAAATCCTTTACTACAACGCGAAGCTTTGAGTATTTTATTTCGAGGTAATAGTTTATTGCAAAGTAAGCAGCAACAGCAACAAGCAAAATCACAATAACTGCAATTATTTTGCCTAAATAATCCTTGCTTTGCTCTTCAACTTCTTCATTTTGTTCATCAAACTCTACTTCAAGTGGGGCTGATTCTTCCATGCTTTTCACTTAAATAGTTAGCGCTTGCGTTTTTTCTTAGCAGTCATATTCTTTGCTTTCCTCGTTTTTTCCGCCTTTCTCTTTACATGCTCAGCTTCGTGAGTTCGCATTGCCGCGTTTAGGAATGCTATGCGCTCCTCAAGTTCTCTGGCTTCAGAATCCTTGCTCTTTGCTAGGTCGCGGAAATGCTTTAACAATTCTTCCTTAGCGAGCAGTTCGTCCTCAAGCTTTCTTATTCTCTGCATCAGTTCACGTTCAGCATCCTTGCGAGCCTCAAGCTTAGCTTCCTCAAGATTCAAAAGCTCTCTGCTATAGGTATTCCTGAGCTCTAAAACTTCAGCTTCCATATCCAAAACAAGCTTCTTGGCAAAGTCGCGTTCCTTTTTGAGCAGTAATGTTAGCTCAGAGCTTTTTTCACAGAATGAATCAAAGTAGCGCTGCAATTCTTCCAGCCTATCAGCCAGACTCATAAAGTCAGCTTGCAGGCTCGCGATTTTTGCTCTATAATCTGCGAACATATCTTCTAACTTTTTTTTCTCCCTTTCAAGCGCAAGCCTTGCTTTAGTTAGTTCTTCTTCGAGGTCAGCGGCGCTTGCTTCTTCCATTCCGAAGAAAACACTTTTCCTTACTTCATTGTATTTTTGTTTAAGCTCCTGTAACTCTTTCTCCTTTTGGTGCAAGAGCTCCAAAAGCTGTTCCTGCTCCTCGCCTTTTTCAAGCAACCTCGCTTTTTCTTTGCTCAGCAATATATTGAGGCGTTCAATGAAGAAACGCGTTCTCAGCAGCAGAGAAAGCACTTTTTGTTGTAGCGATGCAAAAAGCTCGGGGTTTTCTTCCGCTTCAAGCTCATGTATAAGCCTGCCCTTGGGTTCCTTTTTCTCTTCAAATTCTATATTCTTCTGCAGCAAGCTCAGCGTTCTTTTATATTCCCCGAGTAATTCATCAAATTCTCTGCTTTTAATCTCTTTCGTTTCTTTTTTTAATTCCTTCAGAGTACTTTCAACCTCGAGCAAATCTTGCAGAGCGTTGCTCGCCTCTTTTACAAATCCGTGCCTTGAAAGCTCCGCCCAGTTTATATCCCTAATCTTAACCTGCAAATATGAAAGCCTTTGCAAGCACCTCTCCACAAGCCTGGCTCCTGGCATAAACGTCACCTAAAAAGCAATTTAAGGCTAATAAATGGTTATATTATTCTCTTATATAATTGTTTTCTTTTTAAAGCGCAGCACTCATTTCTCTTTATAGCGAATTTTGCAGCAACATTTTTATTGTTTGGTTCCTTATTTATTTCTACTGGTCAAAAATGCGCATTTATTGGCAGAATGGAATAATAGTTGAAAATAGCAATGCGCTCGCTATAGATTGCAACAATGGCAATACAAGCATAATTACGCATGCGCATGCAGACCATGCATCCTTCAAAACAGAAAGCCCTGTTTTAAGCTCCAAAGAAACACTCTCATTGATTGAAACAAACTACAAAAAGCCGAAGAAAGCAAAAGCATTGAAATTCAGGGAGAAAGCAAGCATTGATGGCTTTGATATAAGTCTGCATAATGCAGGCCATATCCTTGGCTCTGCGCAGGTGCTCATTGAAAATAGCGAAAGCATTGCCATAACCTCTGATTTCAAGCTCCAAGACTCGCTCATATTAAAGGGCGCAGAGCCATTGAGTTGCAATACTCTCGTAATAGAATCAACGTTTGGGTTAGCGGAATATAAATTCCCTAAAAGGGAAACTCTTTATGAGGAATTCGCCAGCTGGGTAAAAAAGCAGCTCGCTTTGAATAGATTTATTGTGCTTGCTGGCTATTCCATAGGAAAGGCACAGGAGCTAACAGCATTTGTAAATGAATATTTGGGGATAGCACCAATAGTGCATGAAAAGATATATCAGAACAATAAGGTTTACGAAAAGCACAATGTGAAGCTTGGCACTTATTACAAGCTTGATCACAACCTTAACGATTCCGATATACTTATTATGCCACCATCGCTTTGCAATGCACATCTACTGCAAGCAATAGGGTTTTCCCTGAACAGAGAGGTTGCAAGTGCAAAAGCAACTGGCTGGCAGTACAAGAGCTTTTTTGATAGGGTATTTCCTCTTTCAGATCATGCTGATTTTAATCAGCTACTTGAATACGTTAAGCTTGCAGAACCAAAGCTTGTGCTCACAATGCACGGCTTTGCAAAGGAATTCGCAAGCTATGTGAAGCGCAGATTAAAGATCCCTGCAAGGCCGTTGCATAAAGAGGCTCAGCAACTATTTCTGGAAGAGTTTGATTGAAAAAAAGAAAAAGGAAAAAATTAAGTAACTAAGTATTTATTTCTTCTTTTTCTTTGTTTTCTTTTTCGCCAACTGCCCACCCCTTTCTCTTATACCAAAATATATGAAGTTGTGCAATTATTTATTAATTTTTCCTCGTTGCTCTCTTTAATGAAGCGATGCAACTTGCTCAAACTTTATAAAACGCTTTACTCTTATTTCGGTCCTCAGCACTGGTGGCCTGCCAAGAGCAAATTTGAGATATGCGTAGGTGCAATACTAACGCAAAATACTGCATGGCAGAACGTTGAGAAAGCTATTGCAAACCTGAAAAGAGCGAAGAAGCTATCTTTGCAAGGAATACTTTCATTGAGCGAAAAGGAGCTTGCAGAGCTTATTAAGAGTGCAGGCTACTACAACCAAAAAGCAAAGCGCTTGAAGCTTTTCTGCGAATATGTGGAGCAAAATTATGCGGGCAGCTTAAGGCGCTTTTTCAATAAACCGCTTGCAGAGCTGCGTGAAGAGCTGCTTTCATTGCATGGCATTGGTTATGAAACAGCAGACTCCATAATTCTCTATGCTGCAGAAAAGCCAAGTTTTGTTATTGACGCTTACACCGAGAGAATAATGCAACGCTTCTGCAATGTAAAGCTTAAATCGCGTGCAGAACTAAAGCAATTTTTTGAGGATACTCTCCCAAAAGATGTAAAGCTTTACAATGAGTACCATGCTTTGTTTGTTGAACTTGCAAAGAATTTCTGCAAAAAGAAGCCTTTATGCAATAAGTGCCCTATTAATAAAAAATGTTATTATTATAAAATTAAGGTGGCTCACAAATAGCTTCGGGGTGTTATTTTTGAAGCGTGTATACGCTAATGAGGTTGCAAAATACCATAATAAAAAGGTGCTTGTTCAGGGCTGGGTTCAAGAAACTCGCGACTTTGGCGGAATAAGATTTATTATACTTAAGGATCGCTCTGGCTATACACAGATAACTCTGCCTAAAAAGGTTGTGCCAAAAGATGTTTACAATGTGGTTGAAAACCTTACAAAGGAATCTGTTATCTATGTGTGGGGAACAGCTAAAAAATCGGCCAAAGCCAAAGTGGGCAGCGAAGTAATTCCTGAAAAGATTGAGATAGTTTCGTTAGCAAAGGCACCAACACCGATAGATACAAGTGGCAAAATTGAAAGCGATTTAGCAAAGCGATTAGACCATCGCTTTTTGGATGTGCGCAATAAAAAGAGCATAGCACTTTTCACAATTCGTTCAAAGATGTTTAAAGCCTGCGTTGAGTACTTTGATTTAAACAGATTCATGAACATAAATACTCCAAAAATAACTACAATTGGCGTAGAATCTGGAGCAGAGCTGTTTGAGGTAAACTATTTCGGAAGAAAAGCATACTTGGCGCAGAGTCCACAGATATACAAGCAGATGTTTGTTGTAGCCGGCTTCGAACGCGTTTACGAGATCGCTCCAGTGTACAGAGCAGAAAAAAGCCATACCGCTCAACACCTAACAGAATTCATAGGCATAGACTTTGAGCAAGGATTTATTGAATCAGAACAGGATGTGATGGATACTGTTGAAGGGCTTATAAAACACATATTGAAGAGGGTCAAAGAGGGGTGTAAAGAAGAGTTAGAGCTTTGGGATCGCAGCGTAAAAATACCTAAAAAGATACCGCGCATAACGATGCGCGAAGCAAAGGAGATATTGGCTGAAAAAGGCCTCAGGCTTCCGGATGAAGAAGACCTTAACTTGGAAGCCCAGAAGATATTGGCAGAGTATTTTATGGAAAAAGAGCATGCTGAACTTGTATTTGTTTACTACTATCCTTGGGCTGTTAGGCCCTTCTATCATATGAAACCCGAGCAGGATCCAAGCGTTACAAAGAGCTTTGATTTGCTTTGGAATGGAATTGAAGTAGCTACAGGCGCCCAAAGAGAACATCGCTACGAAGTGCTCAAGAAGCAGGCAGAGGAAAAAGGCGTTAACTTTGATGCAATGAAAGTTTATGCAGAGATATTCCAATATGGTTGCCCGCCACATGGTGGCACTGGCTTAGGCCTAGATCGCTTGCTTGAAGCATTCATGAAACTTCCAAACATCCGCGAGGGAATTTTACTGCCGAGAGACCCAGAGCGCCTAACACCGTGAGGTTTTATGCCAGCAGGACGATTGAGAAATACCAAAAGAAGCTCTTCAGCTAGGAAGCGAAAGAGAAAACCTCCGAAAAAATTTTTTTGCGAGAGGATCTCCTTAGATGAAAATGATGTAGGCAGGCTTCGTAGGCATATAGCGCGATATAGGTTTGCAGCTTCAGCGATTCCAAAAATTGAAGAAAGCACAATTCTTGATGTTGGTTGTGGTGTGGGCTACGGCTCCAATATTCTTGCAAGAAAAGCAAAGCGCGTTGTCGGTTTGGACATTTCTGAAGAGGCAATAAATATTGCAAGAACCAAATATGGGAAAAGAAAAAATTTAGTCTTTTTAAAGGCTGATGCAACAAAAGGCCTTCCCTTCCCCAAAAATTATTTTAGTGCAGTTTGTTGCATAGAAGCTCTTGAACATTTTAGAAATCCAATGCGTGTCCTCGATGAAATTAAGAGAGTCCTAAAGCCGAATGGCATAGCAATAATAACAACTCCTGCAAAAGAGTTAGTTTCACCTTTTAGAAGAAAACCAAGAAATCCTCACCACGTAAGAGAGTTTACACTAAATGAAGTACTTTCCTTGCTCAGAGAAAATTTTGGAGAAGTGGAAGTTTATGGTCAGCAGGTTTTAGATTCAAAGGGCGCCATTCTTACAAAGAAACTGTTCAGCTTTTTTGGTTTGGAACGGTTTAGAGTATTTAGGAACATCTTTCTTGGCAAGGGTTCTGAAAAGGTAGTTGGAGTAACCAATAAAAACAAACAGAAACCTACTATTTTGATTGCAGTATGTAAGAATCCAAAAAAGGGACCAAGATGAAGCTCACTATTTTAGGTTCTGGAACAGTGCTTTCGAAGGAAAGAGCTTGCTCAGGTTTTCTCTTGGAGTCAGGCAGGAAGAAGCTACTTATTGATATTGGCGAAGGCGCTTTCACAAACTTGAAAAGAGTTGCAGAGCCCGCAGATATTAATACAATTCTCCTTACTCATTTCCATTCAGATCACGCTTCTGCTCTCTCAACTTTCCTGCTTTACAGAAGGCTCGTTTTTAAATACGGGCCTATCAAAAGTGCTTCGCAGCTAAATATAATCGGGCCAAAGGGCTTAGCCGCTTTTTGCGAAGCCCTCGATAATGCGTTTCCAACCCTGAAGGAGGTGCCTTTTAAAGTTGTTACAAAAGAGCTTGAGAATAGTTTCCTTATGATGCCCGGCTTCAGGATTAAAAGCAGAGTTGTAAAACATGAAAGCACGATAGCTTATAGAATTGAAGCTGAGGGTAAGAGTATTGTTTTCTCCGGTGATACTGCCTATTGCGAAGATATAATATCGCTCGCAAATAAAGCTGACCTGCTTGTGCTTGAATGCTCATTGCCTGATTCTCTGCCAAGCTCAAACCACCTAACTGTGAGCCAGGCAGCGAGCATAGCAAAGCAGGCAAATGTTAAAAGCCTGCTTTTAAACCATTTTTATCCACAAGTGGAAAACGAGCCGATTGAAAAGATTGTAAGGAATATTTACTCAGGTAGCTTGCGAATAGCAAGCGATTTAATGGTTATTGAATTTTAGTTTTTAAAGGTGGTTTCATGGAAGAATATTTAGAAGCGGCAATTGAGGCAGCAAAGCATGCAGGCAGGATTGCTTTGGAAAGGGCAGGGGAGCTTAGCGTAAGCACAAAGGAAACCAAATTTGATTTTGTTACAAACGCAGATATTGAAGTAGAAAAAACCATCACAGAAACGCTTTCAGAACAGTTTCCCGAGATAGGTTTTCTCGCAGAAGAGTCTGGCAGCATAGAAAAGAGCTCAGAGCTTTTATGGATTATTGATCCTATCGATGGAACAAATAATTACATAAGTGGGATCCCTTTCTTTTGTACTTCCATAGCGCTCGCAAAACGCAATGAGCCGGTGCTTGGCGTTATCTACGAGCCAAATAGAGCTGAGCTTTTTTATGCTGTTAAAGGTAGTGGTGCATTTTTGAATGGAAAAAAGATAACTGTTTCAGATAGGGATTCACTCGATAAAGCAATATTTGTGCTGAGCTTTTCTTCAGCCAGAAAAGCGCAAGAGCTTGCTTCTTTAGGACATCGCAGTTTTATAGATTTGTACAAAAACACAAGAGCTATTAGAAAGTTTGGAGCTGTTGCTTTGGAGCTTGCATATTTAGCAAGTGGCAGAGTTGATGCTGTTTTACACAGAAATATAAAACCATGGGATGGCGCAGCAGGTGCAATACTAATTCAGGAAGCAGGTGGCAGAGTAACAAATCAATTCGCTGAGCCTTGGAGAATTCACGATAGGTTTATGCTCGCAACCAATGGATTATTACATAAACAGCTTATTGATCTGTTAAATATGTGATTTTCGGATAGTGCAATCATTTTATTATTTTCTTATAAAGAAGTGATAATATGCATTTTGCAAAAATAGAAGAAGCCATCCAAAAAGCTTCTGGTAGAGTAGCTTTGCATGGATGGGTTAAGCGCAAGCGTGAACATAAAGAAAAGATATTTATTCTGCTTAGAGATGAAACCGCTGAATTGCAATGCGTTGCCGATTCGAACAAGCTTGATAAAAAGATTTGGGATGAATGCGATAAAGCGACGATAGAATCAAGTGTTGAGCTTAGCGGTTCATTAAAAAAGGATGAAAGAGCGCCATATGGGGTGGAGCTTACAATAGAGCGCTTTAAGATTGTTGGCTTGGCTGAAAAGTTTCCAATTCAGAAGGATTTTTCTACATCATTCCTTATGGATGTTAGGCACCTATGGCTTAGAAGCGCACGCATGAGAGACGCATTGAAAGTCCGCGCAACTGTTTTTGAAGCATTTCGCGAGTTCATGAAGAAAGAGCTAAATGCTATTGAAGTGCAGGGCCCAATGTTTGTTTCCGGGATGGTTGAAGGCGGCTCAACGCTTTTTGAGGTCCCATATTTTGGCAAAAAGGTATACTTAACGCAAAGTTCGCAGTTCTATTTAGAAGCCCTGATATTTTCGCTTGGCAACGTTTTTACCATTGCTCCAAGCTTCAGAGCCGAGAAAAGTAAAACCACAAGGCACCTAACCGAGTTCTGGCACGCTGAAGCTGAATTTCCTTGGATTGGTTTGGATGAATTGCTAAATATAGAAGAGAGTATGGTTAAGTATATGGTTAAAAAAGTTATTGAGGAAAACGAAAAGCAGCTCATCGCTTTAGGTAGAGATCCAAAAACATTGGAGCCAAGTGCATACAAGAGGTACGAGCGCTTGCGCTACGAGGATGTACTAAAAATTGCTCAAAAAAAGTTTCCTCATTTAAAGAGTGGCTCAGACCTTGGCGAGAAAGAAGAACGCGAAATAACACGAAACAAAAAAACGCCAGTTATAGTTACACATTATCCAAGATCATTAAAGCCGTTTTATCATCGCCCAGATCCCAAAGATCCAAGATATGTTCTTTGTGCAGATGTTTTAGCGCCGGAAGGTTATGGTGAAATAATCGGCTCGGGAGAACGTACTTGGTTAACCGAAGAGCTTCTCAGACAAATGAAGGAAGATGGCTTGGATCCAGCGCCATATCAATGGTATATAGATTTGAGGCGCTACGGCTCCGTGCCACATGCGGGCTTTGGCTTAGGTTTAGATCGGTTCACCGCTTGGGTTATAAAAGCACCGCATATAAGAGATGCGATTCCATTTCCAAGAACTATTAACAGATACTACCCATAGGAATCTCCAGCAATTAGAAAAAATTTTTCTGATGCCCTTTCCTTTCTAAAGAAAGAAAGGAGGAGATTCGATTAATGTACGAATTTTCCACCTTTGTACCACAAAAGCTTTATAAGTAAAAATTGAGCTTTTATTGAGCTTTAACCCCCCGAGGTTTCACCTCACCCCTTCCTCCTTCTTTTTAAATCTTTTTCAGCTTCTTTTTTAGGGTGGTTTTGTGATGCTTGCACAGTATCCTTGGGATTATCTGAGGCCGCTCGCTGAGCTTGCTTCCCGCTATGACTTTATACTTAGGCCTATAGTTCTGTTCTTTTCCCTTTCTATGTTGCTCTTATCGCTTTTGGCTTATAGGAAAAAGAAAACAAAAAGATTTGCGCTTATTGCATTGGCGTTTTTCTTCTTCAGTGTTAAATGGGCTTTAAAAGTACTTGATCTTTTTGTGTCACCAGGTTATTTCTTTTCGGATGCAAGCGAAAATGTATTTGAGCTGATAATATTTGTGTGCCTGTTGCTGGCACTTTTTAGGCACTAGGTGTTAGCATTGATTGACCGTGAGAAAGCGCTTGCATTAGAAACCCGCAGAAAACTATTTGAAGAAATAAGACGCTTTCCAGGCATTCATTTTAGGGAGCTTAAGAGACGCACTGGCCTGGCTATAGGCTCTTTGCAATACCACCTAGATGTTCTATGCAAAACAAGGCTTGTTAGAGCTGAGAAGCGTGGCAAGTTTGTAAGATACTTTCCGCTGATAGGCGAGCCGAGTAGAGAAGAGCGTGAAACACTTTCTTTGCTCAGAGAGGAAAATGTTAGAAAAATAGTGCTTTACATTGCAAACAAAAAACGTGCAACAAATAAGCAGCTCGCGCGTTTTTTGAACCTTTCACCAAGCACGGTTTCGTTTCACATAACCAAACTTGTTTCTGCAGGACTTGTGTCCAAGCAGCGTAAAGGTAAAAAGAGCTACTTTGTTTTGACAAATCCCGCGCTTGTAAAGGATGTTATTATCAGCTATAGAAAATCCTTCTTGGACAAACTTGTGGATTCGTTTGTGGAAACTTGGGAAGAACTTTGAATCATTCCGAAAAAGCTTTAACGACTGCTCGCACATTCTTCTTATTTACCTCATTTATAACAAAATCTGGTTCATATTCTTTACCAAGCTCCATGGTGTAAGGCGGTTTATACTTAGTAACTTGCACGAACTTTATGCCAAGCTCTTTGCATGCACCATCACTTATTGGATTATCACCAAACATTATTGCTTCGTTTCCTTTTACCTGCAAGCGCTCAAGCACAATTTCAAAGAATCTTAAATCAGGTTTTTCTACTCGCACTTCCTCAGAAACAACTATTGCATCGAGCAGCTCTCTTACTCTGTGAACATCAACTATTGCGTGCAATCGCTCAGCTCTATCGTTCGAAGCAATGGCTGTTTTTAATGCCTTGGCTTTTGCCCACTTCAATGCTGCCCTGAATCTCGGATTTGGCTTGAATAGTGTTTTCTGGTATTTTCTCCATTCTCTAATCAACTGTTTTGTCAGTACTTTGGTAATATTTAATTCTTCAAAAACGGCATTTATAACTATAGGCTCAGCAAATATGTGACTCCAGCATTGCTCACTATGCACACTTGAATCTACCCTAAAAAACGTTTCTTTGAAAGCCTTTGCGCTCTTAATTGCATCCTGTTTTTGGAGCCATTTAGCTATATAATTAACCGTTTTATTGAAAATCAACGGGTCATTTTGCAGGCAGAAGCCAGAATCAAAAAGAAGCGCTTTTATTGGCATAAATTCTGTATAAAAGAATATTTTTAAAACTCTTGGCAGAACCTATAACACAAGAGACTTTATAAGCCTTATATAATCCAGCAAGTGCCTTGTGATCAAGAAGTGTTTTTTCACATGCTCATGGCCTGCTTTTCCCATCTCTTTCGCTTTTTTCGGGTTTCTAAGCAAAAATAACATTCGCTTGGCACATTCTTCAATGCTGCTCACTACAAATCCCGTTTTGCCATTTATTATTTGCAGAGGAATGCCTCCGGTGTTACCGCCTATTACAGGAGTCTTCTTCCATAAAGCTTCGGCTACTGTTAGGCCAAATCCTTCTTTAATAGACTTCTGCAAAACAACGCTTGATGCGCGTTGCAATGCATTAACAAGCAAATCGTTGTACTCAAGAATTACGTGCACATCTTTAAGTTTTTCTGCCTCTTTAACAACCTGGTTGTAGATTATTTCTCCTTCCGGGTCATCATCCGCAAGATTACCCAATAGGACAAGTTTGCAATCGAACCTTTTTCTAACAATCTCAAACGCCTTCAGAACGCCCAAAGGGTCTTTCCATTTATCAAACCTTGATATCTGCGCAACTATGGGCTTATCCATATCAATGCTATGGCCTCTAAGTTGCTTTTCGATCTGTTTTTCGCTAAGCTCCTTGTTCTTCGGGCTTAGTGGATCGATGCTGGGATATATTATGGAGCATCTTCCGGGCAATGGGCAGAGGAACTTTTTATTAGATATTATCGCATGGTCATACTTCACTATAAATTGCTTCAGGAAATCATACACCTTTCTGTTGGGCTTTGATAGATCTATGTGGCATCGCCATATCCAAGGCTGCATCTTTTCAAAGTAGTTTATGCATGCAGCAGGCTGTGGGTCATGCACAACAACACAATCGTAGTGCTCCAAATGCGTAATCTTTGCGAACTCCTTGTTTGTTTTCAGATAGGTTCTTTTCATTCTTTCAGTAAATTGAACCGCTTCGCCCTGCAGTGCATTATGAAAGCTCTTCGTGACATTGAAAAAATCCTGGTTCCCTTTAATAACCCGCCATTCCGCTTCGATGCCAGCATCATTCATTAGATACACTAGCGAATGTAAAATCTCAGCAACTCCGCCACCATAAAGAGTGGAATTAACATGCGCTACAGGCATGCCTTCGAGCGGTTCAGCTTCCTGAAAAATAGATTCTACTATTTTGTTTCCCACAACCTTTATATAGCACTTTAAGGGATTCGGCATCGCAGAAAAAAGAGAATATAATTTTTTAAATGTTTTTGCAAAATAAACACTATCCGATTTTTCAAAGAAAAGAAGTGGGCACGGGCGGATTTGAACCGCCGACCTCTCGGTTATCAGCCGAGTGCTCCAACCAGACTAAGCTACGTGCCCTTTTTATCTAATTGTGCTTAATAAAGGATTAAAAAGCTATTCTGCAGCAGGGAGATAAACAGGCACATTTATCCCTTTTACTTCGCATTCAAAGCATTTTTAATTCTTTTCCCTCACAATCTATTTACTTATTTTATTTACTTTTTGCAAATCTTTATATACTACTTCCGTCAATTTTTATGTTGAATTTTTGTGGGTGATAGTATGGTTTTGAATATTCCCTTCGGTAAGAATAAAAAATTGCAAAGGGTAGTTGAAGCTGTAAAGAAAGATAAAGAGATTTTGCAGTATTGGGAAAGCGCTAATGTAATTGCGGTTGACAGAATGAAGATAAACGATCATGGCAAGGTGCATGCAGCGATAGTGGCTAATATTGCCTTAAGGCTTTTACGCTTGCTTATGGAAGCAGGGCTGGAGCCCAATATAGTTAAAGACCATGGCATGAAGCGCGAAGATGCTGAAGTGGTTGTTGTTTTAGCTGGTTTATTGCATGATATTGGGCATGCTGTGCACAGAAAGAACCACGCAAACTTCAGCATTGTTTTAGCATCTAATGTTCTGGATAGACTTCTAAAGAATTTTTATTCACACAGAGAGCGCATAATAATAAAAAATGAAGTTTTGCATGCGATAATAAGCCACCATGTTGAATATAAGCCATTTACTTTAGAAGCTGGCTGTGTTCGTGTCGCAGACTCTTTGGATGCTAAGGAAGGCCGCGCAAGAATTCCATTTGAGTTAGGTAGGATTTCAATCCATTCGGTAAGTGCAATGGCTATAAAAGATATAAAGATAAGGAAGGGCCAAGCGGTGCCGATAGCCATAGAGATTATAATGAAAAACTCCGCAGGCATCTTTCAAGTGGATGAACTCATAAAAGCAAAGCTTAAGGATTCGGGCTTAGAGGATTATATTGAGCTAAAGGCAACAATAGAGGGGGAAGAAGAAAAAATAATAAAGGAGTTCAGGCTCTAAGTGCATGCTAATAGCTCCCGCGTTCATATATTCTCTCCAAAATTTCAGAAAGTTTTCTGCGTGCCTCAGCATAATATTTTTGCTCGTGTTCTAAAAGATAATTTGTTTCTTCATTTATCAGTCCAACCAAATCAAGCAGAAACTTTCTATCAGGCCCGCTGAGTTCATACTCTTTATCTCCTATGTTTTTCAAATACGCCTCATATTCTTTTAATTCATTAATTAGTTGCCTTCTTCTAACCTCATTTGCACCCCAAAGCCTATTTATTTTTCTTTTTAACAAACCACAGTATAGCTCAATGATGTGAGCGTGTTCTTCTGGGCTAAGCCTTTTCGAACCTTTCTGTTTTAGCTCCCCCAAATAATCAGTAATTTTTAGTTGTTCTGTCTCAAGCTTTAGTATTCTATTTTTTCTAGTTTTTGGCAGCCTCAAAGAACGAATAATCTCTACAAGCCCGGCTATGGCAAGAGCTATAAAATATTTTTGGGTTCCATATTTTTTTCTAAAAGTTGTTTTGCGAGATGCTTCTCTTCTAATAATTTTTTCTAGCTTTGTAGCGTCGATCCTTTGTGCAATTCTTCCCTTTTCTCTAAACCTCTCTCCTCGCAAAAGTGCCTTTCTGATTTTTTTAGGTGGACTTTTCCTTGGTTTTATTGCCATTATAAAAAATAGTTGTTTTTGAGTTTTATTTCTTTTGGTTTGATCTGCTTTTTACAAATATGTTGTTGCAGTACTTCTCGTTGTGAAAACTGAGGCACTTAAGTGTAAGAAACTCTTCAAGTTCGCGCTTACAGGCTTTTTCATCAACCGTTTTTTTACAGAAGGAAGGGTCTCTTTTCATAAACGCTAAGCGATAGTAGCAGATCTGCCTGTAGCGTACATCACTATCACAGAATTCTGCACCATCCGACAGAGTATTTGCTATAATACTCCTCTTATCTAATAGTTTTCCAGAATAATACAGCTCTATGCTCTTTGCTTTGGCATAGTTTGGTAGATTGAATGTAATCTCTCTATCACACAGGCAGTGGTTACTTATAGCTTCGCCGATGGGTTTTACCATAAGTTTTATCGTACCATTTTCAAATTCATGGTCTGCAGAAATTCTCTGATAACATGTAGTGTTGACTATTGCTTTTATTTGCATTCCTGAAGGCCCGAACACTATGCCTTCTATTCTTTCAATATTGGCATTTACTCCGAGCATTTCACACTGCCCACATTCGCTGTAGGCAAAGCTCTTGGGCCATAATGTAAGCAGCATGATAAATATCAAAACAATAAGTAAGGCAGCACCATACATCGTAATCCTTTTTGGATCTATTTTCAAATTTTTTACCATTTTTTCGCCTTTCCATCAAATTAAGGACTTTTCCTATATATAAATTTATTGTGTTTTTTTCACTCTTTTTAAGTAAGGCATTTATTTTTTTCCAATGTTCCATCTTTATGTAATAGATTTTAGCCCCGTGGTGTAGTGGCCAAGCATCCGGGCCTTTGGAGCCCGGGACGAGAGTTCGAATCTCTCCGGGGCTATTATTTTTAATCCAAATTTTTATTTCAGAATTAGAATACTATCTTTAAATAAAAAAATAGGAAGAAAAAGAAAAAAGCGTTTTATTTCTTCTTTAATATCGGAAGGCCTGTTTGTTCGTTCTCCTTTACATAGTAGCCGGCTGGCAACGAAATAGCACCAAGAGGGTCTCTCGAAAAGTAATATAGCTTGCCTTTTTTGTGCAAATAATACACTTGCCCCTTTTTATTGGTATATGAATACCCTTTTGTTTCAATGGGGGCTACTTCTGGCTTTTCGATAGCCTTTTTTATCTCTTTGAGTTCGCTCGCTATGTCTTCCTGTTCCATTTTTGTTAGCACAGTGCTACCTTCAAGCTTTTCTAATGTAAATTTATAGGCATTTATTATTTCGCTAAGGGTTAGTGTTTTCTTAAAGCCTGCCCTTGCAATCTCCTCAAAATACAGTCTAACGAGGTCTGCTGCGAGGTATGCATTCAACTCTTTTTCGTAGCTTTTCTTTGCGCTAGTTTCAGCCGTAATGTTTATAGCTGCTTCGGCTTCTTTCAGAATAACTTCGAGCCTCTTTGTTTGCTTTTGCAAATCGATGCCCATCTTCTCTATGTTGCGTTGCATCCCCTTAAGCTTCCTTATATCTTTTTTTGTATTTTTGAGTGCCTTTTCAAGCTTGACAATCTTTCTCTTTTCCATCGCTTGTGTCTTCAAAAGCTTTTTGATTTCTTTTGGCATAGTTTTGGCCTTTTTTTCCAAGCGCTTTATTTTTTCAGATAACGCTCTAAAGTCTTTCTCAACCTTTGCCATAAAACCACCTAGTATTAAAAATTTACTGGGGCGGTATGATTTAAAAGGTAACTAATTAGCGTTAATTGATTAGATACTCAATATTTTTCTATAGAATCGGTCGCCATATTGTAAAAACCCTTTTTCCATCGTTTGTTTTCTTTTATATAAATTGAGTGCATCTTAAAACCTATGCGCTGCTCAGCAATGAGCTCCAAGGCTTGCAGTATACATGGGCCTGAGCAATTCCATTTAAACTTCTCTGTGAACACATCAACATATTTTTCAAATTCTGCATCATCCTTCACATTAGCTAATCTTTTAAGGTCCAGAGGCAATTTTTTAGACATTGTTATCAGGTGTAAAGAACCTCCTTTAGCTAAAAATGCTCCGGCTTGCAAAACCCTTTTGCTTGCTAATATCGCATTTCTTACCGCATTACGTCCCTGAAATTTTGTTATCGCTTGTCCCTCGCGGTATACAAGAGAACACTCCAGCACTGGTAGCTTGAAGCGTTTTGCTAGTTGCGCGCTTTCAAAACCAAAATTATCGTTGATTATCAGCGAAGGTTCAAACTCAACTAGCTCATCCAAGACCCTTTCAAGATATTCTTCAACAGCCTTTTCTTTACTGATTTTTTTTCTTTTGTTTAAAAACATCTTTTCATCTATAATTCTGCATTCCACATGTCTGAGCCTTAAGAGGTTTATTGCTCTGGCTCTTATTTTACTTGTGAAGGCCCCCACTATATTTATTTTTCTCGCGAGCGTATCTTTTTTATTCAGCTCCGAAAGCACAAACTGCATGCTTGCAAGCTCATCGCTGAAAAGCACTGCTACTTTTAGAGGTTTTTCCTTTATTAAAGGGCTTGGCCAAAGAAGCAAGTAACCACCAGCAAATAAATTAGAAAATAAAAATATAAAAACACCTGCATTTACTTTTTTATGACTCAGATAATTGATGGTAAAACGATAGCTTCAAAAATCTACAAGGATATCGTTGAGCTCACCGCTAAACTAAAACCTAAACCAAAAATTAGTTTAGCAGCCATTTTTGATTCTAATTGTGCTGAAGGAAAATCTTATGTGAATGCCATTTCACATAATGCCGAATCGCTTGGTATTTTTCTGCAAAAATTTGAATTCACTAAACCAGAGTTTGAAAGCGCGTTAGCGATTATACAGCGCCTCAATGCTTCTAAGCATTGCAATGCAATACTCCTCACTAAACCATTTATGGATGATGAAAAATTTACAATGCTTGCAAATTCAATTGAACCCAAAAAGGATGTTGATTGTTTGAGCGCATATAACCTGGGGCTTTTTGTTCAAGGCAGAGCTAAGTACAAGCCAGCGGTAGTTGAGGCAGTTTTTGAGGTGATGAAAGAGATAGATTTTAATTTGCAGGGCAAAGATGTTTGTATAGTTGGTTCTGGCAGGGTCGGAGGCCTGCTTGCGCAAGCGCTTTCACAATTTGCAACGCTCACAATATGCAATAAGTATACAAAAAACCTGAAGGAAAAAATAAGCAATGCGGATTTGCTCATAAGCTGCACCGGTGTGCCGGGTTTAATAACAGGGAATAATATTAAAGAAGGCGCAACAATAATAGATATTGGCACAACGCTTGTTGGAGGGAAACTTTTCGGTGATGTAGAGTTGGAGAGTGTTAAAGGTAAAGCATCAATTGTAACTCCCGTGCCTAACGGAATCGGGCCAATAACAGTGGCATGTTTGCTCAGGAATGTTGTAAGAGCTTACGTAGATGAGGGGTGATTTTTTGGGCATAAAGGATGTATTCAGAAAGGTTTTTCCTAAGAAAGAGGAAAAAGAAGTAAAAAAAGCAAAGAAAAAAAGCGGAGCGGAGAAGCAAGAGGTAAAGGCGGCAAAGTATGCGGAGCAAACTTGTGCATTGTGCGGTCAACCCGGCTGTGATAAGAAGTGGGCGGGACAATACTGGCATAAAAAATGTCTGCGCAATATGCGCAAAACCGCTCGCGGCATGATTTAGTTTCTGAACGGAGTCTTTATTAAACTATAAAAAGTGGCACTGACAACACCAAAATACGCCATAAGGTCGAATAGATAATCTATTTTCCCTGGGCTGTGCTTCGTAAGGTTGAGCAACTTTTCACAAACAAAGCGTTTGGGATAGGAATAATTTTCCGCAATATACTCAAGTATCGAGAAGTAAGAGTATTCTATTCTTGCAAGAGACCATTTTTTTATAACATCTGTTGGAATATACCTTCCGTAAATTTTTGTGTTTCCCCTCTTTATCGCTATAAGTATGCTATCTACATCTGGCTCAGCATAGATCTTTGTTAACCCATAACCAAGCATCTCTTTACAGTGTGCATCGCTGCCCGCTACCATTGGCATAGCGTGCTTCTTCGCAAACTTGCGCGCTTTTCTGTTGGAGAGCCTATCTTTGTTTATTGAATTAAAAGCCTCTATAGCATCGCAATGCATCGCGAGCTTCCCTAAGCCCTTATTATTTATATCAAATGGGTGTGGCGCTACTGCTATGCCGCCCTGCTCTCTTATTCTGTCAAGCGTTTCCCCTAACGATAATCCTTGAGGAATAAGCTCGCTTAAACCCAGGCCAATAACATGCTTATCCCTATCGGTTGTTATTTCTTCACCCTTTATTACTATTATATCGTATTTTTTCGCAACCTTTTCTGCTTCTACAGCTCCTTTGAATTTATTATGGTCTGTTATTGCAAGTACATCTATGCCGAGAAGCTTTGCTTGCCTGACCATTTCCTCAGGGCTATGTAATCCCTCTACTTTTATCTTTGTACCTTTGGAATAGTTCGTGTGGCAGTGCAATTCTGCTTTCATATTCATCATTAAAAAAATACTTAGAGCGAGAGGATTTAAAATGGTTACCTTTGCAGCTTTTTCCGTTCTTTCAGCCAGTCACTTATTATTCTTTTATGGTCAAAGCAGAGCTTCTTGGGCAATTTTTTAGGATCAAATACTTTTGCGCTGGCGGCATCTGAGCCAGCGTTTAAATTGCCAGTAGCTTTAGCAGTAAAAACAACGCTTATAGTATGGCCCCTCGTATCTCTTTTGGGATCAGAATACGCTCTAAACTGCTTTATCGCCTTGATCTTAAGCCCAGTTTCTTCAAAGGCTTCTCTTTGCACTGCTTTTTCCAGTGTTTCGTTATACTCAACTAAGCCGCCTGGCAATGCCCAGCCTTTTGGTTCAAATTTACGCTCAACGAGCACAATCCCTTTGAACTCCTTTCCTTCATAATATTCAATTATTGCATCAACCGCAATATCTGGTGTTTTTCTCATCCTTAAGAAATCTTCAAGAGCAAGCAGTGCTGCACCTATTGCTGGCGCATCATCGCCGAGCTTCGCTTTCAATATTTTTGTGTCTGCCCTAACCTTTCTATACTTTTTCAATCTTCTTTTAGCCTCATTCAGCAGCAAATCTATATTTGCTAAGCCACCTCCGATAACTATTGCATCAGGATCAAATATATTTATTATATTCACCAGTCCTATTGCAAGGTATTCCGCGATTTCCTTTACCGCTCTAACCGCCTTTTTATTTCCCTTTTTTGCGAGCTCTGCAAGTTCAATGTTGTTCTGAACATTTAATCCGAGTTTGTGTGCTGTTCTTAGTAAGGCTTTTCCATCTGCGAGCTCTTCAAAGCACCCAATATTGCCGCAATCACATCTCTTGCCAGAAGAGTGATCTACAATCATATGGCCAAGTTCTGCAGCACACCCTTTGCCTTTTAAGAGCATACCATCAACTATAATGCCGCCGCCAATGCCTGTGCCCAAAGTAATTCCAACAATATTTTTGTATTGTTTTTTATAGCCAGCTGCATATTCAGCTAAAGCAAACGCATTCGCATCATTTTCAAAAAATAGTTTTTCCTTAAAGTGTTTCTTTAAAAATGCTTTGAAATTGGTGTTATTTATTGCTGGAATATTTGGCGAAAATCGCATTATGCCACGCTCACTATCTAAAAAACCCGCTAACCCTAAACCAATTCCAACAACTTTTTCCCTTCCTTTAACCTCTTTTATTCCTTTTACGAGCATTTCTAGAATTTCCCGCTTTGTTTGCGGTGTTGAATATTTCTTCTTTTTTAAGATACGCCCATACTCATCAATAAGCACAACGATAGTTTTAGTTCCGCCTAGGTCAACACCAATTGCCTTGCTCAAGAAATCACCTAAGGCAAGCCCCTCAGAGCATTTTTTAGATAATCTATATTCTTTATCTCGCTTGGGTCTTTTCTGTTAAGTAGCGCGAGGTAATAGCTTATAAAATCACCAGCAAGAATTCCATAAAACATTCTTTCAATATTCGTTTTTCCTTCCAACCAGATTTCAATAGCCGAACTTTTTTTACTCACTAGCTTTTTTGTAAACGCAAAGCGTCTCTGCATCCTCTTGCTTTCATCTTTACTTCGGAAGAACACAAACGCTAAACTTTTTTCCTTTGGTTTAAAACCGACTATCTCATTATGATTTGCTTCTGGCAGAACGTTCCAATGCGAGAATACCGCAGAGTTCTCTGCAAGCTGCGTGTGGAAACGCATTGCCACTGCTCTATAGGAGTCGCTGGCATAAATTACAGGTATCTTTCCATAGAGCTTTTTGGCTAGCGCGCAGCCAAGCTTTTCTATGCTTACAATTTCTCGCTTTAAAAACCTTGGGAGAGCTTTTAATGGAAGCGGTTTTTTAAGAAGCTTGCAACGTTCAATAGTAGCCAGCAAAGGCAATGAGAGAAATCCGAGCATTGTTCTTGGCGGATTTCCTGCTGAAACTCTTATACAGCTTTTACATAGCTTGGCAAGCTTTCCATTGGAGCTTATGCAAAGTATCGTTGCATTTTTTGCCCTCGCTTTTTTAAAGCACGCGAGTGTTTCTTCAGTATTTCCAGAATAGCTTACAAAAAATGCTAGCGTTTTCTCATTTACAAAGCTCGGCAGCTCATAGCTATTATTCACTATTATAGGCACTTTGCAGATAGGCTTCAATAAGTCGCTTGCTATTACGCCGCCTATACCGCTGCCACCCATCCCTTGTATGAAAATATTTTCATAGGTTCTGCTTGCTTTTAATGGGTATTTTTGCGAGATTTCCAGAGCAAGCTCGCATTGCTCCGGAAAGCTGTGCAACAAAGTGAGCATATTGCTTTTATCATATTTTTTAATCAGCGTTTTATAACCTCGCATGACTTAACCACTTCGTTAGCTAGATGATACGTAAAAAAGGTAATTCTTTTTAATTAACTTTCGCTCAGTGCTTTCTCGATAGCTTCTTTTAGCATCTTGGCAACAAGCTTGGCTTCGAGTTTGCCTTTGAGCTCTTTCATTGCTTCGCCCATAAGCGCATTTATTGCGCGCTCTTTCCTTTCAGCCACGAGCTTTTTATTCCTTTTCACAATTTTCGCTATAAGTGCTTTTGCCTCTTCTTCGGAAACTTTGCTGGCCTTGAAAGATTCTATGATCTCATTTATGCTCTTTTCTGCATGCTTTCCCTTCTCTTTCAGCACCTCAATACTTAAATCTCTATTAAATCCTTTCTGCTCAGCTTTCAGAAGTTCAACTATGTCTTTTTCTTTTATATTTTCTGTACGGATCCCCTGCCTCTCTAAATTTTTCAACTCTTCAAGCAGAAGCACTGCGCAGCGCTTCGCATCAAAACCCTGTTTTATTAATTCTTCAAAGAAGCAAGCATAATTGCTTAGCTTCATCTCATTAGCTAATTTTTCGCTCAACCCATGCTTTTTATAGAGCGCTAAGCGCTCTTCAACAGTTAATGGCAGCTCTTTCTTTAGCTGCTCAATCATCTCTTTGCTTACAACCGTTTTTGGAATATCCGTTTCTGGATACATCCTTGCTGATCCGGGCAGCGGTCTTTTATAGCAGGAATTTCCATCAGGCAATGCTTCGCGAGTTTCTTCTGGCACGCCTTTCAGAGCAATTTTACATCTTTCAATTATTGTCTCAAATGCTTTCTTAGCTGTGCTTTTATCAGTAACAAGCAAAACGAATGCATCCTGAGCTTTGCAAGCTAAGGCTTCCTTAACATTTGCAACCTCTCGCTCAGTTATTCCATACTTGGGCAATTCATCGCTGTGGAATAGGCCACCTAAACCATGCCTTGCTTTTATATA
The DNA here is from genome assembly GCA_021163505.1 of Candidatus Iainarchaeum sp. GTDB lineage: Archaea > Iainarchaeota > Iainarchaeia > Iainarchaeales > DTGL01 > DTGL01. The sequence continues at coordinate 37,337 of JAGGVE010000034.1, read as the reverse complement.
ATCCGCTAGCTCCGTGCCAAATCGCCTTGAAGGCTGAACTTCCTTCCCAACTAAGCCCGCAAACTTAGAAAGCTTTATTCCAAATATGTGATTTCCTCTGCTTAAGCCGGAAGCAATTATCTTGCATTGCGTTTCTTTGAAAAGTTCGCCCAAATCCTTGTGATCCAAGCGGAGCTCTTTTTCACTAAGCTTTCTCTTAGCAAGCTCCTCTTTTATCTCAAGCAACGCAAGCTGTCTTTTCACCTCATTTTCAACATACTTATCTATGAGCTCTAGCTCCTGCACTCCTTTTAGCTCAATCCTCGCACCATTCTTTATGCTAATATTTATATCCTGCCTTATTGTGCCGAGGCCGCGCTTAACCTTACACGTTCTCCTCAAAAGCTCGCCAATCTTCAAAGCGCAGAGCTTTACTTCTTGCGGAGTTTTTAGCTGCGGGGCTGTTGCTATTTCTATGAGCGGAATTCCCAAGCGGTCAAGCCTGTAAACAATTTTATTTCCCTCCTTTTTCATGGGGCGTGCAGCATCCTCTTCAAGTACAATTGTCTGAATGTCAACCTCTTTGTTTCCAATATCTACTTTGCCATTCTCAGCAATGAGCATCGTTCTCTGGAAGCCGCTCACATTTGAACCATCTATCACTATTTTTCTCATAACCGCAAGCTCATCAAATATGTGAGCATTGCACATTAATGCGATTTTTAAAGCCACCTCTAATGCTTCCTCATCCGCTTGCTTCGGCGGCTCTTCATCCGCTTCAACCAAACAGCAGCAATCATCGAAGAATTCATACTCGTAAATAACGCCTTTCTTAAATTGTTCCAAAGCAGCCCTATCAAATTCTCCAAGTTCGCTAGCAGCCAGCCTCAATTTCCTTGTAAAACGAAAGTCTGGCTCGCGATTCACAAGCTTGCTTGCGCATCTGCAGAAAAGCTTCCCAGTATCAAGCTGCTGGTGCACTTCCAAGCCAGCTTTCAAACCAACTGCTTTGTAATCGACCTTTTCCATAAGAACCAATTATATAAAACCTAACAATGTTTTTAAATTAAAATTGCATAGGCTCTTCCTATTTTTACTACTTTTAGTAAAAAGGTTTAAAAGTAGTATTGTTTAACTTTACATACGGTGATATTATGGTTGAAATCGTTAAAATGTCTGCAAAGGGGCAGCTTGTTGTTCCGAAGGAATACAGGAAAAAGCTTGGTCTAAAGCCAAGTGAGCTGTTTGCCGCGGTTATGGTGAAGGATGGCATCTTCTTTAAGAAGATTAAACTTCCAGATATTGAAAAGGAGTTTAGAGAACTGGTTGACGCTACAGAAAAAGAATTTAAAAGAAAGAAAATAACGAAACGCGATATTAAAGAGGCTGTTAGATGGGCAAGACAAAAGTAGTCTTAGATACAAATATTTGGCTTTCGGCCTTTGGCTGGAAAGGATCATCCAGAGAGATTCTCAAACTAACAGTTCAGAATAAAATTACCGTTATTATTTCTCCCTCCATCTTTAATGAATTTTCCAGAGTGATAGAATACCCTAAATTTATTTTTCAAAACAAAAGAAAATACGTTTAAAGAGGTTTGTTCTTTCCACAGCGTCAGTTGTTGTCCCAAGACGCCAAGTAAACATTATTAGAGAAGATCCAAGTGATAATATGTTTCTTGAGTGTGCCTGTGAAAGCAAAGCGGATTTTATAGTTACTGGAGACTCTCATCTCCTTAAGCTGAGAAGGTTTGGAAATACAAAAATTGTAACACCGACAAAATTTCTCAGCTGTTATAGGAAGACCTCATAAGCTATATAGCAACGCGAAGCGAAGTCATAAGGAACTATTTTTCAGCATATCTATTAACGAAATATAGGGCTTTTTGCTCAGCCCTAACTCTTTCACCATAAGCTTTACAAACCTTTTTGGTGTGAGCACACCTTTTTCGCATATAATTGCTTTCACAAGCTCCGCTTCGGTTACATCAAAAGCAGGGTTCTTTATGGTCAAGCGCTTAAACCTCTTTTCCCATATCTCGTTAGCAGGCCTTTCTTCAATCGGCTCCTCTTTCTCATAGTAAGTTGCAGGGTCAAAACAATGCGAGCTTGAAGCAACATAATGTGGCACATTTGCTTTTCTGGCCGCAAGCGAAATTAGTGATGTGCCAATTTTATTTACAATCGCTCCACTTGCAAGGATTGCATCACAGCCTGTGAGAAACGCATCTGCTTTACCTATAAACATCCTTGCTGCAGAATCAACAATCATTGTACAATCAATGCCTGCTTTTGTTAATTGCCTTGCGGTAATTCTGCCCTGGTACCGCGGCCTTGTTTCTGTACATATGACTTCCTGCAAATAGCCCTTTTCATGCATTCTCTTCAATATTCCTTCAACTGTGTGCGAATGGCAGTGAGTAAAAATAACGCTACAATCCTCCAACGCTTCGCTCCCAATTTCAGCGATTGTTTGCATAGCCTTTTCTCTATTTTTTTCGTATTCAATGCAGGCTTTTATTATCTCCTCTTTTAGTTCCTCTAACGCTAGCTCTTTTTGTGCTGCTCTCAAAATTATGCGTAAAGCAGTTCTTGTTTCTGGTTCTGTAGGTCTTGCATTAGCTAGCAGCAGCATATTTTTCTTTAGCTCCTCTCGCAATTCTTCAGCGTTCTTTGCTCTGCTTTTTTCAACGCTCGCACGCAATGCATTCACAACCGCTTTCCTTACTTTGCTCGAGCCCTGAATCTCAAGCCTTCTTATTTTTCTGGCGGTTTCCTTCACCATGTTTTTGCTCGCACTCATAAGCATCGCAAATAATTAAGCATTGAAGAGTTATTAAATTTATAGTCGCATAAAACTTATTTAAAATTTAGAAGCCATTTCCACAAAGGAACAAACTTTACTTTTTTTCTATTAATTATTTCCTCGCTTTCGTAATCCCATGTGATGCAGAGATTATTCCTGCATTTCAGTTGCTTTGATGCCGTTAGCAGGCTTCTTATTTCACGTCTATTGATGGCATTTTTTCCTGAAAATGTTCGAAAGCCATGATTTTAAGTCATTTAGAGATTTAATTAAGGGGCATACCAAAAGGGCGCCTACTCATTAGAAAAACCTTTGGGTGAGCTTTGCGAACCACTTGACCAATGTTGGATAAGGTTGCTTAGCATATCGCACCTAATGTTTTTTGGGGTTTTAGATAATTTCAACTGACCCTGAAGGAATACTCTTTTAAACCTTTTGCAGAACAAATTTTTCAAAATTCATAAAAAACTGAAATTTGTGAAAGGTGGTGTAGACTATGCTTGATTGGCTCAAGAGTTTGTGGGAAAAAATAAAGTCCTGGTTTAAGTCTTAGAATCTTGGCGATTGGTGAAAATGATGGAAAGTATGGGGAAAACCAAGCAAGAATTCATGAGGATGATGAGCAGGATTGGCAAGCAATGGGGCCTTGGCGAACCTGTTGGTAGGATCTGGGGTTTGCTCCTATTTGAAGGTTTACCGTTGTCTCAAAGAGAAATCGCCAGAGAATGCAATTACAGTCTGAGCTTGGTAAGTCCAAGCCTGGCGTTTTTGGAGAAAATGGGCCTAATAAGCGTTGTGGGCAGGAGAGGGAAAGAACGCCTCTATGGGGCGACCTCTTCTTTTCTCGAGGCGTTTGAGAAAATCTTGGGTAACTTCGTGCAGTTAAGCGTTGAGCCGGTGATAGAACTGCTTTCCAAGGCGAAAGAGGCGGGTAACGAACACACCAAGAAGAAACTGGAGAATATAATAAATGAATATAAAAAGGCTGTTATCCTCTCAAACTTTTTCTTGTGGCTTATCAAAACAAAAAGAGCTCTTACTGTAAAACAGCTTATTAAGGTTTTAAAAATGCATGATGTTTATGCCAGAACAAAAAAGGCCTCTTATCAAACGCCTGTTGTTTAATCTAGTCTACAAAATGGGGAGAGCATGCAAGCTTATTTAAACAAACTCAAGGATTTTGTAACACTTGCGAGGCCTGGTGCATGGCCAGTGACTCTTTTCACACTTTCTGCTGGCGCAGTAATGGCATTTTTTATGCATGGCAACTTTTCATATGCAACCATTCAGCAATTTGTTATTCTTTGCATAGGCTTCACAATGATTGCTTCAGGTCTTTACGTTTTGAATGATATAAACGATGCTGACCTCGATAGAAGAAACCCTTTCAAAAAAAGCAGGCCCATAGCGTCAGGCAGGGTAAATAAAAAAGAAGCCTTTGTGTTATGTTTATTTTTGATTTCGGCAGGGCTGTTTTTAACGCTTCAAATCTCATATTTGCATCTTCTGCTTGGATTTGTATTAATAGCTCTGCAGATAGTTTATTCTACACCGCCAATAAGGTTGAAAGAAAGCAAATTTGACTTCTTGTTCTGCGGCCCGCTAAACCATATGATTAGGTTTGGTGCTGCTTGGGCTTTATTTAAGCCGCTTGCAGAGATCCCCCGAATCCTAATGCTAGGTCTATTTTTAATCTACACCGCCGCATACATTAACTACAAATTGCTAGACAACGAATTCATACCAAAGCAATCAATAGCGAAAAAACCCTATGTTTTCAAAGTTTTGAATCTTAGTGCTATTACAGGACTCTTTTTGTTTTCCATATCCTGCCTTATTGGCGAGATTCCATATTTTTTAATAATCTGTCCTATTTTTTTGGGCCTTATCTCTGCTCTGCACATAATAATGCCAAAGCAGACAAAGATAAAAACAATGCGAAAGATTACATATTTTTACACACCACATATTCTGATGCTTGCTATACTTGCTCTGTGGTCATTGATTTTGGTATTTTAAGGAGGTGCTTTCATGCCTGACAATCTCTCACTTTTCATGCATCTTATAAACAACCCTGTTTCAAAGAAGGCGCTGCAGAGCTTAACTGCTTACTGTGAAAAGTGCGGGAAGAGCAGGCTTGAAGTTGCATTAGAGCTTTTTGTTGGTGCAAGAGAAAATGCATGTTTGAAGTGCAAGTCTGCTGAAAAAATAATTGAGCCTGTTCTGCAAAATGGTGCCAAGGCATTCAATGTAACCATGGATGAAATGAAAGAAAAGTTCAAGGATGCTTACTGGCGTAAAGGCTTAGCAAGTGTTATAAAGGGGCTTGCATACTTTGGCGTGAGGAAACCCTTTGTGTCAGGGGCGCCTTTTCTTGTGGTTTGGGATGTGACCTATGCATGCAATCTCAAATGCAAGCACTGCTATGCAACAGCAGGCAAGCCTTTACATGACGAATTAACAACTGAAGAAGCTTTAGACGCGATAGATAAATTCGATAAACTTGGGGTGGCAATAATAGCATTTTCTGGGGGCGAACCCTTAGTTAGAAAGGATATTTTCAAGCTTACACGCTATGCTGCAAGCAAAGGGATTTACGTTGCGATAGCAACGAATGGAACGCTTATAACCGAAGATATGGCAAAAAAGATGAAAGAGAATGGTATTAACTATGTGCAAATAAGCCTCGATGGAACAAAGGAAACGCATGAAAATTTTAGAGGAATCGAAGGCTGCTATGACAAGGCTGTTGAAGGTATAAAGAACTGTGTTAAAGAAGCTTTCTTTGTGAATGTTTCGATGACTGTAACGAAGTATAACTATCAGGATGTGCCTGCTGTTATCGATCTTTGCGAGAGGCTTGGTGTCAATTGGTTTATGCATTATAATTTTGTTCCAACTGGCAGAGGTAGGGAAATAGTTAATGCAGATATTACCCCCGAGCAGAGGGAAGAACTGCTCAAAATGCTGTATGAAAGAAATAAAACTTCAAATATAAATTTGCTTTCCACAGCTCCGCAGTTTGCAAGGGTTGCATTGCAATGTGGTGCTGAATTTATTCCAACTCACTTTTACAATGTTGATGCCGGTGAAAGGTTGAGGAAGCTTGCAGAATTTATCGGCGGCTGCGGAGCTGGAAGGTTTTATATGAGTATGCGTGCTAATGGGGATATTCAACCTTGTGTTTTCTTCCCATTGAAGGTTGGAAACATAAGGGAAAACGACTTAGAAGAGCTTTGGCTCCGCAACAGCGTTTTTGAAGATCTGAGAAATAAGGATATATTAGAGGGTTGTGGTAGCTGTAAATACCGCTACTATTGCGGGGGTTGCAGAGCAAGAGCTTATAACTACTTTGGCAACTATCTAAAGCCTGATCCTGGTTGCATAAACAACAAAAAGCATTGGGACGCCATAATAAGTTCAGCACCTTTGAACCAGAAAGGAGGAGTTAAATAGGAGTAAAGCCTTATTTGCCTGCTAAATCCTTTTTACTAAATATTTTATAGTGATAATATGGTTTCGAAAACTAAAACTGTTTTGAAGCTTTCCGCGATAATAACAAAAGAGGGCAATGAATACGTTGCTCTCTGTCCCGAGCTCGACACCGCATCACAGGGCAGCAGTATAGAAAACGCACTTGAAATGCTTAAGGAAGCTATTGAACTCTATCTTGAGGATGAAGACGTAAAAGAACTTCCCAAGAAACATGCCTTTATCACTTCTTTTGAGGTCTGAGGCAGGCACACATTTCCCTTGAAGAATTTAAAAGGCTTTTGGAGAGCTGATATTCCAACATCCTTTTTTAATCCTTTTAGAGGTTATATTTTATAATGGTGGTGCGATGGCAATATACGAAACAATATACAAGAAAGGTTGCCTGAAACTCATTGGCAGACCAAAGATAGAGGGAGATGTTATAAAGGTTAGAATAGTTAATAGAGATAATGTCCTTACGGAAGAAGATGTGGAAGACATACTTAATTCTTTAAAGGAAAAGTCAGAGGGAAAGCTTCTCAGATTCGAAGAGGTATTTAAATGAGCTTTGTTCTGCTTTTCTCCTCAAAATCCGCGAAGCAGATAAAAAAGTTGCCAAAAAGTATCAAAAAAGAATAAAAATTGCATGCGAAGAAATCAGAAAGGATCCCTGGCATAGAGGCACAATAAAGGTTGAAGGTTATAGGAATATAAGGCGCAAGCGTATTGGTAATTTTCGAGTTCTTTATATGGTTGATAAGGGTGAAAAAGAAATTATCGTGATAAAGATTGAAAAGCGAAGCGAGGAAACTTATAAACTGTAACTTGCAATTATTCCAACATCCTTTTTAAATCCTTTTTCCTGCAAATTTAATTATAGCAGGCCTTTTGCTTGCGGGAGGATAAACAATAAGGTTTTAAACCATTTTAGAGAAAAAGATTTTATGGGGTAATTTTTTAACTGAAAAGGGGGATTTTAATGGAGTCAATCGTTCGGAAGGCAATAAAAAGAGCTCAGATGGTGGATAGTACTAAAAAGAAGGCGAAAGGCAAAAAGCAGCCCAGCGATGAAGAACTTACAAAAATCCTTGAAAAAGCAAAGGCTCGCATTAGAGTTGTTGGAATCGGTGGCGGTGGCTGTAATACTATTGAGCGTATGCATGAGGTTGGCATAGTTGGTGCTGAAACTTATGCGGTCAATACAGATGCTCAAGACTTGCTTAACACAAGCGCTGATAAGCGCATTCTTATTGGTAGAGAAACCACTCGTGGTTTAGGTTCAGGTTCTGATCCACAGATAGGAGAAGCCTCTGCTCGCGAAAGCGTAGATGAGCTTACTGAGTTGTTGGGTGGTTCTGACCTTATATTTATTACCTGTGGCTTGGGCGGTGGCACAGGCACAGGCGCAAGCCCGGTTGTGGCAGAAATTGGAAAAGAGCTTGGCGCTCTAACTGTTGCAGTGGTAACGTTACCCTTTACTGTTGAGGGCCGTAGAAGGGCTGAAAACGCTCTGGAAGGACTTGCAAGGCTGAGGGAGTATGCTGATACTATTATTGTAATTCCGAACGACAAGATACTTGAGATAGCTCCAGATCTACCAGTGAATGCTGCCTTTAAGGTTGCCGATGAAGTGCTTACAAATGCTGTAAAAGGCATAACTGAAATGGTTACAAAGCCAGGTCTTATTAACCTTGACTTTGCAGACTTAAGGACAATACTAAAGCGCGGTGGCGCAGCAATGATTGGCTTAGGTGAGTCACAGAGCGAAGATGCAAGCGACGCTCGTGCTCTGGAAGCTGTCGAGAACGCTTTAAACTCGCCTCTATTGGATGTGGATATAAGCCAGTCCAAGCGCGCTTTGGTTAATGTAATTGGCGGCGCAGATATGACTTTAAGAGAGGCAGAGATGGTTGTTGAAACCGTTAGCTCAAGGATAGACCCAGAGGCGCATATTATCTGGGGTGCAATGGTTGACAAAGAGATGGCAAAGAATAGAATTCAGGCGATGGTGGTTGTTGCAGGAGGCAGATTCCCATATTTGGATGACTTTGAAAAGATGCATAAGGAAAAAGGAATGCTTGACCTTGGTATTGAGTTTACGGGGTAGTGGCAATGAGTTTTTCGGAATTTATTGAATCTACGCGAAGGGTTTTGACTGTAGCAAAGAAACCAAACTGGGATGAATACAAGCTCATGCTAAAGATTACCCTGCTTGGCATTGTAATAATTGGCTTGCTTGGCTTTTTAGTCAAGCTAATATTCACAGTATTTGGTTTAGGTGTGTTATCCTAAAGCTGTTAGCTGTAAAGCAAAGCCTTTTAACCCTTTATTTTCAATTTTTTATAAAGTTTCGTTCTTTTTCATATGTTACTTTAGGTGGTTATATGATTTTCACTGTTAGAACCACTGCAGGGCAAGAAAGCTTAGTGGCAGATATGCTAAAGATGAAACTGCAGGCTGAAAATCCAGGCATATATGCGATACTCGTTGTGCCGGATTTTAAGGGTTATATACTTGTTGAAGGCGAATCAGAAGAAGCAATAAAAAGAGCGATAATTGATGTGCCACATATAAAAGCTCGCGGCATAGTTGGAGGCGAAATAAAGATTGAAGAACTTTCTTCACTTTTGGAAGCGCATCCTCTTATGGAGGCTATAAAAGAGGGCGAAAAGGTAAAGATAGTTTCAGGCCCTTTTAAAGGCGAGATTGGCAGAGTGCTTCGTGTTAATGCAGCTAAAGAGGAAGTAACAGTTGAACTTGTAGATGCTGCTGTTAAGATCCCTGTAACTATAAAGGCGGAAAACATTAGACTTATTAAATAAAGAGGTGCATAAAATGGCAACGATAAATGTTCTTGTTGAAGGTGGCAAAGCTACTGCTGCAGCGCCTTTAGGGCCTGCTTTGGGTCCTTTGGGTGTGAATATTGCCGAAGTCGTAGCACAAATAAATGAAAAAACGAAGCAGTTTGCGGGCATGAAAGTACCTGTGAAGGTTATTGTTGATGCTGCAACTAAAACCTTTAAGATCGAGGTCGGCTCACCGCCAGTTAGTGCACTTATAAAGAAAGAATTAAATATCCCAAAAGGTGCTAACAACCCAAAAACAGAAAGGGTTGCGGAGCTTACAATGGAGCAAGCGATTTCAATAGCAAAGAAGAAATTTGCCAGCGATACTTTTGAAGAATTAAAGAGTGCAACAAAGCAGGTGCTTGGCACATGCAATTCTATGGGTGTTTATATTGAGGGAAAGCGCGCCGCAAAGATTATGAAAGCGATAGATTCAGGTAAATACGATGAACTCATAAAAAGCGCACTCCAAAGCGAAACCAAGCAAGGGCAATAGTGGTTACAGGACCATAGAACCCATATCTTTATAATGGTTCGGAAGGGTTGATAAGAGCAACGCTGCGCCCTTATTGCTGGATATAAGAACCGCTTGCGATTATTGAAGTTTTTATGGGCAGTAAACGGTTGCAGGGGATGATAAGGACCCGCTGAGGTTCCTATAAGTATTTAAAATGTTTCATTGCACAAAAAATATAATCGGCTTTTTATAGGCCGTTAGTACTGCTTCATGCAGGAGGTCCTTGTATGCGCAAAGAAGATGTTTTAAACGCGCTCAAAACGCTTGATGAGAAATCCAAGAAAAGGAACTTTACACAGACAATAGAGCTAATTATAAATTTCCGCGACCTAGATGTCAGGAAGCAGGAAAATTTAATAGATGTGAAGGTGAATATGCCTCATGCTACTGGACATGAGCAAGCGAAAGCATTGCTTTTTGCAAAAACCGTTGCATTTGCTGAAAAAGTGAAAGACCTTTTTGATAAAATAATCCCAGAGGAAAAAATTCCAAAGCTTTCTAAAAAAGAGGTTCAGGAGATTCTTGACTATGATGTTATTTTGGCTGAGGGGCCTGTTATGCTAACTGTTGGTAAATATCTTGGTCAAGCTCTTGCGCCAAGAGGCAAGATGCCAAAACCAGTAAATCCTAACAAAGAAGAAGTAGAACGCATACTCGCTAGCATGAAATCCACAATGCGTATAACAAACAGAAAAGGCAAGGGCTTACCTTTTGTGCAGGTAGTTGTAGGTAATGAGAATATGCAAGCTGAGCAGATAGCGGAAAACATCTTAGAGGTGTATGATGAAGTAGTGCGCGCGTTGCCAAGGCAGATGCAAAATATAAAATCAGTGTATGTTAAGAAAACAATGAGCCCAGCTGTAAAGATTGTTTAGGTGGAAGCAAATGACCTCACACACTAGAAAATGGAAGGAAAAGCAGATTGAAGAAATGAAGAAGATGCTTGATGAAAGCAAGGTTATTGCTTTAGCAAGTATAGAGCGCTTCCCAGCTTCGCTCTTGCAGGAATTAAAGAAAAAGCTTGCAGGTAAGGCAAAAATAAGGGTTTCAAAAACCAGAATAATTGCAAGAGCGCTGGCTGAATCAAAATATCGCAACTTGGATCTTTCAAATTATTTTAAAGGCCCAATCGCTTTAATTACAGCCAATATCGATCCCTTTGAGTTATACTTAACAATCAAAAAGAACAAAGCGAACACATATATAAGAGCAGGCACAATTGCTGAGCAAGACATTATTGTTCCTGCTGGCGACACAGGTTTGCCGCCAGGCCCTGATTTGAGCATATTAAAAGCAGCGGGCATTCCAGCGATAATGAAAGGCAGCAGTATTCAAGTGCCTAAAGATACTGTAGTTGTACATAAAGGCGAGGTGGTTAGCCAAGAGGTGGCAAGCGCGCTTTCAAAGCTTGATATAAAGCCAGCAGAACTCATACTCAAGGTGCTTATGGCTTCAGATGGCACAACAATTTATGATGCGAGCGTATTGGATATTGATACAGAGAAGTTCGAGAACGATATTATAGCATGCTACCGTAAGGCATTCAATCTTGCATTCAACATAGTTTATATAACACCAGAGAATATAGAGCTTCTGTTGCAGAAAGCGTTTAGGGAAGCCAAGCAAGTTGCAACAGAAGCAGAGTTTATCAATTCGGTTACTCTGCCTGAGTTCATAGCTAAAGCTTACAGTAGCGCAAAGACTTTGAGCTCTGTTATTAAATTGGATACTCAGAAAGCAGATAGCGAACAAAAAGCGCAAAGTAAAGCAGCTGAGCAACAAGCTGATGAAAAAGCCGCTGAGCAGACAGTTAGCAAAGAAACTGAACAGCAGGCTGAAGAGGAACAAAAAAGCGAGAGTGCAGACAATACTAAAGATGAGCAGGCGCAAGCAACGCGAGAGGAACAGCAAGCTCAGGAGAGCAAGGAAGAGCACCATGAACAGGAGCAGAAAACCCAATCGGAATCTGAAGAACAAAAGGAATGATTATAAAAATATTGAGAGGTGAAAAAGGTGGAGTATATATATTCTGCATTGCTTCTCCATGCAGCAGGTAAGGAGATTACAGAGGAAGCAGTAACTAATGTGTTGAAGGCAGCAGGCATTGAAGTGGATGCTGCAAAGGTTAAAGCGCTGATAGCATCTCTTAAGGAGGTCAATATAGAAGAAGCTATTCAGAAGGCAGCAACTGTGCAAGTAGCACCTGCAGCCAAAGCAGCTGAAACCAAGGCAGAAGCTGCAGAGGAGGAGAAGAAGGAAGAGGAAGAAGAGCAGAAAACAGAGGAAGAAGCAGCAAGCGGACTCAGTGCGCTCTTTGGCTAAATCCTCTTTATTTTTTTATATTTTCGGCTATTTCAGCAATTTTGCTTACTTCTTCAATTAGCGCATTGATTTCGCTTAGCGAGTTGTACAAATAATACGAGGCCCTCACGCAGCCGGGCAATCTGTTTTTATTAAACCAAGCATGTGCACAATGTTTGCCAGAACGTACAGCTATGTTGCGCGCTTCATCAAGCATAAGCGCGACGTCATGCGAGGTTAGCCCCTCAATGTTAAAGCTGACTATTCCAGAACATTTTTTTGGATTATGCATTCCAACAAGTTTAACGTTATCTATATTTGCAAACGCTTTCATGAGCTTTGCAGTTAGTACCTTTTCGTGTTTTTCTATATTTTTCATTCCTACTTTTTTGAGATAATTGCATGCTTCTCCAAAACCAATTATGCCTGCATAATCTTGCAGACCTGCTTCAAATTTCCTATAATCATTAATAAGCTTGAAGGAATTTAGCGTAGTGTTGCTTACTGTACCTCCGCCATATATTAACGGTTTAAGTTTATCAACAAGCTCCTTTTTCACAAATAGGCAACCAATTATCGGTCCGCAAGCTTTGTGAGCACTTATCGTGAAAAAATCAGGGTCAAGCTTTTTTAAGTCAACTTTTATATGGCCCGCGCTCTGTGCACCGTCAACAAGCACTTTTGCACCAAAATCGTGAGAAAGCTTTATTATTTCCTCAATGGGTAACCTATAGCCATCGATATTGCTTATATGCACAACTGAGACAAGCTTAACCTTTTTATCCAACATTTTGTGTAGTGATTCAAGGTTGAATTCAAAATTCTCGGCACTTGGAACTGCAAAGTGCTTTACCCCTGCTCTTCGTAATACAAGCCATGGAACTAAATTGGAATTGTGCTCGCGATCGCTTGTTATAACCTTTGCACCTCTTTTGAATTTCATACCAAAGGCTACAGTATTTATTGCCTCGGTTGTGTTCTTTGTAAAAATAAGCTCGTAATCATGAGCATTAAAGAATTTTTTTATGGTTTCTCTTGCAAGTGCAATATTTTCATTAAGCTCTTCGCTAAGCTTATGCAATGACCTACCTGAGCAAGCACAATTGTTTTCATAATACCATTTTATTGCATCTATCACCTGTTTTGGCCTGAGGGTCATGCAAGCGTTGTCCAAATAGATAATTTCCTTTTCCTTCAGTACTGGAAAGTCCCTTCTGATTTTGGCCACATTAAGCGAGCCCATAGCATGCTAATTGAAGTAAAAATTATTTAAAACACTTTTGCATTATTTTTTTATTGCTTTCCTAACTTGTTGTCAGGAGGTCTTATAATGCATGCTAAAAGATTTTTGTTTATTCTTGCATTTTTCCTTCTTTTGACAGAATGCTTTGCAATAATCGAAAAGGCTTCAATTCCCATCTTTGCGGTTACTGAGTCGGAAGATAGGGCAATAGAGGCGCAGCTTACAATCACAATTGTTCCCGGTAGCGGAAAGATATGGAGCTCTGTGGGACCACTTGTAGGTACCTCAACTCAGCACACTGAAAAAATTGCTGTTGAGCTTGCGAAGAACTATTTTAAAGATGTTAACAAATACGATTATCTATTTGATATAAATTCAAACGCAAGCGTAGTAGAAGGGCCAAGTGCTGGTGCTGCAATGGCATTGCTCCTAATTACTATGCTCCAAAATAAGCATTTACCAAACTATGTTGCAATAACCGGGCAAATAAGCGAAGACGGCTCAGTTGGTTCAGTGGGCGGCGTCTTTGCAAAAGCTGAGAGAGCAGCAGAAAGCAGAATAAAGCTTTTCATGATTCCAAAAGGTGATGCTTACCAGACGCATAGATTTCCTGATGGAATAAAAACAGTGAATCTTGTAGAATATGCCCCAAAAAATTGGGGAATGAAGGTTGTGGAAGTTGCAAATATTGATGAGGTTTTGGAGTACGCTTTCATAGACCTCAATAAGATTGATATTAATACACAGGTTAAAGAGCAGGAACCGTTTGCTCCGGAAGCGATACCTCTCAAAAAGAACTTAAAGCCAATGAAGGAGCTAACAGCTCGCTACATAAACCGAGCTGAAAAAGAAATAAAGGCCGCAAGAGATGCACTTAATGATAGCAAGCTTTTAGACTCTCGCGTGGTATCGGCTCTTTTAGATTCTCTGACGAATTCGCAAAAGAATGTTGAAAAGGCTAAGCTTCTTTATGAGGGAAACTATCTCTATTCTGCGGCAAACTATGCTTTTGTATCTATAGTTAATGCTCGCGTGGTTAAAGATTTGGCAAATAATCCCTCTCTCTTAAAAAGTGAATCTATGCTGCTAGACTCTTGGACATCGCAGCTGCAAAGCAGAGTTGACGAGCTCGCGGAACATTTAAGTAAGTTCTACACGCTTGAACGCTTTGAGTGGCTTGTCGCAGCAAAAGAGAGGCTTGCTTGGGCTGAGCTCAACCTGAAGAAGATAAGTAGCACAAAAACAATAATAATCGGCGACAGTGGCATAGTTGAAGATATTTCTGTGCCTTTAAAGAACCTCCAAGATTATGAGTTCGCTTTAGGCTGGTACGAAATTGCAAGCGATTTCTACAATATTGCTAAAAATGCTAATGATAAATTTGAAGCAGAACCTCTTTTAGAGGATAAAGCTAAGGAATATATAATAAAGGCAGAAAACTGCGTTGCCCTTTTATATGAAGAAGATGAGGACATCAAGAGGCGCTTGGATGCTGCAAAGCTTGAGCTTAAAAAAGGCTGGTGCGATGCTGCACTCTTTGATGCTGCAAGCGCCTATGGTTTATGCAGCTCCTACAATAATATGAAGGGCAAGAGCCTTTCAGAACTGATAGCATCATTGGAAACAAAAATCGCAAGCGTTAAAAACAAGCTTCGCAGAAACGAAGAAGCGGTCTGGGCAGAACTCTATATTGCGCATGCAGAATATTTCCTCAAATTAGCAAAGCACCTCAAAGAACAGAATGCGTTGGGCAGAGCAATAGAGAATGCAAAGGCTGGCTTAAACTTAGCATTGTTTGCAGATGAGATTTTAAATGCTGCAAATTATGCAAAAGAGGCGTTTAAAAAAACAGAGCACACACCCTTTACTGAGTCACTCCCTGAAATAAGCCCAGAAAAACCGCAACCCGAATCAGAGTCATTGAATAAGCTTGCTGTTACAGCAGGCATTGCTATAGCTGTTCTTATCCTTGCCTCTTTTGTTGTAGCGATTCTTATAATATTCTTCCATACAAGAGAAAGCAAAGCGCCACTTACCGAAAAAGAACAGATAAAAGCAAAAATCGCAACCTTGGAAAAAGCATTGCACGATTTGGATAGAAAGCTTGCGCGCAATTTAATAACCCACGAATCTTATGTTGCTACAAAGCAAATTTACGAGGAACAACTGAAACTGCTAAAGGAGGAGCTTTCGCATAAATCTAAGCAGCTTCTTGAAATAGATAGGCATAGGGCACAGCTAAAAGAACTTCAATTTATGCTCGATCAGATAAAAAAGCAGTATCAGGCAGGCGAGCTTCTTGAGGAGGATTATAAAAAAGCAGTAGGAGAGTATGTTGCAAGATTAGAACGCATACAAAAAGAACTTACCGCTGAGGAAAAACAGCTTGCTGAAGAGGAACAAAAAATAAAAAAGCTTACAAAATCCTTGAAGCGCCCGAGTGTAAGGACAAAAGGTGCCAAAGCAAAACCCAACAAAAGAACTAAGCGTTCTCCAAGAGCTTCTGCTTGAGGTCCAGCCCAATAACGCTTGACTTGTCCTTTGCCAGAGTAACCCCAATTATTTGGTCAGCATCTCTTATTATATTATGGTTGTGAGTTATTGCAATTATCTGCGCTTTCTTTGAGAACTCCTTTATTGCTTTTGCGACCTTTGCTGAGTTTATCTCATCTAATGCAGCATCTGCTTCATCAAAAACATAGAGCGGAGCAGGCTTATATAGCAGTATTGCAAATATGAACGCCAATGCTGTAAGTGATTTCTCACCACCGCTCATACTATCAATCGACTGTAACGCCTTTCCTTTATACTTTGCTTCTATGATCAGTCCGGCATTGCTCGGATCTTCATAGTCAGTAAGTTTTAATTCTGCATTGCCTTCAAAGAAATTATAAAACATCTCTGCAAAGTTTTTCCTTATAGAATTAAAGCAATTCATAAATACCTCCTTTTTCTTCACTTCTATCTTATTTATCATATCTATTACTGCATCTCTCTCTCGCTCGAGCTTTTGAATCTTTTCTTTCACCTCAAGCAGTGATTCTTCTTCTTCCTTTATCGATTCTGCTGCTCGCAGATTTACAGGGCCTATTGATCCTAATTCCTTTTCAATCTTTGGCAACTCTTTCTTTAGCTCTTTCAGGCTGAGGTCCATCAAGAACCTAACTCCCTGAAAACTTTTCAGTTCCTCCTCCAGGTCAGCTAGCCTTACCTCATTCTTTCCTATATCGACTCTCGCTTCATTTATTTCTCTTTCAAGCAACCTTTTCTCGGATTCGAAAGAATCTAAGCTATGCCTCATCTTTTCAGTTTGGGTAGCGATGCTTTCCTTTTTATTTATTAGTTCTCTTAATGATTCGCTCTTTTTGGTTTTTTCAGTTTCAAGCTTCAGCAATTTTTCTTTGAGCTTTTCAATCTTTTCACTTTTTTCCTCAATCTCCTTTGCAATATCTTCTTTCTCCTTTTCAATAGATTCTATACGTGCCCTAATTCTGCTTGCATCGCTTTCGAGCTTCTCAATGTTTTGTTTGGCATGTTTTATATTATTTTTCAGGAATTCTTTCCTGTGCTTTAGTTCTGTTGCCTTTGTTCTAAGCGAAAGTTCCTCACTTACCTCAAGCTCTTTGAGCTCAGCAAGCTTTAATTCTTTTTCAGCTTTGAGCCTTTCAAGCTCTTTTTCAATATTTCCAATCTCTCTTTCTAAGCCTCCCAAATCTTTTATCTGGGCTTTCTCGTTTTCTAACGCGTTGGCAAGCTCTTTGAGCTCATTGGCTACATTTTCATAGCGCGCATACTCTCTTTTTAATTCATTTAGCTTTTCAATCTCTTTTTCCACCGCACCAATTTGCTCAGTGATCTCTTTCAGTCTTTTTATAATGTCTTTGTGTTGTGCTTCGAAGCGTTTTATTTCATTATTCTTTTTTTCAATTAGTATCTTTTTTTTACGCTCGTTTAAAGTGCTTTCGCATACAGGGCACAACGAGCTTGCCTTTTTTAGCTTTTCAATGGCCTCTCTTGTTTGCGCAATTCTCGCTAAAAGCTCTTTCTCTTTTCCTATAAGCGCGTTCTCGCGCTCTTTTAGTTGCTTTAGCATTGCCTCCAAATTCTTACTTTCTAGGAGTTTTATATGTGTTTTCAACTTAGCAAATTTCTCTTGCTCATCTTTTAAACTCTGAATTTTTTCTTTGAGCTCTTTTATTCTTAGCTGGCGCATCTCGTTCTCTTTTTTGATTTCACTATGCTCAGCGCGTTTTTCCATAAGTTTTTCTTGAAGTGTTTCTCTGTTTGCTTCTATTTTGCTAATTTCAGCTTCTATGCTTGCAATTCTTTCCTCTACATCTTTTGCTTCTTCCTCAACTGCTCTGAGCCTTTGCTCAAGGCGTAAGCTTTCTTTTTCCACCTCGCCAAGTTCTTTTTCATAAGCGCTAACGCTTTTTCGTTCAGCTCTCTTTTGCTCGAGCAGAGCCTTCAGTTCTTCAGCAAGCTCATTCTCTTGTTGTTCAAGTTTGCTGAGCATTGTTCTATGTGAGAGTATCTGCTCCTCTAAAACTCTATCCTCTGCTTTTAGCTCTTCTATCTGTTTGCCAAATTCCTCAAACGCTTTCTCTTGCTCAGCAAGGATTTTGTTGGATAACGCTTCGTTTTTGTTTTCTAAATCAGCAATTTTCTTCTTTATTTTCTCTGCTTCTTTCTCCTTTTTTTCGAGAGCTTCGCGATTCTTCTTTAGTTTTTCTTTTGCCTTTTTCACTTCCGCATTAATAGCATCTATCTCTTTCTTCAGAATGGTTGCTTTTATTGAATCCTTCCGCTCAGTTAGCTCTTTATAGCGCTCAGCCTGTTTGCGTTCCTTTTCGAGCTCTTCAAGCCTTGCCAATCTCTCGTGTAAAACTAGATTCACATCTTTTATCTTTTCATTGACTTTATCTAGATTTTTTTGAGCTTCTTCGCGCTTGAGCTCAAACTCCTTTATGCCTGCAAGCTCATCGATTATAGTTCTTCTTTGTTCAGGACTCATTTCAATAATCCGTGTTACATCCCCTTGTGCAACAAAGTTGTAGCTGTTCCTTAACCCCAATTCAGAAACAAGTGAAGTTAGCTCGCTTAGTGATTTTCGTTCATCGTTTATTCTGCATATGCTTTTGCCTTTCCTATCAATTGTCCTGCTTATCGTTGTTGTTTCTTTACCTTTCTTTATTTTAAGTTCAACTTTGCCATAATTCTCTTGCGTAGCGTTGTTTATTAGGTCTGTTATGCGTGATGCTCGCAAACTTTTCATTGAAGTTTCGCCAAGCACAAAGAGCAAAGCATCTAATATGTTGCTTTTTCCAGAGCCGTTGGGGCCTACAATAACGGTGAATCCTCTCTTAAAGGGTATCTTCGCCTTTTTAAATGATTTGAAGTTCTTAAGCTTTAGCTCTTTAAGCTCCATCATGGGAATCGCTGTCATTTAGCTTTAGTGCGGCTCTCCGCATAGTATATGCTGAGAGTGCCAAAGGAAAATGCTACTACAAAGCTATTAAAAAGAGAATAAATTATTAGTATTGCAAGCGTATCGTCAAAGAAGTTCAGAATATATTGCTGAAGCGCGAATATAAGGAAGACTACAAAAGTAAGAACAATTGCTAAAGCCAATGATTGCCAGAAGAACTCTTCAGTAAAATGCCAGCTTCTCTGCAGTGCTTTCCTTGCATTTATTTTTTCGTATGCAAGCGCAGGCAGAGCAAACATAAAAAGGCGCAAACCAGCTATGGCCATAAGCAAGCCGAGAAAGAGTAGTGCAAAAAAGCTCAGCAAAAAATTGAATCCGAAAAGCCACATTATTATGTAAGCACCAACACCAAATGCTGCAAAGAAGATAATACTGATTATGAGCAGAGCTATTGAATGCCATAATGATTTAAATGCAAACTTAACCGCCTTGCTGAAAGTACTGGCTTTTTCAACCAAAGCTATGAACTTACAATAATAAATCCCAATAAAAATGCCGACCCATGAGTTGGCAAGCGCTAGTGCAAAGATCTTTAGCAACTCTGCTGATTTTACCTTCGCAATAAACATCAGTGTTGCAAAAACACTTTCCTGCAAAGTATTTGCATACAATGCATTATCAACCAATATTTCTATAATTGTGCGAATAAACAGTATGAAAAAATACGCGCTCAAGAGCGATGCGACAAGTGGAATTATTAGGCCATGCGGTTTTTTCAAAACCGCTTTCAGAGAGCCATACATAGCATTTAGCATTTAAACCACGCTTTCACGTTATTAGCTTCTTTTAATATAGGAAATGAGGCTTTTTATTCTTTTTCTTTGATGAAATCCATTTGCTGATTGGGAGCATTACTCCAAAATCTCCACATGGTCTATTAAGCCGTCACTGTCCAAATCGAGACCTTCAACAACATGCGCATGGTTTTCCTTGTTAAAGCGATTCGGCTTTATTATCTCTTCAGTGTTTTGGATCAAAGCGAGTATCGCTGCTTTGGTGCCAGCATTTCTCTTACCTGCAAGAAAGAGTATTGCCTTGTCATCAAAGTACGGATGTGCGATTTTTTCAATTATGCCTACGGAATCCTCTGTATACTCCTTGCCTGAGTTCTCGCTTTTTATTAACCAGTGGGCATTTTTCTGTTCGAATTTCACTGAAAGGTGTTCGTTAGCTTCGCGGCTTGTTTTGTTTGTTATGGGGCCACCAATTACAATGATATTATCGTTTATTTGACTTATGTGCTTAAGCATAGTATCCAAAAATACGAAAGGATAACGAATGCTTTTGCACAGTGTTCCCAAAAAGCCAGCAAGTTCTACAGCTATGTGCGCGTCTCTTGCCCTCGCTTTAAATTCACCATGCGAATCCGGAGCGCCAACAACTATTTTAGCATTCAACTCCTGATCCTTTATGAACGGATGGAAGAACTTTTGCAATGGTTTTGGCATGCCCTTTTCAATACCTTGAACCTTTGCTACGCTTCCAGAGCCAAAATCAGGCATGAACGCAAAGCAGCTTGTTTTGACTTTATAGTACTTTGCCAAGCCGCCGCGCTTTTCTTCGCGCTTTGTAAGCTCAACCAAGTTAGCATTGCGAAGCTTGTTTATATAATAATAAACCTCCTGCTGCTGCATATTCAGCTTCTTCGCTAGCTTGGCAGGGTAGCTCTCTTTTTTCGCGAGCTCCTTGAATATCAGCCAGCATTTTTCGCTAAGCAGAGGTTTTATCTTTTCTATAGATTCAAGCACTTCAGCGTCACATATGAAGTATTTGTTGTCCTTTTGAAAAGATACGCGCGCTAACAATATACCACCATAATAGAATTTTTACCATTATTAAATATTTTTTAATAGTATTAAGAAACCTTTTTATTTATAACGCGTTTTTTGCTTAACATTTTATTAATTCTTTTTTAGTGGTTTTATACAATTTTTAGCGGGATTTAAAAACTTTGCAAGAGAATTTATTAATACACAAATTTTGTGGTTCTTATGTGCGGAATAATAGGTGTGCTCTGCAAGAATAGCAATGCAGGCAAAATCGCTTACGAGGGGTTGAAAAGGTTAGATTATAGAGGGTATGATAGCTGGGGGCTTGCTGTAAAAAATGACGGTTTGCTTATATACAAACGCACAGGAAAGATCACAAAGCTTCCAAAAAAAATGTTTTACGGCTCTTGTGCGATAGGTCACACGCGATGGGCCACTCACGGCAAAATTTCCGTAAGGAACGCTCACCCACATATATCACAAAATGGAAAGATTGCCGTAGTGCATAACGGCGTCATTGAGAACTTTCAAGAGCTGAGAGACTTTTTAGCAAAGAAAGGCTTCTCCTTCTCAACAGAAACCGATACAGAGGTAATACCTATGCTTATAGAGCTCTACTTAAGCAGGAACCTATGCTTTAGAGAGTCTGTTAGAAAAGCATTGTTACATTTGAAAGGAAGCTATGCTATTGTAGCAATTTCTGAGCTGCACAACTCTTTAATTGGCGCTAGGAGAGGCTCGCCTCTTGTTGCTGGTTTTGCTAATGGCACTTTTTTGCTTGCTAGTGATATGCAGGCGATAGCTCCTTATGCAACAAAAGCGATGTTCTTAGAAGACTCAGAGCTCATTGAATTTAATCGCAAAGCAAAGGTTTACGATATTGAAACAGGAAAGCGGATTAATAAACCCGTTAAGAAGATTGATTTAAAGCTTCATTCAGCTGATAAGCGAGGCTTTGAGCACTACATGCTCAAGGAAATATATGAGCAGGAGCAGGCTATAAAAAATGCTTCTTTGCAAAGCAATGCTTTGATTGAAAAAGTTACAAAGCTCATAAAGCAAGCTGAAAAAGTTTTCATAATCGGCTGTGGAACAAGCATGCATGCTGCCATGTTTGGGAGCTATTTCTTTGCAAGCATAGCTTCAATTCAGGCTAATGCGATACTTGCTTCTGAATTCCAAAACTTTCTAAACCTTGTGAATAAAAGAACAGTTGTTATTGCATTATCGCAGAGCGGCGAAACCGCTGATATACTTGAAGCTGTAAAGAGCGCTAAGGAAAAAGGCGCGAGTGTAATAGGTATTGTTAATGTTGTTGGTTCAAGTTTAACTCGCTTGGCAGATGCAACTATAATGATGAATGCAGGCCCGGAAATATGTGTGCTTGCAACAAAGAGCTATTTGGCTCAGCTTTCAGTACTTTATCTGCTTGCGAATTCACTCATAAAGAAACACGAGCAAGCAAAGAAAGAATTGAGCGAAGCGGCAAGGCTTGTGCCCACGATTATAAAGACAAATGAGAGCAAAGCTAAAAGGCTTGCTAAGAAATTGAAAAACGCCAAGAGTATATTTATAATAGGCAAGCGAGAAAGTGCTGTAACCGCTTTAGAAGCAGCTCTGAAGATAAAGGAGGTTAGCTATATTCATGCCGAAGGCTTTGCTTCAGCTGAACTGAAGCATGGAACAATCGCTTTGATTGAAAAGAATGTTCCTGTTATTGCGTTTGCTTCTGATGCTAGCGATGAAAGCATAACCAATGCGATAGAAGCGAAATCAAGAGGCGGCTTTATAATTGGTGTTTCCTCTGAAAAAGCGAAATGCTTTGATTACTTCTTTGCTATCCCAAAATCAAAATTGTTTTCGATTCTGTCAATAATCCCTATACAGCTCCTGGCGTATTACCTGGCGCTTTCACGCAATCTTGACCCAGATAAGCCAAGGAATCTTGCAAAATCTGTAACTGTTAAATGAGGTGTTTTTATGGAAAAGCTTTTTGGCACAGATGGAATTCGTGGCATCGCAAACAAGTTTCCCATTGAACCTACAACAGTTGTAAGGATTGGCAAATCACTTGGAGTATTCCTTAAAAGGAAAAATCCTAAAGCAAGCGTTGTCATAGGTAAAGACACTAGGCTAAGCGGCTATATGATAGAATATGCTCTAACAGCAGGCTTACTTTCGGCAGGCGCTAATGTTTTACTTGTGGGCCCAATGCCCACTCCAGCTGTGTCACATTTAACAAAATCGCTAAACTGCAATGCAGGCATTGTTATAAGTGCTTCCCATAATCCTGCTGAGCACAACGGCATAAAGATATTCAATGAGCGGGGCTACAAGCTTGATGAAAACGCTGAACAGGAGATAGAACAAATATTTGCAAATTTAAATGATTCTGAAAACGGAAACGAGATAGGAAAAGCCTATAGAATAGATGATGCTCGCGGTCGTTACATAGAGCTTGTAAAAAACACTATTGAAAATTATTCGCTTGAAGGTATGCGAGTTGTTATAGATTGTGCTAACGGCGCAAGCTATGCGATTGCTCCAAAAGTGTTTGCTGAACTTGGCGCTGAAGTTTTTGTTTTGAATGTTAAGCCAAACGGCCTGAACATAAATAAGGATTGCGGTGCTTTGAATCCGCAAGCGATGCAAAAAGAAGTGAAAAAGAGGAACGCCAATTTAGGTATTGCGTTTGATGGCGATGCCGATCGCTTGGTTGTTTGTGATGAGAATGGCAATATCGCAAGCGGCGATGCTCTTTTAGCAATATTTGCAAAGTACATGTTCGAAAAAGGGTTGCTGACCAAAAACGCGATAGTTGCAACAAAGATGAGCAACCTTGCTTTAGATGAATGCCTGCACGAGCTTGGCATAAATGTTTTGCGCACAGACGTTGGCGATAAGTACGTTGCAAGCGCAATGCGCGAGCATGGCATTAATTTGGGTGGTGAACAATCAGGGCATATACTATTTGGAGACTACTGCGCGAGCCCGGATGCAATAATAGCTTCTCTACAATTGGTGCGCATAATGAAAGAAAGCTCAAAACCACTGAGCAAGCTGCTGAAGATATTCAAACCATATCCACAGATACTTATTAATATTCCGGTAAAGGGAAAGATTCCGTTCGAAAAAGTGCGAACGGTGCAGAAAGCAATAAAAGAAGCGGAGCATAGGCTAGCTAACAATGGTAGAGTTTTTGTTCGCTATTCTGGCACAGAGCAATTGGCTAGGGTCATGTTAGAGGGCAGAAACGAAAAGGAAATAAAGGAGTTAGCTGAAAATATCGCTAGTGCAATAAGAAAGGAGCTGGGAGCATGAATTGCTTACAACTTTTTTCAAAGGCAAAAAAGCTTATGGATGAAGAAAAGCCAGAGTACTGGAAGCTCATAGACGAACTTGAGAGTATCGAAGTAGAAGAAAAGGTTCTTGGTATAGTTGAAAAGAATGTTCATATAGATGGAAAGCTTTTTCTCGGTAAAGGTTCTGTAATAAAAGCAGGTTCGCGAATAGAAGGAAATGCCCACATAGGTGAAAACTGCACAATCGGCCCTAATGCATATCTGCGCGGCAATGTTCTTATAGCTGATAACTGCAAGATCACAAACTCTGAAATAAAAAACTCTATAATACTTTCTAAAACCAACGTTCCGCATTTCTCATATGTTGGCGACTCAGTAATAGGTGAAAATGTAAACCTTGGCGCTGGCACAAAAATAGCAAACTTAAGATTCGATGATTGTAATGTTAAAGTTGATTTTTACGGCAACAAGGTTGATTCCAAGAGGCGCAAATTAGGCGCTTTTATAAAATCTGGTACAAAAACAGGCGTAAACGCTTGTATAAATTGTGGTGTGATAATAGGGAAAAACTGTTTTATTTATCCAGGCATATTTGTTAGAAAAAGCATCAAGGATAATGTGCAGTTAGAACGCTAAACAAACTGGAGCTCCTTGCCTGTAAATGCATCTACATGCATGCTTCTGCGTTTGCCTGTTTTTATATCTTCAATAATTCCTTCATAAACAGGCCAATAGATTTCTTTTATAGCTGTTACAACAAGCTTCTTCCAGATTTTTTGCAATAGTTCGCGAACTTCTTTCTTTGAGTATCTTTCTTTCTCTTTCATTAGCACTTCAGCAGTCACTAAAGGAAGCTTTTGAAGCGATAGGTGCAAACTATGCAATGGACTCCTCGGCAAATCAAATTTCATCTTCAAGCAATACATTATACTTCCATTCTTTTCAATCCTTTTAACAAGCTCCTTTTCGACAAGCTTTTTCAATATTCTTTTCACCTTGTTTTCATCCATGAATGCCTTTTTGCTCACCTGCCGAGCGGTTAAAGGTTGCGTTAAGAAATTCAGCACAGTTATTTCTGCATCATTCAATTCATAAAGCTCCTTAAGCCCTTTAGATTCCACAAACCCATCTTTGAAGTGCAGGAATTCTCCAGTATAAGAATTTATAAACAGCACACTTTGCCTGAAAGCATTCCGCTCATTGAAATAGTTAAATTCTACCCTGTATACTGGAATATATTTGAGATTCACCTCAATTAGCCTTTCATTGCCAGGGATAAGCCCAAACAGCTTAGCGAGCTTTTTCCTCATTGTGGCCTCGGCTTTTTCTCTTGAACACTGCACTGGAAATGCAAGTAGCTCTACGGACTCAGCTTGCAGAGCTCGCTCCGGCGCTGATTCCCTAGCTGCTTCTACTTCTTCCGCTTTTTCTCTATGTTCTTCAACCGCTTTTGGTACCTCTTCTTCAAGGAATATTACTCCCTTCTCTTCATCTACTTTTGCTCCTTTCTCTTCAAGTGCTTCAAGAACCTCTTGCAATGCAACACTCGAGCTATATTTAGCGTTTAGCGAATTCAGCGTTCTTTCTATTTCCACAATCTTTGCTTTATTATCCCTTTTCAACCTTGCCCAATATAGCGAGCTTATGAGTTTCAGCACTTGCTCATTGCTCAGCACAGTTTTTGTTTCAATCGTTTCCGTTTCTCTGCCTTCATGCTGACTCATCCTTGGCCTTATCTTCATTATGAATGCTCTGCTGGTTTCCTCTCTGCGGTCGCCAACCAAAGCGACGCCAACAGGCAGAGTCCTTATAAAAGCACCAGCTTTATATTTGTGCGGGATGATTGCTGGAGTTCTCTTATAAACCGCTTTTATATCATCGTTGAATACAAGCTTATGCACTATTATTATATCAAGCTGGCTCAGAACTTTAGTGTCAATAGCTGATGGCTGCTGCGTTGCAAATACGAGCGAGCAACCAGGTCTGCGCCCCTGCTTCACATATTCTATGAGCGCATCGCTTGCAGCTGTTTTTACATTGCCACTTGGGATTAGCGTGTGTGCTTCATCTATAAAGAGCCATGTTGGTGGAATCTCTATCTCAAGCAGATCTTCGCTGGGTGTTTCGAAGCGTTTTGCCGCTTCGCGCCTAGTTGCAATCTTTCTTGCAGCCAATATGCGCCTTGCGAGTATTCCTATTACTAGAGAAGTTACGTTATCGTCCAAGAAGCTTGTATCTATTATTGTGAGCTGGTTTTCTCTGCTAAGTTCGCTTAGCGGTGTGCCTCTGGTATCAAAAACACCCCAAGACTTAGCTGCCTCAAACCTACTCGTCAATGCTCTTACTGAATCTACTTTATACCCTCTATCTCGAGAATTTAGCTCAGCATCATTTTCAAGGCAGAATATAATGTCATCAATTGAATAATCCTTTGTTCCCTTGATACGCTCTTTATCAATGGTTATATAACCCTTTTCTACCTTCTCAAGAGCCTTTTCAAGTAGCAAACCAGTCGGACTAAATCTATCTATTCCAAATGTAAGGCACCAGTCCTGAGCATTTAACATCGAAGGTTTTATTGAAAATGTTGCATCATAAGTGCCTTGCGGAGTATGCTTTTCCATTCCTTTCGGAATGAATACCAAAATGTTGTCCAAGCCTTGGGGCTTCAAACCCCATTTTTCTAACGCTTGTACTTCCTTTTCTTCCCTATTTGGATAGCGCATGCTCCAGAATACGCCGACCGGATCAACAACAATAATTCCGACATTTTTATTCTTTAAAGCAAGTTCCTCTGCGATTACGCCAAGAACGTAGCTTTTGCCGCTGCCACGAGCACCGCAAACAAAAACAACGTGCGGATTCAAGCTATCGAGCAAAACATCCTTCTGCTCGTAACCTTTTTCTCGAACTCTGCCAATAAACAAACCAGCTTCCGAACCATATTTTTCATAAACAGACTTTTTGCGCCCAATAAATACCCTGCCAAACTCATCCTCAAGGAAGCTAAGCTTTGGCAATACCGCTTCGCCACCTTCAGCTACTACTACTCTGCCCATTTTTGGTTTATCTTTTTTTCCAACCTTCTCTGCTTTCCCTTCTTTGCTACCTTCGATACCTTCCTTAATTTTAACCTCTGCATGCTCTGCTTTTCTCGCTTCTTCTCCTTCTTTCTGTTTTGCGATATCTTTTTCAGGTTCCTTTGCCTCAACAACGCTTTTTCCTTTAGCTGTGCTCTTTTTAGTGCGCTTCGCTTTTTCCGCTTTGCTCTTCTTGCGCACCTCCTTTTCTCTATGCAGCTTTTCCACTTGCCTTGTTTCTAAAGTATTGCTAACATCACTAACTTCTTCGCTTTCACTAGTCTGTTCAGCATATATGCTCTTTTCAGCTTCTTCGTCTTGGCTCTTTAAATCTCCGCTCCCTCCTGCTTTTTCTGCTTCCTTATTTAGCTTTTCTTCTTCTTTCTTCGCGAGCTCCCTCAATCTTTTCCTTGCTTCCTTCAGTTCCTCATCTAAGCCAAACACTTCCTCAAATAGATCCCTATCTTCTTCAGCAGGCATTCTTTCAACTGCTTTTTTTTCAGCCATCGCACTCACTAATTAAATATTACTTATATTAGGAATCAGGTATATTAAATTATTTTCGATTTAGCAAGCTGCTGGCTCTTGAGATTTTTTATTTTAGTAGAAGCCCTGTTGTTTTATTGGGCCTTTTTATTGGTGTTATATCCTTTACTCTCCAGTGCCTCGTTATATCTGCTATGGTTTCTTTTTGTGCAAAGTTTTTTTGAATGTATTTAGCTTCCTCTCTTGTAAGTTTTCTGAAACCTCGAAGATTTGCAAAACCCTTGCTGTGCGGGTTCTGCAATATTGTTGTAAACCATTTTTTTGCCCCAAGTTTTGATATTTCAACAAGTCTTAAAGAGTCTAAAAATAAGCCGAAGCCCTTGCCTTTTATCCAGCTTGGTGCAAGATCAACCGAGTTAAGCGAGCCTTGCTGACCATGCCTGCGATCGCTATTTAACCATCTAAAATTACTCATTATTACTGCTCCATGCTTAGGCAGGTATGTGGCATCTGCAAATGCGAACTTCATTGGTAATAGAAAACCATCCTCTCCTGGAATGCCTTGGTATGCATTGAATCGTACTTTTGTTTGTCCTTTATATGCTTCAATCTTTTTAGTTACTATTACACATCTGTTGTTCCCATGCGTTGCCCTAAAAGCAAACAATGGCTTTTCATATATATTAATAGGCGCCTTTGCTATGCTGCTTCCTTTGTCTTTCAGTTCAATTAACGGTCCGTGGCGCTCAAAGCTCAGCGGTTCAAAACCCTCTACCTTTATTTTGCCGCGAATTCTGTACCATTTACGAGCCTTTTCATAGTACTTCCTGTGCGCTGCCCCACTGTTTCTCTTTGTTTTTTGGCGAGCCCTGCTCCTTTTCATTGCCATACTGTAAAAAATAGCTGTTCTATTAAATAACTTTACGTTTAGTGACTGTTTCAGCAATATGTAGCAAGCGGCTGTGCGGTTGCCTTAAATGCTGACTGTTATTTTTATAAAAATTTACCGCTTCACTATCTTCTATGGGCTGCATATTCTGCAAAATCGCTAAGGGCGAGATTCCTTCTGCTAAGATATGGGAAAGCGAAGAGCATATCGCAATTTTAGACATAAACCCAAATACAAAAGGCGCAGCTTTGGTACTGCCAAAGAGGCACCACGATTCTTATGTATTTGATATGGCTTCGGAGGATTATGCCAAGCTACTTAATGCTGCAAAGCATGTAGCAAAGATTCTTGAAAAAGGTCTTAATGTGCAAAGAGTAGCAATGGTGATGGAAGGTACAGGCATAGACCATGCGCACATAAAGCTCTACCCTTTGCACGGAGTATCTAAGAATGCTAGCGGCATAGAAGCTAAGCAAAGAATGTTCTTTGAAAAGTATCCAGGCTATGTAACCACGTTGTTAGGTCCGCAAGCTGATTTTAATGAGCTAAAAAAGCTTGCAGAAGAGATACGGAAAAGAGCAGGAATAGCACAACCTTAATCAGCAAACTTTACTTATCAAGACCTATCCTTCTTATTATTTCATCAACAATCTTCCTAGGGAAGCCTTCTTTGGGCAACACTTTTTCCAGAGCATCTTTTTTATATTCTGTGTGCTCTTTTTCAAAGAGGACACCATCATTGTAACACTTCTTTTCTTCCTCTCTGTAAGCCTTTGTGCTCTCTCAGTTCTGTGTGCAGGCTCTTTCTGTCTTCCAATATGCTTTTAAGTTCCTTTTTCAGTTCCTCTTCCGCGAGCTGTGGTACGGAAGTTTTTTCAGGTTGCAGCACCGTTTCCTGCCCAACACGTATTTCCAAGCCTTTCTTTCCAACCTGCTCTATGAAGCGGGAAAGTTTGAACATAGCAAGTACCATGGTGCCATAAAATGCTGTGGGAAGAAGCCACCCGAATACAATGGCCAGAGCTTTAAGAATTTTCATATGTCCAAAATCAATGAGCAAAAGGTTTGAAAAACCAAGCAATGCCAGGAAGAAAAGACCGGCATAGCCAGCACCTGCTATTTTAAGCGCAGTGCTCTGCAATCTAAATATCGGTTCTCTGAAATCGCTGTTGAGGAACATGCGGAAAAGCGCAATGCTTATTGATGAAAAAATAGCCATTAATATAAGATTTGCAGCAATATCCGTAAGCTTCAGTTTTCCAGCGCCTAAGAGAACTGCCGTAACAATATCCTGAACTATTAAGCCAAATGTGAATACTGTTGCAAGTATGGCGATAGGAAGTACCAGTATGGCCAATACTCCTGCAAATGGTGTTTTTCCTTCATTCAATTTATTCCCTTTTGCAACCCAGAAAAAACCGACCACATAATAGAAAACCATAGAGCCTAAGGTTTTCACTATATTTGGCTTTCTTAAGGTGTAAAGTGTGTGCTCGCCAAGTGCATCCTTTATTATTGGGGAGAGTTCGTAGATTGTTGCAAATGCAAACAGTATAAGAATTGCCCCCACCACCGAAATCACAAAGCCGAGTCTGCTTGATGAAGCCTCATTGTAACGTTTTATAAAACCACAATGAAGAAGGTTGCCCCAAAGCAATATATAGCATTTATAACAAAGTCGCTGTGGTTTAGGGTGATTGTACCTGTGGTAAGTATCGATTGCACGGCATTAGCAAAAAAGCTTGCTAAAAGCGCAGAATAAAGGATATAGAAAATAATTGCTCCCAAAATAAATTGCTGCCAGCCTTTGGATAAACTGCCCGGGGTTTCCCTGCCTTTAAATATTTCCATAGAAACCGCTGCTATTATTAAACATTTTAGGCATTTTTATATCTTTCGCTCCGCACAATGTTATTTATTTAAATGACAAGTGCTATATATGTAATATGGCTAAAAGCGGAAGATTTTTCTATCTGCTGTTTGCAATCCCAATTGTTCTATTCCTCGCTGGTGTATTGCTTTTAATATTTTCAAATAGCACAGAAGGCATGGGGAAAAATGAGGGATTGCAGCAAACAAGCACACAAGCAAACCCCTCCTCCAGCCAGAGCCAGGATATATTTGAAGAAATTGAAGAAAAAACTGGTATAAAGGTACCTAAAGAGGTTAAAGAGGCTGCCAAAGATGCATCAGTTTGTGACAGGCTCGGGGGTGGGTTAACTAGGGATGTATGTTATCAAAATTACGCTTCACTAAATAAAAATCCCACGCTTTGCGAAAAGATAGAGAATGAAACATACAGGAATCAGTGCTATTCGCATGTAAGCGAGTCTTCTTCAGATCCAGCATTATGTGAAAAAATAACCTCTGATGCTGAAAGAGATAGATGCTATAAAAATGTCGCGCTAAATAAGAAAGATGCCTCGCTATGCGATAAAATCTCTGGCAATGTGCCATATATAGAGAAATGGGAGTGTTACAGAGATGTTGCTAAAGTGAAAAAGGATCCTGCGATTTGTGATATGATGGAAGAACAGCGCGAAGCCTGCTATTCTGATCTGGCAACTTCTCTCAATGATGCTTCTCTTTGTGACAAAACATCTAACCCCGAGTATTGTTATTATACCATAGCATTAAACACTTTGGATGCGGCGCCTTGCGAAAACAGCGGAGATTGGAAACAGAATTGTTATGAAAAAATTGCTCTAATCAAAGAAGATTATTCGATTTGTGAAAAATTAGAGTTGCGCAAGGAGGATTGTTTTTATAAAATAGCTCTGAGTAAAGGAGACCCCTCAATTTGTAGTAAAGCTTTGGAGGAAGAAGTTAAGGGCACATGTTACTATCGGCTTGCTACTGCTACGAATAATCCTAGTCTCTGCGAAAAAATTCCTGAGATTTTGCCCTACGGTTATTCGAAGAGAAATGGCTGCTATGAAAGCTTTGCTTATTCACAAAACGACCCATCCTTCTGTGATAAAGTTGTTGATATTCCAGAATCTCAGGAAAATGAAAAAGCCGAGTGTTATGTTAATGTTACTTTAAAGGTTGGAGACAGCAGTCTATGCGGCAAATCCTCGGATGCTGATGTGGCGAGCTTGTGTTATTACAGAGTGGCGGTTAAGAATAAAGACGCTTCGTTATGCGCGCACATCACGGTTCAGGAAATTAAAGATGATTGTTATAAAGACATTGCTGTTAATATAGATGATCCGACTCTCTGTGATAACGTGCAAGATGAGGCAAAAAAGGAATTCTGCCTCAAGTATAGTTAACAAATTTTATTCTTTTTTGAAGATTACATGCTCTGTGTAAGGGTCTCCTTTCCATAAATGTTTGGTGGTTTTGTAGCCCCAGTTGTTCCCTAGCAGATAGCGCACCTTAAAGCCCATATAGGTCGCATCGAGCTTCTCTGGCTCCACTTGCCCTTTAAGATTTGGAAAAGGGTCTGTGTGAAACTGATAAACTATTTTATTCTCTGAAACCTCTGGAAATTCAACATGCAAGCCAACACTTTCATCCCTGGCGCGAAGCACCCTTGCAAAGTCTTGAGGGTTTCCCTTCTGAAAACCCATTGCATCGTAAGCTTTTTTTAATCCGCGTTCCATTATTTTAGTGAATATTTCCAAGGCCTTTTCTTCACCAAAATTTTCCTTCAAAACAAGAAAAGTGTTCTCATACAGAGCAAAGAATGGAGCATTGTATTCTTTCAATGTACCACCTCATATATTCTTACCATACGTTATTTTTAAATTTCGTCCAAGAGATTTCTTATCGGTGGGCCGGTAGCTCAATGGAAGAGCGCTGCCTTCGCACGGCAGAGGCTCCGGGTTCAAGTCCCGGCCGGTCCATCTTGCCTAAAGCAAGCCAAACACTTTTAACTTCTTTCATTTCTATCTATATAGGGGCAAGATGGTGATAATATATAAAAAAGGGAGCAATTTTCAACTTTCTCTGCTTGATTCAAACGCCGCAAAGCTTGGTCTGAAGCCGCATGCTGAGTACGAACTTATTGAGATAACTAATGGCGTGTTTGCGCTTGTTGAAAAGAAAAGCGCTGATACAAAGTTTAAGGCAATCGACGAAAAGATATTTTCCCTCTTGAAGCGAAAGAAGCTTGCTGAGCGCGTGGAGGGCAAATTTGAGAAGTTTTTGAACGGCGCTGAGTTAAAAAGGTTCCGAGAGCTCATAAAACAGGGTCGCATAGTTCCATTTAAGCTCTCCGAAAAGTACAAGAAAGCAGTTTATAAGACACCTGAAGAAATAAAGAAACTTGAGGAAAAAGAGCGGGAAAAAGTGCAAACACAGAAACAGCAATTAGCGAAGTCGTATCCTCTACAACCAATGCAAAGAGCAAGCATTGCGGAGCCAGCAAGCGCCCATTTAAAGCCAGTTGTGCTGCCGCGCTTCGACCAAGCAAAGCAGTTCGAGAAACATGATTACGCTATAATAAAAGATGAAGTTGCCGCAAAGGAGCTATCTTCGCGATTGAGCTCTGAAATAAAACGCAAGGAAGTACTTGGTATAAGAACCTTTGATGGAGAGTACTGTGTCATAAAAAAAGACCTTTATGATAAATACGCGCCAGTGATACTCAAATATATTAAGGATAATTCTCCAATTAATGCAGATAGAATTGCTTTGGATTTGCGCATCGATAAACCTCTTGTGAAAATTGTTTGTGAGCTCCTACGCGAGAAAGGCGAAATTTTAGAGCGACGCAGGGAACTTTATGAATATGTTGAGTAGGTGCTTTTATGCACGTCCTGATACCTATTCTAACAAAGCTCGAAGCTAATGAGGAGTTCTTGGAGAAAGCAACAAAGGGTATGCGAAAGGTAACAGTGCTGATTGTTGTTGATGCTTCCTTGCAAGAAACGTTTGGTATTGCCGCTAGTTCGCTTGCACAAGCGCAGCAGATAGCTGAGCAAATAAAAGCGAAGCTTGGCAAGAAGCGCAAATCCTGCGAGGTGTTGCTTGAATGGGGCTCTACAGCAGAAACAATTGATAGAATAGCCAGGCTGAGAGCAGTAAGCAAGATTGCTCTTATGAAAGATGAAAACTCATTTTTTAGACAGATTGTTAAAAAGCTTTCTAAAAGTTCAGCGTATGGGCTCGAAATAGTTGCGCTTTCTGCCTAAAAACACTTGCATTTCTATGCAAATGTTTTAAAACTTTACTGACCAATATTTGCAAGGTGATACAAATGTTAGGATTTGATGGCTTTGGCCCAGAGAAAGTTCTTATTGTGCACAATCCAAAGATTGGTTTAAGGGGTTTTGTTGTAATCGATAATACTGCTTTGGGCCCTGGGAAGGGCGGAATAAGATTAACGAAAACTGTTACTGTAGAAGAAGTCGCAAAGCTTGCAAGAGCAATGACATGGAAAAACGCGTTAGCAGATATTCCCTTTGGCGGGGCTAAAGCAGGCATTGTTGCCGATACTGATGTGCCGTCTAAAGAAAGAAAGGCTGAATTAGTGCAAGCATTTGCTCAGGCAATAAAACCACTTGTTCCAGAGCATTATATAGCAGGCCCCGATATGAATATTACACAAGAAGAGATGCGCATATTTGCAGAAACTATGGGCGACAATAAAGCCTGTACTGGAAAGCCGAAAGAGCTTGGCGGCTTACCGCACGAATTAGGAAGCACTGGCTTTGGCGTGTTCCACGCAACTGGCGTTGCAGTTGATTTTTTAGAGATGGATCTAAACAACGCGAAGGTTGCAATAGAAGGTTTTGGAAATGTTGGAAGTTTTGCAGGAAAGTTTCTTAGCGAAGCTGGTGCCAAGCTTGTTGGAGTCTCAGATATAAAGGGGCTTGTTTACAATGAAAATGGGCTTGACTATGAAAGGCTCATTGAAGCACGTGACAAAAAGGGCTCAGTAATTGCCTATGCTGGCGAAAAGCAGATTCTACCAAATCACGACATAATAAAACTTGATGTGGATATTCTGGTTACCGCAGCAATCCCAAATCTAATACAGGCACATGAAGTTGATTTAGTAAAAGCAAAGCTAATAGTTGAGGGGAGCAATATTCCAATGACACAGGAGGTAGAAGAAATGCTTGCGCAGAGAGGCGTACTTATAATACCTGACTTTGTAGCCAACGCAGGCGGCGTAATCTCAAGCTATGTAGAATATATTGGTGGCACAGAGCAGGAAATGTTCAAACTTGTTAAGGAAAAGATAACAAAGAACACAAAGCTTGTAATTGAGCGAGCCAGCGACACTCTGCATACAAGGGCAGCAGCTTTAGCAATCGCTCGCGAGCGTGTTCTCAAAAAATGCAAGTGGTGCATAGATAACTAACTTAAATACTTGCTCGCTATTTGCGAATACTCGAACTATTTTTCATAAATAATCTTTCTCGCGAGCTTTTCCTTCTTCTTTACTTTCTTCTGATGCTTTTTCAAAAGTTTTGTTAAGAATTCGATTACAAACTGCTTTGTTTCTCCACACAAGCGCTCGCCTTTTCTGCATTCTTCCATTATTCGTAGCACTTCTGCAGAATCAGGGTAATGGAAGCGCAGTATTTCGCATACTTTACATTTTTCAGGCTTTCCGCCAAGCTTTCTTTGCAAGCTTGCGGTTTCCCTGCCGCCAGTAAATGCATTGTTCACCTTTTCTCTTATCTGCTCAGCGCTATCGTCTAAAAAGATTGCGCTTGCTGGCTCTGAACTGCTCATTTTGCTACCTTCGAGCAGGCCGGATTGATGCTTGAAGTAGATAAAGGACGGCGTTTCCAAATTGTAGGGTAAGCGTTTTACAACATCGCGTGTCAGCCTTGCGTGTGGGTCCTGATCTAATCCAATGGGCGTTATACTTGGCATTTTTCCTTCGAACTCGGGTAATTGAGCATGCAATATATCTGCATACTGAAGCAATGCTGCGCTAACCTTGCCCAGATCCACATGCCCATAAGTGGCTTCGAACATATTGCGAGTTATCTTCTTACTTATCTCAAAGGCAAATGCATAATAACGATTTTTGTAATTGCTCTGCACATAAACATCCTTTTTACTCAGACCAAAAGCAAGCACATGTGCAAGATTGTTCACTGCTATCTCTTTTGCTTGCTTCATTGTTTTTATTTGAGGCCTGCTTGTGTAACCCTCTATATCCGCTATGCAAAAATAGTTCTTAGCACCAAAGGATTTGAAAAGCAAGAACGTATCTATTATTACTTTATGCCCAAGGTGCAAGCTACCGCTTGAAGCTATACCAGTCATATTTATGAAAGGTTTTCCTTCTTTTATACATTGCATCACTTTTCCAAAATCTCTGTGCGCCACAGCCATTCTTTCGACCAGGTAATGGTTTAGTTCCTTTTTCCATTTCTCTGGAAATCGCTTCAAGCCAAACTCAGCGAAAGCTCTTTCATATTTCATTTCTTTTGAGGACCAAGGGTTTATCGCCTGCATAATATCACTTTTAATATAATTTTGTCACTTATTTTAATTTAAAATTACCTATTAAAATCTAACAACCTTTTAGGTGTTTTTTCATGGCAAAGCTAACCAAAAAATATTCCCAGCTTATTGGCGATAAAGTAATTGTGAGCAATCGTAGGCTTCGCGATCAGCTGAGCCAAAAAGGTTTTGGCGAGCGCATTGAAAAAACTCTGGTTTTAGATCTTAGAGAAGCGCTTTTCCTTCTTGAAAGAGGGAAGATAGAAATAAAAAAGGGAAGGAAAAAGTTAACTTCAAAAGAGCTCTTAGCGCTTGCAGAAGCAACCGATAAAAGGTTTTATTTGAAATACTTAGTATTCAAAGATTTGCGAGAGAAAGGTTATGTAGTTAAAACAGGCTATAAGTTCGGTTTTGATTTGCGCGTTTATCCCAAAGGCAAAAAGCCTGGTGAAGCACACACGCAATGGGTGATAAATGTTTGTAGTCAAGACGAAACCTTTTCTATGCCTGAGATTAGCAGAATGGTTCGCTTGAGTGGTAACATAAACACGGTTCTAATACAAGCAGTTGTCGATTCTGAAAATGATATAAACTATTATGAAATAAAGCGCATCATACCATAGCAATTAATTAAAAGAAAGAAAAAGGAGAAGGAAAGAGGCTTTTATAAGTCAAAGCCTCTAACTGTCTTTCTGCCGTTTGCGGTTGCTCTTTCAACTGCTTTATCAAGCTTCCACTGGACCTCTTTATTGAGTGCCTCGAAGAAGTCCCCTGCAACCCTTATGTCTTTCCTTTTAATATATTCTTTCACTTTGGATTTAACAACCAAATCTTCCATTTAACTACCTCCTTCGCTTTATTTTAACAGGATTTCTGCTTAAAAAAATGATGCAAACTTATTTAAAATAATGCCTAAAAAATAGCCCTTTTTTGCCCTAAAATGGCGTTTTCTGGCATTTTAGAGTCATTTTCCACTTATGTTCAAACAGAAGGAGCTTGGTCTAAAGTACTTAATTTATGCCAAGTTTTTTCTTAGCAAACTTTTCTATTGCGTGCAACAATGCTTTTCGAAGCTCTTCGTTACGTTTTTTTTCAGCTTCTTTGATCATAACCAGAAGGCTTTGCGGAACGCTCTTATTTAGCCAGTTTGAAAAATCATGGTGCTCGGCATGATGATTCAATGAGTTAATAGGTGCTTTTTGTATAGCTTCTGCAAATTCAGCCAAGTTGGCTGCTTTTTCACTACAATACCAAAAATAAAAAGTTGGTAAAGGTTTCTTCAGAACTTCTTCGGCCTTTTCTATTTTTTTCAGCTCTCGCTTCAATTCTTTAAGCTTTGGCTCATCCTTTTTCCTACTTAATGCACCAATTGCTTTTTTCAATTCATTCTTTCTTTTTTCGAGATCTACTTTTTTCATGAAGGGCATAATAAGGCTTTCGACAACCATAACCACCACCGAGGCATAAATATTATTGCTATTGTTTATTTAAATTTTCCTTTTGAGGGTTCTGTTCTAAATTTTGTTGGTGGTAAAATCAAAAAATAAGCCTTCCTTATTGCTGCTTTCCACTTTTTAGCTTTTCCTTTGCAAGCTTGCTAATAAATTTCCCCAACAATTTTCAAAATAGAACCAGTAATGGTTAGTTTTTTAAATAACTATTTTCTATTTATAATGATTCTTATGTTCAATTCAAAAGGAGTTGCTCCCCTAATCGTTATTGTTGTTTTTCTCTTAGTTGTT
>JAGGVE010000033.1 GCA_021163505.1 Candidatus Iainarchaeum sp. | reverse complement strand
CTGTGTTTCTTCCAGCAAGCTCCTTGCGCTTCAAAGGCTTTACAAAGGACCTTGCACAGATTTTTGGTTCTGTTTTTCTAACCCCGCTACCAAAAATCATGCGAATATTTAATTCTTATCTGGGTAGTTATGCGTAGCGGTAATTTTGATGCAAAGCCGCCTACAGCAAAAGTATTTTTAATTTAGAACCTATATTCTTATTTTTATGCTGTTTTATCTGTTGGTTCTGCTGGTTGGGCTTGGCTTACTTGTAAAGGCATCAGATTCTTTAATTGAATCTGCAGGGCGCTTAGCTAGGCTCTTTGGTGTCAGCGAACACGTTGTTGGTTTAACAATAGTTGCAATTGGAACTTCTATTCCGGAGCTTGTTTCTTCAGTGCTTGCTTCTTTGCATGGAAGCGGGGACCTTGTGATAGGAAATGTTATTGGAAGTAATGTTGCAAATATAGGTTTTGTTTTGGCAATTTCCCTTCTATTTGCTCCACTATCAGTTGATAAGCAGGTTATAAAAAGAGATGCACTATTTTTGCTTTTTGCATCCTTGGCTTTGGTTTTTGTACTTTTTGGCAATGTTGTTTCCAGATTGGAAGGCTTTTTCTTGTTATTGCTTTTTATTGCATATTTTACTTTCTTATTCAGAACCAAAAAGCGTTATCGCGAGCAGTACGGTTTTCCAGATTTTCTAAATTATTTCTTGCGCTCTGAATACTTGCGCGAGTTAACTGAAAGTAGCGCGGCGATAATCAGCGATATGGGCCAGAAGATAGTAATTGATAAGCGCGTTCTCAAAGAGCTCTTTTTAGTTTTTGCGTATTCTATTGGTGTTATTGTTGGGGCAGAACTTCTTGTAACGTCAGCGCTTAAGCTTTCCAGCACATTCAATATAAATGCTTCTTTTATCGGAATTACAATAATCGCAATGGGCACTTCCTTGCCAGAGCTAAGCGTTTCTATAAGTGCAATAAAGAGAAATAAAGGGGGCATTCTAATTGGGAATATAATTGGCAGTGGAATTACAAACATCTTCTTAGTTGTTGGTTTGAGCGCAATTGTTTCAGAGCTAAGCGTTGCATCAATCCTTTTTAGAACTGCATTGTTTGCTCTTGCTTTTATAATCTTTTTCATCGTTATGTTATTTTACAAGAGATCGTTGGATAGGCTTGATGCATTTGTGTTGCTTGCTTTATATGCAATATTCATAGCTCAAGCGTATGGATGATTTTATGCAAATGCAAAATCAAACCTATGTAGAAAAAATTATGTATAAAGCAACACTTGAAAAGATAAAGGAGTTGTGCCCGGAAAAATTATTTGTTGAATATGCGGTTTCGCTTCCAAATGGGCGCAAAGGTTCTTACGATTTCCTTATTGAGCGCAATGGTAGAAGAATAGGCTTTGAGCTCATGAGCAGGCCTACAAAAGGGAAATTAAAGGAAAAGCTTGCATATCTGCATAATGTGGACAAATATATATTTGTTTTTCCTATGGCGTCATTCGAACTATACAAAAGACAGCGAATTAACTGCTTTACCACACTAACGCGTCCAAAATTTTTTCCAGAAGATTTTTCAAATAAAAAACTTTATGTTTGGCTCTGCAGTATAGATGAAAAGCGAATAGTTACACAAGCAAGATTCGAAAAGATTTTCAATGTGAAAAAATAGGAAAAAATGCCGTGTTCAGCGCATATTTTTTTAAGTGAGCACGTTTTGTCGGTATTAATATC
The DNA here is from genome assembly GCA_021163505.1 of Candidatus Iainarchaeum sp. Lineage (GTDB taxonomy): Archaea > Iainarchaeota > Iainarchaeia > Iainarchaeales > DTGL01 > DTGL01. The sequence goes on along the minus strand of JAGGVE010000033.1, from coordinate 2,741 downwards.
TTAAAGAATTTTGTTTTTTATTAATTTTTCTTTCAATTCTTTAGAAATGCGGTGAGTACAAATGAGGTTTTATAAATTGAGCAAAGAGGATTTAGAGCTTATTAAAGTTGCAGAGAGAGCCATAAGGAAAAATAGGATTGAAAGCAAAGCACTCTCCTCTTCTGTTGGTGCCGCTTTGATCACAAACAAAGGAAATGTCTATAAAGGTGTTAATATTGAGAGTCACAGCTCTGCACCCACCTCAATATGTGCGGAAACCGGTGCAATCGCGAGCATGTTCGCTAGCGGCGAGCGAAAAATAAAAACAATTGTTGCCGTGCACATGCGTGTTGGCTGGAAACGCGGCAAGGTTTTACAACCCTGCGGAGCCTGCAGACATATTATAAGCCAGTTTGGAAATCCTTGGGTGATAATTTCAAAAACCAAAAAGACCAAGCTTAGCGAGCTTTACCCCTTTCCAGTAAAATAACTTTTTGTAAAGTTTTTAGAAAACCAGCGAAACCTATTTTAATTTACTCCGCGAATAATTATTGTATAGCTAATTGGGCCCGTAGCCTAGTGGATAAGGCAGCAGCCTTCTAAGCTGCGGATCGGGGGTTCGAATCCCTCCGGGCCCATGCCCTTTTTCCAAATCAATATGAAAAAAGAAGAAAAAGAAAAGAAAGCGCATTTTATTCGAAAGTGCTTTCGTCTATACCTGAATCAGCGATTTCCCCTTCTTCAGTAAGCTCGCTTGCAAGATCGCTGAGCTCGTTGAGATCTACTTCAAGTTGTTCTAGGTCTGCTAGCTCTGTGGGAGTTTCAACGCTTGAGGCTATCTCGTTTGCAAGCTCTTCGTCAGATGGTTCTGTAATTGTTGGAGTTTCTGTGGGTGTTGGCGTTTCAGCTGGTTTTTCCGCAGGCTGAATACAGCCCAAAAGTGCAAGCACTGCAAACATTGTTATTAATGTTGCAACAATTTTCGTGTTCATTCACTCACCTCCCCTGTAAGCGGTGTTTCCGCAGGTTCTATGCCCGCTTCCTGTAGTTCTTCATCACTGATCTCGGCAGGTGCTGGCAGGGCTTCTGTTAATGGTGCTATGTCTTCTTTGTGCTGCAATGCTTTGTAGATGTGCGCTAAGCGCATTAGGAAAGCGTAGTCGCGCTTTAACTTCCTATTTGCAATCATTGCCAACCTATTGGCCTTTACTGCAATCCTGTGAATCTCACCTGGCGTAAGGTCCTGGTTTAGGTCAAGATAGGTTTCCTTCGCTTTCCTCGCTTTTTCCTTGAACCACTGCAAATCATCCTTAAAATTTTGCAAAGCTTTTCTTAGCTTGGCAACTTTTTCTTCACTTAATCCTTCACTTTCCATTTTGTCTATCAGCGTGGATGCTTTATTTAGCAATGTTTCTGTCCTTTCTATAAGCCTATCAAGCTTTGCAATAATATTTTTTATCACTGCAATCTGTGACTGTTTATGCTTTTCTATCCAGAGCTCTCTAAGCCTCTTTGCAATACTTACAACCTCCTCGGGAGTAACCTCTTCATTCTCCAGCGTTTCTAGCATGCTATTGAGCTCTTCAAGTACAACGTCTACATCCTCAGGCGCAGAACCTGTTTCCTTCAGTGCTTCGAGCCTGCTAATCGCTGCTTCTATTTGGTGTGTAAGCACAAGTATTGCTCTATCGAGGAGCTCTTCCTTTAGCTCATTTTTGTCCTCTGGCGATGTGTTTCTATAACGCTCTGCAAGCTCTCTGAATTTTTCCCTCATTTCAAGGAAGCTTTCCTTTGCACTCAGATATCGCTCTTTGGCCATAAGGTAGCGTTCCTTTGCCCTCAAATATTTTATTTTTAGAACACCGGTTTTTGGAAGTCTTTTCAATATTCTTTTGATTCTCACAGGTTTCATTTTGCCAAGCTTTTTAATCTGCTTGTCTGGCAGTGCTGCAATCTTTTCCAGCTCTTCTTCGCTGAGCTTCTCATCTTTCAAGAATGTTTCAGGTAACATTAGAATGCGCTTCATGGCTGGTCTTGGAAGCTCTGCAATCTTTTCCACATTTGTTTCTTTCAATTTTTCCACTTTGCTCAGCTCTGCATCGCTAAGCTCACTCAGTCGCCAGAGGTGCTCTACCTTAAGGCGTTTAATGTGCCTTGCAATGTTGCTGCTTGCAAGCTTTTTTATACGTGCTACCTTAAGTTTTGTGATCTTTTTGATATTATCTTCCGGTAATTCTGCAAGCTTTTCCAGAGCCTCTTTCTTAATATTTTTTAGCTTGGCAAGCTGTGTTACTCTTAGCCTCTTTAGTTTCCTTAGTTTTGCCGGCTTTAGCGCAATGAACTTTTTCACCTCTTCTGTGGTAAGCCCAGCAAGAGCGCGTAGATTTCCTGGTGCAAATTCTTTCAGTGCCTCCTTTTTTTCCTCGGACAGGTTTGCGAATCTCTGCAACACCCTTGCCCTTATTCCGGCTTTCGATGCTCTAACTTTGCCCATCAGCGGAACTGCAAATGCGCTTGCACAGAGTAAAACGAGTACCGCAATCACTAACATCCTTCTATCCATCCTTTCACCTCTGCAATGGTTATTATTATTTTAGAATTAGTCTTTTCCTATATTTAAAGGTAACTTTATTTGGTTGCTGTCAAGTTATTTGACATAAAATTAGTTTTTCTATTTTTACGAATTGCGTTTTATAGGGGTGAGCCGCTGGAGGGCTGATCCGACTCCAGCAAAAGAGCTTTCCCCAGGAGAGTGATAAAAT
>JAGGVE010000019.1 GCA_021163505.1 Candidatus Iainarchaeum sp. | reverse complement strand
TTTTATCACTCTCCTGGGGAAAGCTCTTTTGCTGGAGTCGGATCAGCCCTCCAGCGGCTCACCCCTATAAAATGCAATTCGTAAAAATAGAAAAACTAATTTTATGTCAAATAACTTGACAGCAACAGCTGAATGTTAAAATTTTAAAGGATAAATCCCTATTTTTTAGACATGATTGTTAGCTATAGCTTGCGGGATTTGCGCATAGTGTTGCGTGATGTTGGAGAAGTTCTGCGGTTAGCTGCAAGTGCATTTATTGTTCCGCTAATCGTAAGTGTGCTTTTTTTGGAATTCAGAACAATGCCTGAGGTTATATTCTACTACGCGATCGCTGGATTAATCACTTTCCTCATTGGCATTATTCTGAAAACGCTTTTTAAAAGCGAGGATAAAACCACTTTTAAGCACGCTTTCCTGATTATCGTTTTAGTTTGGCTTATATTTGTTGGCTTAGCTGCATTGCCGTTCTCTTGGATATTGGGTATGCCATTTTTAGATGCATACTTTGAAAGCATGAGTGCACTAACAACCACTGGGCTAAGCATAATGATGGCGCCGACCGAATCCAGTTCTGTAGCTCTGTTAGATATAGCACCTTTAAGTTTAATATTCTGGCGCTCTTTTCTAAGCTGGGTTGGCGGCATAGGAATAGTTGTACTTGCATTGATGGGTTTATTTGGTTATTATACAAAAGCCAGTAAGCTTATAATAGCTGAAGGGCGTGAAGAAAGGCTAAAAGCAAACTTAATAAACTCTGTAAGAGAAATATGGACTATCTATACAATAATGACTATTATAGGCACTGCAATGCTCTATTTAAGTGGAATGGACCCTTTCAATGCACTAAATTATAGCATGAGTGCAATTTCCACTACCGGCATGAGCACTACAAGCGTTGGTTTAACAGGCCAGAATTCTGGTTGGCTCAACGAAGGTATGCACAACTTTTGGATCGATATATCGCTTATAATAATAATGGTGATGGGTGCAACAAGTTTCTATGTGCATTATCTATTCAGGAAGAAAAATTATAGGGCATATTTTGAGGATGCTGAATTTAAAACATTGCTCGTGATAGGATTTATTTCAGCGCTGTTCATCATCCCAAAGCTTGGAATAGAGAATGGAATCTTCTATGCGTTTTCTGCAATAACATGCGGTGGCTTTGACATTGTGCCTACAAGTATTGCACGAATGTGGCCAGAATTTGTAAAACTTGTTTTGATAGTTGCAATGTTCATAGGTGGTTCTTCCGGTTCAACTGCTGGTGGAATAAAGATTTCGAGGCTTTTGATATTTTTGAAAAGTATAGGCTGGAAAGCGAAGCAGGTACTTCTCCCGAAGGATAGCTTCTTTCCGAAAAAGTTTGAAGGAAGAAATCTTAGCGAAGAGGAAATAGCCGAAGTAAATTTATTTATCCTCCTATATACCCTCTTTATTATTATTGGAGTCTTTGTCCTAACATTCAATGGGGAGGACATAAGTAATTCTTTGTTTGAGGTTGTTTCTGCTCAGGGAAATGCCGGCTTATCAACAGGTATAACAAAGCCCGGAATGAATCCCATTAGCGAGCTGATGCTCATAATAAATATGTTTGTTGGCAGATTGGAAATAATTCCAATATTCAGCATCGTGGGCTTCGTGTTGCATTTTCGCAAGAGAAAACGATAAAAAGGGTTTTTAACTAATAATAAAAGTGTTGAATATGTACGTGATAGTTGTTGGCGCTGGTAACTTGGGTTATTACCTAACGCAACTGCTTTTGGAAGAAGGCCACGATGTGGTGGTTATTGATAAAGACCCTAAAGCATGCGAGCGAATAAGCAATGAGCTCAATGTGGTGGCAACTCAAGGTGATGCCACAGAAAGCAAAACGCTTGAGAAAGCAAACGTTAAAGAGTGTGATGCTTTAGTTGCTTTAGCAGGGAATGATGAAACTAATCTGGTAGTATCGCTGATCGCTAAAGAGCTTGGTGCAAAACAAGTTGCTACGCGTTTAGGGAAAGTGGATTACAATGAACGTGTTTTGAATAAGCTTGGAGTTGACATAGTAATACACCCGGAAGCTGCAGCAGCTGGGTATATAGAAGAACTCATAACCAAGCCGGAGGTGCTTGACCTAGCATTTATATCGCGCGGAGCTGCAGAGATAATGGAGGTAGAAATTACTGAAAAAAGCAAAATTGCCCACAAAAAAGTCAGCGAAATAGAGCATCCAAGCGGCTCAGCCATAATTGCAATATATGAGGGGGAAAAGCTCATCATACCAAGCACTGACACAATAATAAAACCTGGCACAAAGGTGCTGATACTTGCTAAAAGAGAAATTGCCGACAAAGTGAGGAGCCTGATCGCGTAGCTAAATATGTTCCTGTATCTTCTTCTTGAGGATGTTTTTGTGCCTATGGATTTTATGTAATTGTTCATGCTTCCCCAGCTTTCTGCTTTTTGCCTTCTCCAGCTTTTCTTTTATTGCATGCATACAATAAATATTTAAAAGAAGAAGTAATAATAATATTGTCGCTTTTGCGAGGTGATATATTTGCCAGCAATTGATATAATGACTCTGCTTACAGTAATCCTCTTATTGCAAGTTATAACTTGTGCCATGGTTATATTATTACTCTTCAGGTTCTCCAGAGTCCATAAATATAAAGTAGGGCCAGTCCTCAAACTAAAAGGTGAGTAAGAAAACGAAAAACAATTTAAATTAATGCCCACAAATAATTATACTTATGACCATTATAGCTTCAAAAGGCGATTTACTTCATAGTTGCTAATTCTGCTTCTTTTATTAGCCAAAAGACTGAAATTTTGAAACAATGGCTGTGGTCGTCTAGTGGTTTAGGATGCGGGCCTGTGGAGCCCGCGACCCGGGTTCGAATCCCGGCCACGGCCCTCCCCTATGGTGATATAAATGGAATTTAAAACAGTTAGAGGGATGCGCGATTTCTTACCAGAAAAAGCGCGCAAAAAGAAATTTATAGAAGAAACCTGTAAGCGCATATTTGAGCTTTATGGATTCGAACCTTTAGAAACACCGATAGTTGAAGAGCTCTCCCTGCTCACTAAAAAAGGCTCTGCTGGTGCTGAAATAGAGCAAGAGCTTTATACATTTGAAGATAAAGCTGGCAGAGCACTTGGGTTGCGTTTTGATCTTACAGTGCCTCTTGCAAGAGTTGTGGCCAGCAACAAGCAGTTAGCGATGCCGTTTAAGCGCTATCAGATCGGCAGGGTTTATCGCTACGATAGGCCGCAAGCGAAACGTTACCGGGAATTTACGCAAGCAGATGTTGATATAATTGGTGTAAGCTCTGTGTTAGCGGAACTCGAGCTCATCGCATTAAGCTATGATGTTATAAAAGCATTGGGAATTGAAGCGTACTTAACAATAAACTCTCGCGAGTTGCTTGAAAGCTTGGCTCTCGCAAGTAGCGTGAAGGAAGAACAATTAGCAGAATGCTTTAGAACTATGGACAAGGCGGAAAAACTTGGCTGGGCGGCTGTTGAAAAAGAGCTTGAAGAAAAAGGAATAAACACAGAGCTTTTAGATATTGTTAAGAAAAATGACTTGAACGCTGCTGAAGAGAAAATAAAGGAAAGGAAATTGAGCACTAAAGGGCTAGAGGAGATAAAAGAGCTTATGGGCTATCTTAAAGCGCAGCAGCTGAGCAGATTTGTAAAAGTTGATCTTGCGCTTGCTAGGGGCTTAGATTATTACACTGGCATTGTGATGGAGATAAAAATCGCCAGCGGACCAAGCATCGGCGGTGGTGGGCGCTACGACAAACTTATAGGCCTATATAGTGGTCGTGAGTTAGCAGCAACAGGCATCTCCTTTGGAGTTGATAGGATTTTGGATACTATTGAGGATAAGCTTCCGGGAGAAACAAAGACAAAGGTGTTTGTGACTGCTGTCAATAAAGAGCTTACAATGCAGGCTCTCGAACTAACGCAAAATATAAGAAAGCTTGGAATCAATGCAGAGTTTGATCTGATGCAGAGAAACATTTCGAAGAACCTGGAGTACGCAAACAAAAAGGGAATTCCCTATGCAATAATTCTTGGTCCAAGGGAGCTGCAAGCGAAGCAGTTTAAACTTAAGAATATGGAAAGCGGCAAAGAATGTCTTATAGGATTGGATGAGCTCGAAAAATTGAGGGAAATTTTATAAAAAGCTTCTTTGCGAAGTTATTTATGAACGCCCATGTAGTTCAGTGGCAGAACGCCACACTGGTAATGTGGAGGTCGGGGGTTCGAATCCCCCCGTGGGCTATAATTCTTATAAATTTTGTTTAGATGTCTCTCGTTTGAAAAACCTATCAGTTATATCCATTTTTTAAGTTGTTTATCTCCATAAATTTCAATTAAGTATGTCCCCCTTTCCATTATTAGAGGAGGATTTAAATCAAAATTGCGAGGGTATTTATTATTCATTAAGGCTTTGAGTTTTGTAATCTTTTAACATGCCATTATGCAAAAATCGTGGGTGATTCTTTGCAGTAGTTTTCCTGCCTAAAACCGCACCCAAGCGCTGGTTTTATTAAAATTTTATTTTTAAACACAACCGTCCGTTCACATATAGGATAAACTTAAAAACAAAATAAAGAATATTCAAAGCTTATTTCCACTAAAATACAATCTATCCCGCCTGAGGCTTTTTCTTTTTCTTGAAGATATTCATCATTTAAAAATCTAATTGCACACAATTTTATAGCATGGGCTTAAACAGTATAGTTGCTGCTGCAAAAGCGACAAAAACCGTGCAGAGGGAAATTGCTTACAAGAAACCAAAACCCAAGTTTATAGATGCCGATGAACTATCGGAAGATATGCAACAAAAGCAGCTTCAAAATGAAAACTGGAAAACCTGCAAATATTTGAAGGAGCAGAATGGCTGTTTCTTCTGCACCTACTTTATATCAAAATGCGCGAAGGAAAAATGCAACCAGAAGTACATTAAGAAAGAATAATTGGCTTCTAAAATAAACGTCTACTTTGTGCACTTTGTCGTTTTTTCCACCAAGGTATCGATGCTGGTCATAACCCTTACTGCAAGCTTTTTGGCAGGCAGTTATATTTTTTATAGTTCACGGCGGCGATATAAGCAATTAATGCAGTCTACTGTTTTCGTTCCTTTAATCTATGAAATAACTACCAGCATTAGAAACTACTTTACACTTAAAAGAGAAGCAAGGTCTAGACAGAGGCGTAAAGAAGGAATTCAGAAAGAATTAGCGCATTTGTGAATTCCTACAATCTCCTTTTTAGAACGATCCTTGAAGGACTTGCTCTATAATAAGCGAATAGCAGTATAGCTATAACAAAACAGGCTGCACTTCCATACAAGAAAAGATCCGCTTGCAATGAGCTTGTTAGGATTTTGCTATGTTGGATCTCTTCTGATTCTGGTGCAGCTGTTGGTGAAGCTGCTGGTTCAACTGTTTTTTCGCCTTTAGTTATTTTATACCCACTTTCTTTACCAAATGCATTTTCTCGTACTGCTTGAGTCGTTTCTTTCGAAGTCATAATTTCCAATTCTGTGAAATAAAAGCTATGTAAAAATAGAAGTGCTAATTGTGAAAAAGCCAGAAGCATGAAAAGGCTAGCAATTATTACAACTATGCGCTTGTTTCTATCGAAGAGCTGCATTCCTTTTTTTGTGAGTTTATAATAAACCCATTTATTTGCATAGCCACTATTTACGCGTTCGATTAGACCTGCTTCAACAAGCCTGTTGATATGTTCATGGATTGTTGATTTAGAATGACTGAGCTTGGTTGCGAGCTCTGAAACAGTGTGGTTTCTATTGGCCAAAAGCTTTAGAATCTCAAGTCTTGTATCTGAAGCAAGTACTTTAAGTTGTTCCTTGTCCAAGGTAAGCTCAGATTCCTGAGTGATAAGCATATAAAAATTCTCAATGTAAAGCGTTTATATTGGTTTTCTTTTTGTTCGGTTTTTCGCTAAATGCAAAAAGTTAAAAAGAAGTTAAAAATATTAATATGTAGCTTTAGTGAGTGCAATGCTTGAGGAAGAAATAATCGAAGCCCTGGTCGATAAATATCTGAGAGACAACATTACGGTTGCCTTAGGCACTAGCAAGCATTCAGAAACTTTTTTGAAAAAAATTGCGTTAAAGGTTACAGAAAATGAGCTTAAAATAAAAATTGTTCCGACTTCGCTTGAGTTAGCAACTCTTTGCACATCTTTAAAGCTTCCAATAGCATCGATAAACGATAAAGAGATAGATGTTGCATTTGAGTTTGCATCAATGATTGACAATCAATTTAATTTTCTAAAGCGCGATAGCAAATCTCTTATAAGAGATAAAATGATAGCTCAGAGCGCTACTGAATTAATAGTTGTGTCTGAAAAAAAGAACTATGTGAAAAGGTTGCATGGTAAAATTCCTTTTGAGATAGACAGCTTCGGAGCAGAAAGAACATTATTGCAATTAGATGAATTTGGTGAGGCGTCATTTAGGCTTAAAGAAAATGGCGAGCGCTATACTACCGAAAGTGGAAACTATATAGTAGATGTGAAATTTGATCAGGTTTATTCGCTTGAGGATTTGGAGTACGATACTAAAAAAATCCCCGGTGTTATAGAAACCGGTCTATTTTTAGGATACGCTGACAGAATTCTTCTACATAACGACAGGATTGAAGTGAAGAGCAGGATAATAAAATTAGAGGAAGAAGTTGAATAGTGGTAGAATGCCAAAGCCTGCGAAAAAGCCTAGGGAAAAATGCTGGGAAATTCACATAGAGTGATAGAGGAAACGGCTCGGAAAGATATGGAAACTGACGGGTATATTGGCGAAGCGCTTTGATCCAAAGAGCCGAGCAAAGAGTTGGTAGAGAAATGTGATTTGTAAGAATATGTAGAAAAAGTAGAAAGAGAAGGAAAATAAAAGCATTAAAACCTTTTTAGGCAAATTTTAATAGAAAGGTTGTGCCAGAGTAGCTCAGCGGTTAGAGCGTTCGACTCATAATCGAGAGGTCCCGGGTTCGAATCCCGGCTCTGGCA
>JAGGVE010000038.1 GCA_021163505.1 Candidatus Iainarchaeum sp. | reverse complement strand
AGTTAGGGGCCTAAGCCTCGAACCAGTGCCACCTGCAAGTATTATTCCACGCATAACAACACCTCACTTTACGAGCGGTTTCCACCACCATTCGTTTTCCTCATACCAATTGATTGTATACCGTAAAGCATCCTCAAACTTCCATTTTGGCTTCCAACCCAGAGCTTCAATCTTTTCTGTATTTAGTGCATACCTCTTATCATGCCCAGGCCTATCCTTCACGAACTCTATCATTTCTTCGCCCTTGCCAAGTTCTTTTAGAATCATTTTTGTTAGCTCAAGGTTTGTAAGTTCGTTGTGAGCAGCAACATTATAGGCCTCGCCTTTCTTGCCTTTTTCCAGCAAAAGCTCTATTGAAGCGCAGTTATCTTCAACATAAAGCCAGTCTCGCTTATTCAACCCAGTTCCATATAGTGGCACTTTTTTGCCTCTTAGCAAATTAGTTATAAAAAGCGGAATTATTTTTTCAGGATACTGATAGGGCCCAAAATTGTTTGAGCCTCTGTGAATCACCACAGGCAAACCATATGTGTAGTAATAAGCATAGGCCAAACGATCAGCAGCTGCTTTTGAAGCAGAGTATGGCGAGCTTGGTTTTAGCTGCCAGCCTTCCTTAGCAAAGCCTTCCTCAACGGAACCATAAACTTCATCCGTTGAAATACAAACAAACTTTTCAATGTCTTGCCTGCGAGCTTCTTCAAGCAGCACAGCTGTGCCAATGGTATCTGTTCTGAGGAATGAAAGCGGATCTTCAATAGAACGATCCACATGTGATTCTGCAGCAAAGTGAACAACTAAGCTAACACCCTGCATAGCTTTTTTTACATCGTTAGCATTGCAAACATCGCCCTTAATAAATGTGTAGTTTTTATTGTCCGTTATATCCTGCAAATTTTCAAGCCTCCCAGCGTAGGTAAGCTTGTCCAGATTCACTATTTCAACATCAGGGTGTCTTTTTATATAATAGTGAATGAAATTCGACCCTATAAAACCACAGCCACCAGTAACAAGCAATCGCAACCCAACCACCTTAAATGTTTTTTATGCAAGCAGTTTTAAAAGGTAATTGGTACGAATGCAGAATTAATCCATTAGCAAGCAGTAATCTTTTATTCTATTATTATTTAACCGAACTGCTTTAGATATATTTCGGCAAAACAATAATAAATTTGCAATGGCCAAAAACCACACATTGCTAATAAGCGGACCAATAATTTGAAACAACCGAACTTATATTTTTTTATAAGTTTGGTTGATTTAATACAGGTATGATACTATTCTGGTTTTAAAAAGGGAATTGGTACACTCATTGCGCTTTTTCCTTTCGTACCAAAACCGTTTTTAAAACACATTCAGACATTTAATTATAAAGCCTAATTGATATTTTGGTGTATTTATGAAGGTCTTGATGCATTATAATGGTGCATATTCTAAAAGCGCAGGTGTAAGCAGAGTTGTGCTTGGCCTAGGTAATGCTCTCAAGAAGAAGGGCTTGCAAATTGATTTTGCTTTTGGTTATGATGCACCACAGGGAATGCACAGTTATTTACAAGCTTTAAAAGGCAAACTGCATTTTTTGCACCATACACCAATCACCGCTTTGCTCTTTGCTAACTTTATTAAGGATAAAGAATATGATATTGTATATTCGCATACTCCTGAAGCAGCCTTTGATGCTGTAATAGCTCGCTTATTGTTGCGCAAAAAGTTCAAAATAGTAGTGCACTTGCACGGGTTAGATAAAGCAATCTATGAAGAATGGAAGAAAGAGCTGAAGCTTAAAAGAACGAGCTTTAACCTGATTACCTTTCTTTATCTTAAAGCTTCAATCTTTAAGAATTGGTTTGGTATAAAGCTGGCTGATTCTTTTACCTGTATCTCGCAAGCTGTTAAAAAGGAGGCTAAAAAATTTTACAACATTGATGCAGCAATAGTACCAAATGCTGTTGATTGTAGCGAATTCAAAAAATTCAATAAGCTTGTAATAAGAAAGAAGCTTGGTTTTGAAAAAGATGATTTTATTGTGCTCTTTGTTGGAAATGTAGTTTGGCGAAAAGGTTTGCATTATTTAGTTGCTGCTTTTGAGCAATTGTCAATGAAAAGTAAATTAGTTATAGTTGGTTTACGTGATAAAAAGTTTGAAAAGTGGCTAGAAAAAAAGGGCGATGGGCGAATATTCAATATAGGCCATATTCCAATAGATAAATTGGCAGAATATTTCTCTGCAGCAGATGTTCTTTGTGTGCCCTCATTAAATGAGCCATTTGGCTTAGTATATGCAGAAGCCTGCTGCTTTGGCTTGCCTTGCATTGCTTCGAAAGGAACAGGTGCAGAAGAAATAATTGAAAATGGCTTTAATGGGTTTTTGGTGAAAAAAAGGAGTGTTACAGAAATAAAAGCTGCATTAAAAAAATTAAGAAATAAAAGGGTCAGAGAAAAACTAAGTAAAAATGCAAAGCTTAAAGCTAAACAAATTTCTTGGGAAAAATCAGCAGAGAGGGTTTTAAAATATGCTTTCAAATAAAAAGTGAAGTTTGCACCAACAATATTTTTAATCCTATTTGCCTGTTTTATTAGTGGTTTTATGCTTGGTGGGGAATCTTGGCTATTTTTTAAAAGTAGTGTTTTTTCTTATACAACCAAGCTTACACTACTTATCTTCAGTTTTTTATATACCTATATAATTGCCAATGCTCTTGGGCCAGAAAAATATGGCTTGGCCATGTTTGTGCTTGCCTTTGTTGGTAATTTGGTTTATCTTTTTGGTGCCGAAGCTCTGGGAGATACTCTCATAGTGTTTACACCAAAGTATAGGTCTAAAAAGTTGTTTTTGTTCTTTGCAAAACTTCTATTCCCGGTTTTTTTGCTTTTATTTCTCATTTTTTCCTTCTTCT
>JAGGVE010000010.1 GCA_021163505.1 Candidatus Iainarchaeum sp. | reverse complement strand
AATTGATAGGGTTCGCATGGAAATCGCTTTGGTTGGGGCGCCAAACTCTGGGAAGAGCACTTTCTTCAATGCTGCTACTTTGGGAAATGCTGAAGTAGGTAACAGGCCTTTTGTAACAATAAAGCCCAATGAAGGCATCGCTTATGTTAAGGTTAAGTGCCCGCACAATGAGCTTGGGAAGGAATGCAAACCTAAGCATGGTTACTGTAAAAATGGCTGGCGTTTTGTTCCCATAAAGCTCTGGGATGTTGCTGGTTTAGTACCGCAAGCGTGGCAAGGCAAAGGGCTCGGAAACCAATTCTTGAATGATATTATGCAGGCGCAAGCATTGATACATGTATTGGATGCAAGCGGCTCAACCGATACTGAAGGAAATATTGTGGGTGCTGGCAACTTTGATCCAGAAATAACGCTTACTTTTTTGGAGAAAGAAATCGCTTATTGGATAAAGGGAATTATTGAAAGGTCGCTTAAAGAGGTAAAGCATGTGAGCGCTGATGCTTCTGTGAAAATACTTGCAAAGCATTTGAGCGGCTTAGGCATAAGCGAGGATCAAGTAAAAGAAGTGGTGAATAGCAGCGATGAATTCAAAGGCAGAGCAAGCGAATGGAATGCTGAGAGCTTGCTGAAATTTGCGGAAAGGGTAAGAGAAATAAGTAAGCCGATGATAATTGCAGCGAACAAAGCGGATTTATCAGTGGCTGAACAGAACATAGAAAAGCTTAAGGAAAAATACTCAAGCAAAGAGATAATTCCTGTTTCTGCTGAAGCAGAGCTTGCATTGAGAAAAGCGAGCGAATCTGGCTTGATAGAATATGTTCCTGGCGAATCTGATTTCAAAGAACTAAAAGATATTCCTGAGAATCAGAAAAAAGCACTTGAGTATATACGAAACAAAGTGCTCAAAAAATTTGGGAGCACAGGCGTGCAGCATGTGCTGAATTCTGTTGCGTTTGAACTGCTTGAGTTAATCGTTGTGTTTCCGGTGGAGGATCAAAACAAATGGAGTGATTCTAAAGGTAACGTGCTGCCAGATGCATTCCTGCTGAAAAAAGGCTCAACCGCTTTAGATTTGGCATACAAAGTGCATACGGAAATAGGCAAGCGCTTTGTTGCAGCTATAGATTGTAGAACCGGGCAGAAAATAGGCAAGGAAACGCAGCTAAAGCAGCTTGATGTTATAAAAATAATTACTCGCTAACTTTAGCATTTTCCTTAATTTTTTCTGCAGTGAGCTCTTCTTCGATTAGTCTGCTTAACTTTTTCATCTCCTTGTCTTTGTTCTTTAGTTTGTGCAATGCATAGAAGTAAGCATTCAGTATCGAATCTAACGAAAGGTTTCGCTTGAACCCTATGCGCGCTATTTCTTCGAAGTAGAGCTTCACTATTCTCAAAGCAATCTCTTCATCAGGAATTTGAAACTTCTTTGTAGGAATTTAAATCACCTCCAAAAACGCTAAGTATTGCAGATTTCTTTTATTGCTTCCTTTGGTTGAGCAAGTTTTATTGCGCGGGTTCTGCCGCGGATGCCTTTTTCAACAACCTTTGCCTCTATAAGGTTTAGCTCTGCTAATCTATTAAGCTTCTTTCGAAAACTTCTTTCAGTAATTGGCTCCTGCACTTGCTCGCAATAAAGCTTATAGAGCTTTCCTGAGAACAACTCTGCATGGTCGCAGAGTATCGCAAGTATCTTCTTTTCATGCTCATCTAAGAAAGGTGCTGCCTTTTGCAGTGCTCTTGGTTTTATCTGCTCGAAAGCCTTTCTTAAATGAGCTAGAGTAACCTTCTTTGCATTTTCTCTTTCAGCTAAGCGACCAGCTATTAACAACGATTCTATGGCTATGCGAGCATCTCCATTATGCTTAGCTGCATGAGCTGCAGCAACGTTTATCACCTCATTATCAAGAACATTGGCAAAGAATGCGTGCTTCACACGCTCTTTGAGTATCTCTTTGAGCTGTACTGGCGTGTAAGGCTCAAACATTATTTCGCGACTTAGCAGGGAACTTCTTACGCGAGAATCAAGCATAGCTAAAAGCTCAGCATTATTTGAAATCATTATTATGCCAATATGTGCATCTTGGTGCTCAACAATTCTAAGTAAATCATAAAGGAGTAAGGAAATTGTTTTGTTGCTCGCCAATTGATCAACCTCGTCAAGTACAACTATTGGAACAACGCTAACTCTTTTAAGTGCACTTAGCAATTCAGCATAAACCTCATCTGTAGCTATGCCGCGCCTTGGCACAGCTCTTCCGAGCGATAGGCAAAGCTTGTTGAGTATTGCATTGCGCGTATTGAATTCAAAGCAGTTTATGTAAATTCCTTTTGCCTTCGAGGTATATTCTTCAAGCTCTCGCAAAACATACTTAGCGGTGACTGTTTTGCCAGTACCGCTTTTACCACAGATAAAAAGGTTCTGTGGTTTGCCTCCGCGCAAAGCAGGTTTTAATGCATGCGCTATTTCCGCTATCTGCGCATCTCTGAATGGAAGCCTCTCTGGAATATATTCAGGGTACAAAAAGCGCTCATCCTTGAAAATGCTGCTTTCAGTTATCTCCGCAAAGATGTTTCGAGGCATAGTAGAATTAGATGTGATAAATTATTTTAATTGATAGAGAATGTTTATCGGAACCGAACTCTTTCAGGCTATTTAAATAGGGCAAAGCGTTTATTAAAATGAGGTGATTAGAGTGAAAATCGTCAGGAAGGTTGAGTTCGAAGCAATGCCTTTGGAAAAGCTTGAACTTGAAAAACAGAGAATGTTTAAGAGGGTATTGAAGGGTGAAGAGCCCAAAAAATACAGAAATCTATTATACGAACTGCTTGGAGTAATTGAATGCAAAAGAAGATTTGAACTTAATGTAGAAATAGCTTAACCCCTGCTCCAACACCTCGCTGAAAAGCAGGAGCTAAACGCTCCTGCTCCCCATCAATAATGAAACTGCAATTGCAGTAATAACAGCAACCATTGCAGTAGTTCCGAAGTAGTTGAAAGAGAGCAGTATTTCCAAAGGGATCAGTGCCCAAAAATGGCCCAAAAATATAGAGAGTGTAAAAGCGAAAATAAGAGCAATCAAAAGGTGCGTTACTCCACGAACATAACTCTTATAACTTGTTTTTATGAAAATGAATGCTCCGATGAAAAATACTAAAAAGAATGCAAAGCCTGTTTGAGGGTTTGGAGCTGGAAAGGTTTTCGATGAGAATATACCAAACTCTGCAATAATAACATAGCTTAAAACTGCTAAAAGCGAGCGATCGTTCCTGAGCTGGTTTTTCAATGCTTGCGTTGTAAGCATCTTTGGTTGCTGTATTGTGGTTGGCTCTATCTCTGGAGCTGGCTCCGGTCTTTTCTTAGCAGTTCTTTTCAGTGAGAGGATTGCGACTACTAAAGAGAGAAGCAGAACTATACCGCCCAAAGCACCCATAATCAAGGTTTGCAAAGGCATTGTAGTAAGCGCTTCGATACTCAACTTATCATAAAAGCTTGTAACAAAAAGATAGCCGGAAACAACTATTAAAGCAAGGAGGAGGATGCTTTTTATAAGTGCGATTATCCACTTTGCAACCTTCAAAAGTAGAAGAATGAAAACAATGAGCATAGCAAAAACAGCAATGGTAAGCAATACATAAACCGGTTCTAATGCCAACAAATTCGGCACATAATGCTCAAAGAAAAGCTCTTGTAAATTTGCAAGGGAATTTAGATCCATCACAGCAAAAAAAGGTTATTGAATATTTATATTTTTTTCTGTTTCTACCACATAAAAACTATTTTAAAATTAAACCATAAGGATATTCTGTATGGGAGAAGAAGAAAAGAAGGAAGAAAAAATCACTGGCAATAGAATAGACGGAATACTTCAAAAAGCGCTTGATAGAGTGAGCAAGGGAATAAGCACGTTTGTTGCTTCTATTTTCTTTGTTCTGGCAGTAGGAATTTTTATTGGTGTTTATGTGGCCTCTAGAGAACCGCAGTATATTTATATGGCAATAGGCGCGCCAGCTGTGCTTGGTCTAATTTCCTACTATAATCGCGACATCGCAGCAGTGCTCTTTTTCTTTTTCCTTGTGTTCTTCCTTTTCATAGCTTAAATTCTTTTAATAACTTCTGCGCAAGCTATTTTTATAGCTGCTAAGAGAGTGGTTGCTTGCGCAAAGGCTTTTTCACCCTTACAGTTGTGCTTATAGTTGCGAGCATTCTGGTTTTTTTCTTATTTTCCACCATAGGAGCGAAAACCAAAGTTGAGAAAGCAACGCTAAGCGTACTTGAGCTTGAAGAAGCCGATTTTATAAGATTTCAGCTCGAGGAAAATGTCGCTTATGTAATAAGGAAAACTCTTGAACAGGGGCTTAGCAGCGAGGCGGATTCCATAATTCTTAATCAACAAATTGCCAACAAACTCGAAAAAATGCTCAAAAAATTCGCTAACGAATCACAAGCAGAAATTAACTTATACATAACTGATGGTTTCACCAAAGAAAATCTCGGAAATTTGGCTGAACTATCGCGAACAATTATAACAAAGGACCAAAAAAGCAATGCAGGTTATGCTGAATATGTATTCACTGGTGGTTTACTTAAGAACAAAAGAATTGTAGCGGAGATAAAAGTTGGTAAAAGCGTTAGCTTGTTTGAAATAAAACCTGGCTATACAATAGCGGTGGTTGGAATTGGATAAAGGACAAGCTAGCTTGGAGTTGATGTTTACGCTGGCGACATTTATCATTATTCTAACACTTATGCTTAGCTCGCTTCTTAAAGTTGCAAATTCTATAAGGCTTGCGGATGAGAAGGGCTTAGCGATTGCTAATGCGCAAAGCTGTGCCTTAGTAGCTAGCTCACTCAGCACAAACCTTGATTCAAAAACAATAACTGCTCTTCAGGGTTGCAAATGTAGCGAAACAAAAATGATGAGTGATTTCAATGGAGGCTATGTTGCCTCTGCAATAATCGGAAGGGCAAAAATTGAGCAAAAGGGCAAAGCATTTAAGTTGGTTGTGGATGGTTCACATTATAGGTAAAGAAAAGGGCTTTGTGTTTTGTATGGATGTTAGTGTGGCTTTCATAATAGTGCTCATTCTGGCATTTATTTCTCTTGCGGCCATATTTTACCTTGTCGAAATTCGAGCGGAGAACTTTAAGTGCTTTGAGCAAGAGAAAAACGCTATGCTCTTTGTAGATTCACTTATTAAGAGGAGCTCTGATCAAAACGGATTAGCAAAAGTTGATTTTCAGAGGAGAAGCGTATTAGAAAACGAAATTGAAAGTGCAACGCTAAGTGCAAACATTGAAAAGCTGGAAGAGCGTTTGGTGAAAAATAATGTAATTGAAATTATAATTAAAGGCAGTAGCGAAGAGCCTATTTTTAAGAACGACAAAATCGCAAAGAAGGATTGTAAGCACATTATTTCAATTGAGAGGGGCATAAGCATCGATGGAGATTTTAAGGTCATGCGCGTGGTGTTTTGTGATGGATAAAAGAGCATTTGTACTCTCGCTCGATGCTACGCTTTGCTTAGTGATTGTAGCTGTTGTAATTATTGCAACACTTATATCCATAGCAAATATTAAGCTAAATCAGCATGAACTTTTAATTCTGCAAAAAGAGCACGATTTATTGAAGCACTGGGTTAAAACGCGGGCTTCAGAAGATGAGATGATAGAACAGGCGAATGCCCTGCTTGCAAATGAGAACTTTACAATCGAGATCAACGATAAAAAAGTGTTCAGCTCTGGGGATACTGCAAGCAATAAAGCCATAAGCAGCACAGCGTTTATCTTTGATGAAGAACTAAATGTAAAAAGGATGAAGCTAACAGTCTTTAAGTGATATGTAGACTTTATTTGCGAGGCGCTTTAGAACCACGCAAGCGCGCTTACTTATAGAAAAATCGATTGCGTAAGCAAAATCTATTTGTGAAGTAATCAGGAACTCTTTTTTGTTGGTGAAAATGCGTGCTTTATTATCTTTAAATGAAAGCTTCCATTCACTCAGTGGTTCAGCAATAATTGTAAGTTTGGAATCATCAGAGAATACGCTCAGTTTCTGTAAGCTGTTTTCAAGTTCGCTAGCAAATATCTTTGCTCTGGCATCATCGATTGCTTGCAAAGCTCTGCTAAGCACTGCTGAGAAAACAGGGGCTAGTGCTAGCATTGTGGCAATGAGCGCTCCAAACACTAAAAGAAACTCCAAAGCTACTTGAGCTCTGCTCTGCATAGAATCACTTTGATAAATCGCCGATCTCGTCTATTTTTTCGATAAGATCTTCTGAGCGTTTATCAATTATTTTGCTCGCTTTGCTCGCTGAAGCCTGAAGTTTCGAAACCACAAGCAGAGCAACAACTATTAAAGCTGCAAGCACCAAAATCATTTCAAGGGAAATCTGAGCTTTGCAATCCACAACCAACCCCCCTAGCAGCTATAAAATTATTTTTCTGAAATGTTTAAAAAGATACCTAAATAAGTATTCTTTTGAGTTATATGCGCAGCATCGAAAAAAAGGAATTAATAATAAGCTGGATCACAATAAGCGTTGCCTTTGCATCTGTATGGAGCGGTATTTTTCAATTTGACGAGTTTATACATTTTTTGCCAATAAGCTTTGTGGCTGTTGGTACAGGTTTTATATTTCACGAATTGGCACATAGAACCGTGGCAAAGCATTATGGCTGTTTGGCCGAATTCAGGATGTGGAAAGAAGGGTTGATTTTAGCATTAGTATTGCCCATAATAACCTTTGGAAGGTTCTTTTTTGCAGCTCCCGGGGCGGTTTATATATATGGGCCACATTTAACAAGAAGGGAAAACGGGATAATTTCGTTAGCGGGGCCTCTTACAAATACAATTGTCGCTATTGTTTTTCTAACTATCCTGTTCTTATTGCCAAACACCTTGATGTTTCCGTATGCAAAAGATCTATGTTTAGGGGTTGCCCACCTCAATTTATGGTTTGCATTCTTTAATCTTATCCCAATTCCGCCACTAGATGGTAGCAAAGTTATTTCGTGGAACCCAATTGTATGGGGTTTGGCCTTCTTCCCGCTATCTATTTATACTTTTCTTCCTTATTTAAAAATCAGCGCACATATGTGGGTGTGAATTCAGCATAGCGGGCCTTGAATTCTTCGTAAGCTTTCCTTGTTGATTCGCTTATGGAGGGCCTCATTTTTGAAAGTGCCTTGTCAAAGTGTTTATGCTTTACTGTTGTTTTCTTCATACGATTCTCCTTAATAGCCAAAAGTACAGCCTCTCTCACGAGTCCTTCCAAATCCGCTCCGCTGAACCCTTCGGTGAGTTCTGCAAGCTTCTTTAGGCTCACATCCTTTGCAAGAGGTACGCGCTCAGTATGAATTCTCAGAATAGCTTCTCGCGTTTTGGAATCCGGAGCAGGAATCTCAACTATTTTGTCTATACGCCCTGGCCTCAGCAATGCTTTATCTATTAGGTCTGGTCTGTTTGTCGCACCAATAAAAACCACATTTTTCAAAACTTCCAAGCCATCAAGTTCTGTTAGAAGCTGATTCAAAACGCGATTTCCAACACCGGAGTCAAAGGCCAAGCCACGTTTAGAAGCTATCGCATCAATTTCATCAAAGAAAACAATTGATGGTGAAACCTGCCTTGCTTTTCTAAAGATCTTCCTTATTGCCTTTTCACTCTCACCTACAAACATTGAAAGAAGTTCGGGGCCTTTAATACTTATGAAGTTCGCTTCGCTTTCATTAGCTACTGCCTTTGCTAAAAGAGTTTTACCACAGCCTGGAGGCCCATAAAGGAGTATTCCTTTTGGCGGCTTTATGCCCATCTCATTGAAAAGATCTGGGTATTTAAGGGGCCATTCCACAGCTTGCTTTAACTCTTCTTTAACCTTTTCCAAGCCCCCAACATCAGACCATTTCACCTTTGGGATCTGCACAGCAACCTCGCGCAAAGCGCTTGGCTGAACATCTTTAAGAGCACGCAAGAAATCCTGCTTTCTAACCTCAAGCTTCTCTAAAACATCTGGCGGAATTTCATCTTGTTCAAGGTCTATCTCAGGGAGGTAGCGCCTCAAGGCTTTCATCGCGGCCTCTTTTGCAAGGGCTTCAAGATCTGCGCCAACAAAACCATGAGTAATAGATGCAAGATAGTCTAAATCAACGTCCTTAGATAGAGGCATTCCTCGCGTGTGTATCTGTAATATTTCTTTGCGCTCGATTCTATCTGGGATACCAAATTCTATCTCGCGATCAAAGCGCCCTGGCCTGCGCAAAGCTTCGTCCAAGGAGTTGACTCTGTTAGTGGCCGCCATAACAATTACATTGCCGCGGGCTTCCAAACCATCCATCAACGCTAAAAGCTGTGCTACAACTCTGCGCTCTACTTCACCGACAACTTCATCTCTTTTTGGAGCAATAGCATCTATCTCATCTATAAAAATTATGCTCGGTGCATTTTCTTCTGCTTCCTTAAAAACCTGTCGTAAGCGTTCTTCGGCTTCACCAACAAACTT
>JAGGVE010000016.1 GCA_021163505.1 Candidatus Iainarchaeum sp. | reverse complement strand
CCAGAGCTTCTCTCCTGTGTTTGGGTCTTCCTCTTTAGAAAGCCAATTTATTAGTACATCCGTATCTAAAAAAACTTTAATATTTTCCATACCCTGTTTCCCTCAGCTTTCTAATATAATTAGTGCTGGTCACACCTTTGGGTAGGGCTCCTTCAAAGGCACCGAGCAGGTAGTCAGCCACACTTCTTTTTTTTGTTCTAGTTCCGTACCCTAAATTCTTCACAAATTTTACCATTTCTCTAACTTCAATAGCCATCACATATCCCTTATAATACCTTACGATTAACCATATAAAAAGCTATGCTCATGCACGGTCCAATATAATAAGGAAATAAGATTAAAAGGATTGAATCGTTTTTTTTTGGTTGGCATTTCCATTTGGTTTTCTGTTTATTCTATTTTCGTTGTCAACCCGTATAGTATTCGTGGCTTATAGAAAAGCACACTGTATGCGTATATTATTGCAAAAAGGAACGCTAATGTTAGCAAAACTGTTGCAATCGCATGCATTACTGAATGCTTTTTATATACCCAGTAGGCTGGGAACAGCATAGTTATTGCTAGCGAAACCATAACTATAAAAATAAAAAGCAAAGCCAAAAATGGATTGTTCACATATCTGAAAACACCTTCACCAACTGCTGTAAGCAAAAAGCCCAAAACCAAGAGCGCTAGTGCATCAAGGATGCTTACTGCAATTACAGCAAGGAAACCGTTTTGCATAAAGCCTGCGATCTTTTTTCTTAATGATCCCTTTTTGGCAGCAAGGGTTATTGCTATGATCATCGCACCAGCAACTGTAGTGCCTGATAGGATTTCAAGCCAATATAGGGCAACTAAATTTTCCGAATAAGTGCCTCTAACGGTGAATGATTCAAATTGGTCGAGCGAATAAGCCTGCTTAACTAACCCTCGGGCATATTCTATATTGTAGTATTTTTTATAGTAGTGAGGCAGTGATTCGCTGGCGATTTTAGCTGCTTGCATTTCGCTAAAAAAATCCGGTTTGTAGTTCACTTCGCTCTTAGCTCCTTTTAAATAAAAGCCTGGTTGCACATTTACTGCCACTCTTACTCTTTCAGTTAATATTGCTTTCTTATCTATTATTGTTTTGAATTCAAAGTTAAAATTTCCAAGCAAATCTTTTTTCGCTAGATGCGGAACTTTATATATTATCACTATGCTTGCTTGCCCGCCTTCTTTTATTTCATTCGCAAGCCGTATTTTTACATCCAAATAATCGGCAGAACGCTCCATGCTAAATTTTAATTTATTGAAGTCAGGTGTTTCCTGTACAATGTAATATATAAGCGAGTTCTCCGGCATCTGCAAAACAATTTCGTTTATTGGTCGCTCACTAGTGTTTTCAATAATAAGTTTAGTTCTTGCTATTGCATCGCCTTCGCCATCAAAAGATACAGCGTAGTAATCAGCACTATGCATATATCCTTCGCTTGGTGGAAAAGCGAGAGCATTTCCGAAAGAACTTACTAAAAACAAAACAAAAATCAATGTAAAACAAAATCCGCTCGCTTTTAAACCCTTCTTCATTTTCATCACCTAAAAATAGCTTTATTCAAAACAGCCTTATCCCTTGCGAAATCGTAAGGTTTTCGCCGAACATCCAAATTTTAAAAAAATTGAAATATTACTTCTTTAATGGTTAAAGGATTAGAACATTATAAAGCAATTTTGCAAGGAAAAGTAAGGCCGCGATACTTGGAAGCAAAAGCTTCTGGGCTGCTTGAAGAAAAAGTAAAAGAAGCTGAACGCATTTTGCTTTCCTGCGAATTTTGCGAACGCAAGTGTAAAGTGAACAGGCTTGCTGGTGAAAAAGGATTTTGTAAATGCGATGCTAAATCAAGGGTGTTTGGTGCGCATGCACACTTTGGTGAGGAGCCAGAGCTTGTGCCTTCAGCAACAATCTTCTTTGCAGGTTGCACAATGCGTTGTGTTTATTGCCAGAATGCACCTGAAAGCATTGCGCCTTTTTTAGGAAACTTTTGGAGCGAGAATGAAATTGCAGAATGGATTGAGCTTATGCATAAGAGAGGCTGTAAGAATGTGAATTTTGTTGGTGGCGACCCAACGCCTTATACTTACAACATTCTAAAAGCACTTTCTTATTGTAGTGCTCCTTTACCAGTCATCTGGAACTCGAACGCATACTACAGCGAAAAAACCGCAAAACTTTTGCAAAGAATAGTTGATGTCTATCTGCTGGATTTCCGCTATTTTAATAATAAATGCGCTCTGAAGTACAGCAATGCTTCAAATTATGTAGAAGTTGCGAAAAGGAACTTTCAACTGGCTGCTAAAGATGCAGAACTTTTAGTGCGCGTACTTGTAATGCCTTCTCATATAGAATGCTGCGCTAAGCCGATTCTTAGATGGTTAGCGGAAAATTTAGGCAGTAATGTACGAATAAATATAATGGATCAATATTGGCCAGCGTTCAACGCTTATAAGTTCCCTGAAATGAACAGGAGGCTTAGCCATGAAGAATTTGCTGGCGTGTTAGATTATGCAAAAGAAATTGGACTTAAAAATTTAGTATAAATACTTATGCTTTCCCTTCAATTTCTTTCTTCAGCCTTTCAAAAAATTCTTCCATAAATTGCATTCTTTCTTTGGCGATCTCTTTCGCTTTTTTAGTATAAAGCTTTTCTGGAATGTGTTTAAGTTTGGTTTCAAACTCTATGTTTGCTGAATGCTTAGACTTATCTTTAATCCTTCCGTTTAATTTTGCATCAGCTAGATTTTCTTTTATATACTTTTCTAATGGAACATCAGAATACATCTGCGCTTTATTTTCACCCTGCCAGCAAAAGCTTCTGGCAACACCAATTGCGCCGATAGAATCGAGCTTATCTGCATCGAACAGAATCTTGGCCTCTATCGTTTCTGGCTTATTTGTGCCGCGATACCTATGGGAAGCTATGCAATGCTTGATATTACTGATTTTATCTTCATCAAAACCAAGCCTTCTTAAAATTTTTTCAGCTTTCTCGGCACCGAGAATGGCATGATCTACCCTGCCTGAACAATCCAGATCTTCTTCTTTTCTTGCAATATCGTGCAATAATGCAGCTATTTTTAAAACTTCCAAATCGACATTTCTTTCGTGTTTTGCGATAATAATGCACAGATTGTAAACCCGCATTATATGAGAAAAATCATGAGATGGTGGCAGGCCTTGCGTTTCTTCTTCCACAATTTTCTTTATTTTTTCATATTTTCCTTCCATCTAAACCACCTACCTCCCCTCTTTCAATCTCTCAGCGATAAACTCAGGTAAGCCAGCTTGCTTTATTTTCTTAGCAGCCTTTTCAACTTCATATTCAACACGCCTTATCTCCAATGTTTTTTCTTCGAAGTCGAGTATGGCATAGCCGGCTTTAGGGTTTTTATCGCGAGGTTGTCCAACAGAAGGTAAACTAACAACCATTCTTTTATTGCCCAGTTCAATTGTTGTTTCGTCCTCTTCAATGGGTTCTAAGCGCCCTTTTTCCTCCACTTTGAATGGTTTATGTGTATGGCCACAAAGCACCAAATCTTCAGCAACTTTTTCCAAAGCGATTTTTGCTTTTCTCTCATCCATATATTCTTCAATAGGGCTTGCAGGCGTCCCATGCACTGCAAAAACCCATTTGCAGGAGAAGAATACTGGCAACTCAGAGAGGAATTTGTAATTCTCTACTGTTAGCTGCTTTTTTGTCCATTCAACACATCGCTTAGCTAAGGAATTGAACCATTCCAAACTTAACTGTTCTGTGCAAGCTGCATCGTGATTTCCCATTATACAAATAGCCTCTTTTTTTCTCAGTAATTCTATGCATTCATTCGGGTTTGCACCATAGCCAACAATATCCCCTAAACAAAGTATCCTTTTAAACTCAGAATCTTTAGCGCTATCAAAGCACGCGAGCAGTGCTTCCAAATTTGAATGTACATCGCTGATGACAAGGTATCTCATTCTCTAACCTCGCTTCTTCGCGATTTCTTCAATCGCTTCTTGCAAATTCCTTATTGCAAAGTTAAAATCCTCAGGCTTGCCAAACCCTTTGCTTAATCTCTTTAAGTTTACGATATGTAACGCTAATTCTTTTGCCAGACCCTTCCTGAATTCTACCGTAATGAATGGGTTCTCACCAAACTTTATAAACCACTGTTTAATCGCGCGGGCAGTCATCCCGAGCACAAATATGTTTGTGTAAAGATCAAGCTTTTTTCCAGATACGCGTTCGAGCTCTCTTTGCATCTTTTCAAAGAGTGCCCTAGCCTCTTTCGTAAGCTTTTCGAATGTTGCTTGATTCGCAATTATTTGAACAATTTCCTTTTTTCTCATTTGCAGCATTCTTTCAGGCATCTGCCTAAATTCAAATCTTGGAAATTTTACTGCCTTTGCAAGTTCTATTATTGCAAGCAAGCTGGGTGAATTAGAAAGAATATTTAGTCCGATTAGCTTAAGATTTAGGTCCCCACTTCTTAACATTTTCTTTTCTATGGTTTCCAAGGTCGCAACATCCCCTCTTTTCGCCAACAATCTTATTATTTCTTTTTTTAGAGGTCTGTCACTTTCTTTTATCATTTTTATCAGTACTTCTGGTGCATTTGGTCCAGCAAGTTTTGCAAATGCTCTGAGAGCCTCAATTCTCTCAGCATCTGGCAACCTTTTGTTAAGCGCCAGTTCTCTTAGTTTATCAAAAACAGCCAGTTTTATCGCTTCTAAGCTCATCCTTTTTTCTAAGGGTATCTTTCCCTCTATTTCTGAAAAAGCAAACCTAACTTCAGAAAGCTGTTTTATTATTTTCCTTCTTTTTACGCTGGTTTTTGCCTTTTCCAACCTCTCGAGCAGTACAGCCATCTTGTTTGCAGTTCTTGCCATCTGTGCTCTAAACTCTGCAGAACCGCCTGCTTCAAATGTGCTCGGTTTCCATTCTTTAGCTTTAGCTAGCCAATATTTAGCCTCAGCCCTTGCTACTTCTTTTCGTATTGTTGGTTTATCTATGGTCCCCCTTTCTTTAAGAATAAGGATTCTTCTTTTCAATCTTCTTAACGTTTCCGGACTCGGCTTTGGAACTTTTCTCCTTGGCATATTAGTATTGCCTCTATTTAATTATTAAAGTTTGCTCCTAATCCAGTCACAACAAAACATGCATTATATACTACCTCAATGTCGTTTTCTTTGCAGAATGCGATTGCTTTTTCTGATTCCGAGCCCGGCTGCATCCAAACCATTTTTACTCCAAGAGCTTTAGATTCTTTAACAATCTTTTCTGTAATTTTGGGAGGTACCACTGTAATAACAACATCTGGCTTTGCAGGCAAGCTTTTTATAGTTGGGTAGCATTTTACGCCAGCGATTTCTGGATATTTGGGATTAACAGCATAAACATTAAATCCAATATCAATCAATTTTTTGAAAATCTTGTATCCCCACTTTTTTGAATTCCTTGAAACACCGACTACTGCTACAACATTCTTCTTATCTAAAAATTTTGAATAATGCATTCAATGCCTCCAGAAGAGCCAGTAGGAAATAAGCATTAAGGCTATTGCAAGCAACGCAAGCGGAATGAGCAAGCGTTTGTCTCCAAACATTATCGGAATAGGGCCTATCATTATAACGCCTGCCGTCTCTATTTTTACATTCTTTTCTGCGCTTGCTATGCTAAGGATTGTTCCAGCGAATATAAGCAAAATGCCAAGAAACAAGAGAGCAACGCCTGCAAGAATCAATTTTTCCATAAAGATAATTGATTTGAAGATGTTTTTAAAAACCATGTGCGTATAATTTAATTGGTGGGAAGATGAATTCAAAAGAAAAAGCAGGCGTTGTTTTTATAAGGCTACATTCTGGTGAAGACTTATTTGATTCTCTTACAGAGGCTTGCAAAAAACACAAGGTTAAAACCGCAATAGTGCTTTCCGCTGTTGGTATGTTACAGGATTTTGAGCTCGGTTATTTCAAAGCAAAAGGGAACTATGCAAAGCAACGCTTTAGAAAGCCGCATGAGCTTGTTGCTTTGAGCGGAATGATAATGAAGCTCGGCAATGACTACAACTTCCATCTGCATGCAGCGCTCGCTAATGAAAGGAAAAAAGTAATTGGTGGCCACTTAGTAAGCGCAAAGGTGAAAGTGACAGCAGAGATAGTGCTATTAAAATCTAGCGCAAAACTGCGGCGTGTTTTGGATAAAGAAACAGGGTTGTTGGCTTTAAAGCCTTAGTGCTTTACAAGCTCCTTTATTGCATTCGCAAAGAGCTTAGCAACGCTGAGCACTTTAAGCTTTTTTAACCTCTTTTTATTTTCTTCTTGTGGAATGGTATCTGTTACCACTACTTCTTTTATTGGCGCTCTGCTCAATTTTTGCAGGGCTCTGCCTGCAAATACGCCGTGCGTAGCCGCAACGTATATATTTTTAGCACCCGCTTTTTTCAGCGCTTTGGCCGCTTCGCAAATAGTGCCTGCAGTACTTATAATATCATCAATTATTATGCAGTTTTTTCCTTGCACATTGCCAACTATTTGTTGGGCAACAACCTCGTGAGCGCTAACCCTTCTTTTTTCAATATAAGCTACATTCGCTTTAAGCATCTTCGCCTGCATTTTGGCGCTTTTAAGAGCTCCTTTGTCAGGCGCTACAACACAGGTATCCTTATGCTTTTTCCTTTTGAAGTATTCAATTATAACGGGCAGAGCATGCAAATGCACCTTTCGCATACGAATCGCTTTTTCAACCGCCTTTGAATGTAGATCCATCGTTATTATTGAATCGGCACCAGCGCACTTAAGTAGCTTGGCCACTAATGCCGCGCTGATAGGTTCGCCAGGCTTCACTTGCCTATCCTGCCTTGCATATCCATAATACGGAATTACTGCAGTTATGTGCTTTGCTTTTGAGCGCTTTGCAGCATCAATTATAATCAATAATTCCATAAGCTTTTCGTTTCCGGGGTTGCAAGTCGATTGAATTATAAAAACACGCTTGCCTTCAACCGCCTCCTCAAATCTGCAGTATGTTTCGTTATCGGGAAATCGCGAAATTGCAAGTTTTCCAAGTTTGATGTTAAGTTCACGAGCAACCTTTTTAGCTAGTTTAAAGTTACTGGTTCCAGAAAAAAGCAAGAGCTTGCTCATGAGAATCACATCGCATATTTTTGAAAGTATTTAATTTAGTTATGCTTTAATAACTTTCCTAACCTTTGTTTTAAAGGGGCTTACCATGATCGAAGGTATTAGAGCAAGGCAGATATTGGATAGTAGGGGAAATCCTACCATAGAATGTGAAATAAGAACTGTTAAAGGTACTGTAAGAGCTGCTGTACCAAGCGGAGCTTCTACTGGCAGTTTTGAAGCTATCGAGCTCAGAGACAATGAAAAAGCGTTTAGAGGCAAAGGTGTTCTTAAAGCGGTTCAGAACATAAATACCATTATTGCTCCAAAGCTTACTGGTAAGGATCCAATAAAGCAGCGCGAGCTTGATGAGCTCATGCTCAAGCTGGATAATACTCAAAACAAATCCAAGCTTGGTGCTAATGCGATTGTTGCTGTTTCGCTCGCAATAGCGAGAGCGGGCTCTTTAATTAAAGATAAACAGCTTTTCGAATACATCGCTGAGCTAAGCGGGGCTAAGGAGGTTTTCTTACCTGTTCCACAGATGAATGTGCTGAATGGCGGCAAGCACGCTGGCCTAAAGAATGATATCCAAGAGCACATGATTATTCCACTGAAATTCGAGAGTTATTCTGAAGCATTGCAGGCTGGTTGTGAAGTTTACTATTTCCTTAAAGATATACTTAAACAAAAGTTTGGTGCAAGAGCCGCTTTAGTAGGTGATGAGGGCGGCTTTGTGCCACCAATAGAGACAACAAGAGAGCGCCTGGAGCTTATGGAGAAAGCAATTGAAGAAGCAGGTTATAAAGGAAAAGTACTTATAGCTTTGGACTCAGCTGCCTCAGAGTTTTTCTATGAGAATACTTATGTGCTCGGCGAGGAAGAACTCAGCTCTGGAGAGATGATAGACTTTTACAACGAGCTCATAAAGAGCTTTGCGATCTTTTCTATTGAAGATGCCTTGGCCGAGGAAGACTGGCAGGGCTGGCAGGAACTAACAAAGAAACTTGGCAATAAGGTGCAGATTGTTGGTGACGATTTGTTAGTAACAAATGCTGAGCGCATAAAGAAAGCTATTGAATTACAAGCATGCAATGCGTTGCTCTTGAAGGTAAACCAAATTGGCACATTGAGCGAAGCGATTGATGCTGCAAAGCTAGCATTCCAAAACAACTGGCAGGTTGTTGTTTCGCACAGAAGTGGAGAAACCTGCGATCCTTTCATTGCCAGCTTAGTTGTTGGCTTAGGCGCAAAGCAGTGCAAATTTGGCGCGCCGGCAAGAAGCGAGCGCAACTCAAAATACAATCATTTGCTGCGCATAGAAGAAACATTGAAAGAACAGGGCAAAGCACGCTATGCAGGAAAGTTCCTTTGATCACTTAATCAGGAACCAGCTGCTCCAACCTTTTTATTGCCTGCAACTTTTCATAATTGCTTAACTTAGCTTGCTTTACAGCATCGCTCAGCACTTCAATGGCTTTGTCCATAACCCTTCTTTTTACAGGGAATGGCACGCCATCCTTGCCGCCAACCGCGAAGCTGTATTTCACAGGATCGCGCCAGTCCGCTTTGCTTCCATAAATCAGCTCGGAGATTAGAGCTAAGGCCCTGACAGTATTTGGCCCAATGCCCTTTATACTCAAAAACTCCTCGTAGTTTTTCGGCTGGAATTCATAAGCTTCTTTCAATGCTTCCCAGTTGATGTTGCGCGGCATCATTAGGTGTTCTTCTTTAGGTTGTATATGCCAATTGAATAGTGTTTTCTGCTCTGCTAATGCTTTAATATGAGCTTCAATCTTTCTTGGTGATTCCTTTACTAAATCTAAAGAAGCTTTTCTGTTTTCTCCACTTTCTTTGGAAGGAAGGTTCAAAGCAAGTTCTTTTTTCTCATCGCAGCATATTGCAGAGTGAGGCTCCTCTATAAAGCTGTTCAATTCACTTGAGTTCCAGTGATATCTGCGAGCATAGCCCGTTTCATCATTCATCCCTTGCTGCACGACTACCCAATTTCCTTTCTCGTCGAAAAATATGCAGTGATGATAAAGCGTATAGGAGTCCTGCAAAGCAGCGTTATCTACTTTAGCGCTCATCTTGCTAGCGTACACGAGCTTTTCAATCTGCTTATCTTTTAGGCCAAGTGTTTCACCAAGCTTTTTCACCTGCTCTGGTGTTTTTCTTGAAACTTTTCCTTTCCCACCAGCAATAGCTAAGCTAACATCCGCGCTATTTAAGGCTTCTTTCAATGCACCGCAAGTTGTGGTAGTAGTTCCAGAAGAATGCCAATCAAATCCGAGGGTGCAGCTTAAAGCTTGAAACCAAAAAGGATCAGAAATTCTTTCAAGAAAACCATTTGTTCCATATTCCAATACTAAAATGTTCCCTATCTCCTTTGCTAAGAGAACCATTCTTTCAAATAGCCAGCGCGGCGCTTTTCCGTAATGAAGTGGTAGGTCTGCATAGCAATGCATATATATTTTTTGCAGCACTTAAAGGAAAAATTTTTCGTTGCAAAAGTTCCGATGAATTAGTAAGTTAAATAAATTTTTCGCCCTTCATTTCCTTTGATTCACGTGCAAGAAGCCTTCTCCTTCGAAGATAAAAGAAAAATAAAAACAAGAGTTGAATTAATTATCATGGAATGGCTTAAAGCGGATTATGAACGCGAATTGCCTGAGTGCGAAATAGGCGAGGCTTCCTAATTTACAAGTTTCCATAAATTCTCCTTACAACTTCTTCAGTGATTTTTTCTGAATAACCCTCGCCAAGCATAATCTTTCTTATCTGCTCCGGTGTGTATTTTTCTTTCTTTGGAAGAAGCACAGTAACAATTCTTTCCACAGTGTTAAGCTCTTCTTGTGTAAGCATTACTCTTTTTGTGGATGGTTCTGCAAGCTTTTCAGCTGGCTCTATTTGAACTGCTTCTTCTTGTTCAATTTCTGGCTTTGGAGCAGGCACAGTTTCCTCCTTCGTGTGCTCCCCTGTTTCTCCTCCAAAAATTGTCGCTTCAGGTTTTTTTTCAATTGCTCTCATCAGTTGTTCTTTTTGGCTTAGCTTTTCGATCTTTTCAGCTGGTTCTCCTCTGTAAGCCTCTTCGATGCTTTTTTCAATTGTACCTTTGGATTCCTCAACTATTATATCTTCTTCTGGTGCTTCTTCCATTATTTCAGCACCTCTTATAACCTTTGGTTTGCTCTTTTCTATTTCTTTTTTTCCGTATTGGATTACTTCTGGTTTAGCAGGTTTTTGAGTTTCTGGCAGTTCTAAAACAGGTTTTTGAGGCTCTGCTGCAGGGATTTTTGAAGGCTCTTCCTCAGCAGACTTTTTTCTTTTTTTTGCAAATATGCTTGCAAAAAACCCCGACTTTTTCTTAACCTCTTCTACTTTCTTAGCAGGTCTTTGTGTTACGCGCTCCAATTCTGCCTTCCTCGCCTTTATAAGTTCTTCTTCGTCTTTTTTCGGTTTTGGTTTAGCGTGTCCTCTCGCTTTTATGAATGCAACGATTATGATGAGGAATATTAGACCCACTATGGAGATAAGCAGGTATAGAAATTGCTCTGGGGTTAAGGGCACTTCAAACCCAAAAAGTGAAAAAGATTCTAATGTTTGGGCGCTCATTTTACTCCTTACTAATTTATTTTATCTTTATTTAAAAAGATTATCTTTTTCCGTTTTTTTCTTAAAATAGTTATATTCCTACTTTGCACTTCTTACTTGTCCCTATTTAAAAAGTTTTCCTTAAACATCGCCGAGTTTACCTCATTATAATTCTTCAAAACACTTCTTCATGAGCAGCGCATCTTCTTCTATATTTGGACTCTCGCTTATAACAATGCCCTTGCAATTGAATTCCTTTAATGCTTTGAGAAGCTCCTTATATTTGAAATCGGAATCTTTGAGGTTTAGATGATAGCGTTCGCCTTTATCACTATACTCAATTCCAGAAACATGCACATGCATTTCCTTAAGCGCTTTTTTTCCAAGCTCCTTTTCCAGAATTCCAAGTACATTATAAAATTCTTCGTAAGAATTCAGTTTGCCAGCGCTTCTTGCATGCATATGGGAGAAATCTATACAAGGCATTATTTGCTCCAGTTCATTGCTAAGTGCAATTATTTCTTCTAGGGTTCCAAATTGGGTTGCCTTGCCTGTCGTTTCAGGCCTGATCCAAATATCTATACTTTGTTGCTGCAATCTTTCTACAATATCCTTAAGCTCAGCTTTTACTATCTCATAAATTTCAGCAGGCATTCTGCCCTGATAAAATCCAGCATGGAAACAAACGCTAAAAGCACCGCAAGTGTATGCGCGCACAGCAGCATCTATTATGCGCTTCTTGCTTGCTTCTCTTTTTTCCCTTTCCTTCGAACTCAGATTTATGAAATAAGAAGCGTGGCAGCTTAGCAGAACATTCTTCTCTTTCGCAAGTTTTTTCACTTTTGGTGCCAATTCCGCATTCACATTTATATTCCGAACAAATTCGAGTTCCATTGAATCCAAGCCAAGTTCTTTAACACGGGCTATTCCATTGAGTGTGTTGTAGGGCTTTGTGCTCAGCGGAATGCCTGCTGTGCCAAACCTCAACTTATCAACAGGCATGTTTTAAACCCACCTTTCAATGTGGATATTTTCTTCAGAAACGCCTAGTGTTAATAAATGTTTAGTGATGCTTTCTCTCGCAACAGGGCTTCCGCAGATGTAATAATGCACATCGCCACCTTTCATAGCATGCTCGCTAAGCAGGGGATTCACATATCCCTTAAATCCAGGCCACTCTGGGTCATTGCTCGCTGCACAGTAGAATTCAAAATTGCTGTACTGCCTATTATAGCTCTCAAGTTCTTCACGGTATAAAAACTGGTTTGCGTTTCTGAAACCATAAAAGAGTTGTAACTTTTTATTAGTGCCTTTGATGAAAAGTGTTCTGAGCATACTCATAAACGGCGTTATCCCAGAGCCTGTAGCGATAAAAACAACTTTATTGAAGGCTTCATCTAAGCGGTATGTTCCAAAAGGGCCTTCCACAAGTAAGCAATCGCCTTCTTTCAAGTGCTCCTCAAGGAACTGCGTCAGACCACCAGTTGGCTTTATTAATATGCAGAATTCGAGGAAATCCTGCAAAGGGCTTGATGCTATTGAAAAAGGTCTCCAGAGCGGATTTTCAGGCGCATTTTTATTTTTTAGCTCTGGATGTGCAAGCATAGCAAACTGCCCGGCCTCATAGTTGAACCCTTTGGGCTTCTCAAGTTTTATCACCTTATAGATTGTTTTGCCATTATCTACGTAATTTTTTATACTCAATACCTTGCATTCATATTCAGCTAGCATGCAATAATTAAGATATTGAACATTTTTATATTTTTTCCAAAACCACCTGCAATTTGTTTATGTTGCTGCTGCTTGCAATTTTTAAACTTTTCCAATATTCTTTTAAGCAATGCAAAGCGAAGGAGATAAGAATAATGGTGCCAAAATAGGGGTTTTTTGGCTCCTTTTGGCTATGCTCGCGGTTGCAATCCTTGTTTTGGGCTTGTTTTCCAGATTTTTTCCCTCCGAAAGCTCTACTGTACAGTGCATCCAGCAGTATTTTTGGGTAAGCATTTACTCCTTTGTTTTGCTTGTTGTTGCCAAGCTATTAAACAAGCTTGTTTCGAAGAAAATGGATAGCATTGCAAAGATGAAAGGCGCGCGTTTCGACCAAACAAGGTTTGCAATTGCAAAGAATATTGTTTCAGCTGCAATCTATGTTGTCGCTTTCATAATTATAATACGCTTGATCCCTGGGCTTGAGGATATCGCTTTTTCACTTCTTGCAGGTGCGGGCATAGTGGCAATCGTTATCGGTTTTGCCGCGAAGGATGTAGCCTCGAATCTGCTTGCAGGAATCTTTATTGCAATATTCCAGCCCTTTCGTGTTGGTGATCGCATTTACTTTAATAATACTTATGGGAAGGTTGAGGACATTACACTAAGACACACTATAATAAAAACATGGGAAAACCAGCGCGTTGTTGTCCCAAATGCAAAGATAAGTGAAACTACAATAATTAACTATTCTATTGGTGAAGAGAAATGCATAGAAACCGTCAATATACCGATAAGCTATGATTCTGATATTGATAAAGCGAAGAAGATAATGATTGAAGAAGTTAAGAAGCATCCGAGTTTTGCAGAGCTTAGCGGCGATGCCGAACTTTTAAAGAAAAAAGAAACGGTTAAGGTAAGAGTTGTTGATATTGCCGAATCAGCAATAATTTTGCGTTTATACTTTTGGGCAAAGGATAAGCCAACAGGTTTTCGCATGGCCTGCGATTTGCGCGAATCGATAAAGAAGCGTTTCGATAAAGAAGGTATAGAGATTCCATATCCTTACAGAACGATAGTGTATAAGGATGCCAAGGCAAAAAAGCGTAGCAAAAAGAAGTAGCTATTTTTCTTCAAGTGTATCTTTATTTTCTCCTTTGTTTTCTTTTTCATACTCTTCGTCAGCTTTATTATTGCCCACAGCTATAAATATCTCGCCAAAAAAGCTTTCTTGCCAGAGGCTTATGCGCTGCTTTGCCGCTAAGAAAAGTAGGCAGATAAAAGCAGTTACTACTTCAAGTGGTTTTTCAGCTTTTACAATGTCTGAAAAGAGCACTAAGCCTTGTTCATCAGCATTAGCGATTATTTTTTTGTAAAGCTCTTCTATTTTGCTGCTGAGATCTTGCTCATTTAGCTGCGGTAATGGCATTGCGATTTCTTCCACTGCTTTGGTAGCAGAGCTTTTTTTCTTTGTCTTTGCAATTACCGCTTCTATTTCCCTGAGCAATTCATCCAGCGTAACAGTTCTTTCCTTTATGCGTGCAATTGGCTGTAATTCCGGCAATTCGCCTATCGCTGGCAATTCTTCCTTTTCTTCCTCTTCATGCGGAAGCTTTATTGTGCGTGATTTTAGTTTTAGGAGAATAGCACATGCAAGCATTGCGTTTGCTGGAATTCGTAGATTGTTTTCTTTTAGTTCCTGAATCCTTTGCAAATATTTCTGGGAAAGTTCAACTAGGTCAATGGCCCAAACATCCATCTTTTCCTTTCTGACCAAGTCCAAAAGTATGCTTTTCCATGTGGGCTGCTCAATAAGGCCAACCAAATCAATACTTTCCTGCTCGTTCAATTCTTTATTCATAAACATTCCTCAAAACAAACATATGTGCGAAACTATTTAAAGATTCTTTTTATGTACAAATAAAGACATTGGCAAAAGCTTTGGAAAAGCGAAAGTTTATTAAAGGAAAAAGTTTAATTATATAAGTGTATTTTGAGCGGTGATGGTTATGAATAGGGTTAAAACTGGAATCGAAGGCTTGGATGAACTGATTCAGGGCGGTATTCCTGAGGGTTCCTGCGTACTTATTTCAGGTGGCGCAGGCACAGGCAAGACAATCTTCAGCATGCAATTCATCTATAACGGCGCAGCGATGTATAATGAACCAGGTGTTTATGTAAGCATAGAAACAAACCTGAAGAATATAATCTGGAATATGGAAAACTTTAATTGGGATATAAGAGATTTGCAGGAAAAAAACCTGATGAAGATCTATAGGCTAAACATTGGCTATGCGAAGACTCGCGAAGAGGTTCAGCAGCGTGTTGATGAGGAACTCAATACAATCTCACAGCTCGTTAAGGATATGAACGCTAA
Source organism: Candidatus Iainarchaeum sp. (assembly GCA_021163505.1). Classification (GTDB taxonomy): domain Archaea; phylum Iainarchaeota; class Iainarchaeia; order Iainarchaeales; family DTGL01; genus DTGL01. Next base: position 1,097 of record JAGGVE010000016.1, on the reverse strand, counting down.
GCGCCTTGTTATTGATTCTGTTACCGCTTTTGGCATTTGGTTTGAAAGTCCCGCTTTAGTGAGGTCTCTCTTATTTGAGTTTGCAGATAGGTTAAAGAACCTCGGTTGCACCACTTTGCTTACAACCGAAACCAGAGGCGGCAGGCGTGAGTTCTCAGCGTTTGGTGTTGAGGAATTTGTGTCAGATGGTGTTATAGCGCTTTACTTCACACCACCACACAGAAGCATCTTTGTAAAGAAGATGCGTGGAACAAACCACAGTAAGATTCCACATCCTTTCGAGATTACGGACAGAGGCATAGTAGTAAATCCCCACGACAGAGTTCTTTGGGAATCAATTAAGTAAAGCAGCAAATGCTGCTTTTTCCTTTATTCTTTTTTAGAGTTTTTAATGCGTTATTTTACCTAATTCTTTTTCTTCACCACTTGGATTACCAGAATGCCAACTAATAAGACAATTATTGGGTGTATTTCGGGTGTTTCAAGCTCAGGTGGTTTTTCTTTAACCTGGAAATATTTTGTTCTGGAGCACTGAGTGCATTTCGGAGTGTTCAACCTGAATTCCACATAGTAGATTCCAGCCTCATTTAGCGGACCAATCATGACAGTGCCCGAGTTGCAGATATAGTCGATCGGCGGCACTATTGCCTGCCCTGTTTGTTTAGAAAATACACTTAGCTTTCCCGAAAGGTTCTTGTTACAGGAAGCACTCACCTTTGCACTTTCACCAACGTATATATCCTCGGCATAAATATCACTTACAGTAGCAATAGAATATGGATAGATCTCCTTAGCGATTGTATCGCTAAGACCCTGGTCATCCGTAACTGTGAGCGTTACGGTGAATGGCCCCTCGCTGCCGTAAGTGTGTGTGGGGTTTTGTTCCGTATTTGTATTTCCATCGCCGAAATCCCACAACCAGGACACTATTCCAGAATCATCCACTGATTTATCGTAGAAATCCACAACTAAAGGAGTTATTCCTTCCCTTGGAATTGCTATAAAATCTGCTTTAGGAGGTAGTGCTGCTAGTGCAGTGAGCAGTACCGAATCACTATCGCTCAGACCGTTGTTATCGATAACGGTAACTGTAGCAT
>JAGGVE010000045.1 GCA_021163505.1 Candidatus Iainarchaeum sp. | reverse complement strand
GTGGAAATAGAATTGACCCAAAAATTTTCATAAATAAGCAGGCTGTTATTCTATTCACTTATTTCTTCAATAAACTTTTCCACTTCCCCTACAACCTGTTCATAGTCTGGGAATTTCTGCAAGAGCCAGTAACTCTTTGCACTTCATTTGTCCCAAAAGCAGCAAAATCCCTCATCTATGTAAGTAGTTCCCTGAACAGGCTTTCTGGTATAATTCTTATTTCGATTTACTTGCTTTTCCATAATAACAGTATATAAGTTATATTTTATATATTTTGTGTTTTTTGCACTATTTCACTCTTTAACCTGTAAGCATTTCAATAGCTTTTTTCTTGTCCTTTGCTCCAAAAATATAGGAGCCTGCAACCAGAATGTTTGCCCCAGCTTCAGTAGCAAGCTTAGCGGTTTTTGCATTTATGCCGCCATCTGCCTCTATATCTAATTCGGATGCAAGCTCTCTAAGCTCTTTAATTTTTGGTAGCACGCTTTGCATAAATTTCTGACCGCCAAAGCCGGGCTCAACAGTCATAACAAGCACAAAATCCAACTCTTTTAAAAAAGGAAAAATTTTCTTTGCAGGAGTTTCTGGCTTTATCGCAATGCCTGCTTTTATCCCGAAATCCTTTATTTCTTTTATTATTTTCTTCGGTTGTTTTGTTGCCTCTAAATGGAACGAAATCATACTTACTTTTTCATTGCACTTAGCAAATGCTTCTATGTGCTTTTCTGGTTTTACTATCATGAGATGAACATCTAAAGGCTTTGCACTTTTAATACACTTTACAACTTCATTTCCGAATGTAATATTAGGAACGAAGCAGCCATCCATCACATCGCAGTGAATTAGATCAGCGTATTTTGCAACGCTGGCGATCTCCTCATTTAGTTTGCCAAAATCTGCGCTTAAAATGCTCGGTGCAATCAATATTTTTTTCATATAGTATCCTCTTTAAATAACGATAAATGTATTTTATAACTTTTTGGCACTCCAGTTGCTGTCAAGTTATTGGGTTTTGAATCTATAACGCCTTTTTAATCTTAAAAATATTAACCATTTGATGTACATTTCAACTATATTGATTCTTTCCATGTTAATTATACCGTTTTCATAGAAATAACTTTTGAAGACATAAAAAAGCTATTGTTTGAAACAGATAAAAAATTAAATAAAAAAATTCGCCAAAAATTTACAGAAAAACTAAAAATCTAAAAATTAAAAAATGAGAAGCAAATTTAGCTTGTTGACTGCTACGTTTTGCAAATTTAATAATAAATGAGAAAAATAAAAAAGGGAAGAAGGGCTTACTGATTTTCCACCACCATTGCCTGTATTTCTCCAGAGCTAAATTCTAAAGCAATTGTTACTGTTGCGTCGCCCTTAACTAAAACAAGCGTTCCATTGCTTGCGCCACTTTTGCTTATCTGCGTACTGTTGCCCCATTCTTCAAGTGCTGTTTTTATAGCATCCAAATCGCTTACTGACAATTGCTTATCAGCACTATGCTGAACTGTTATTACGTTTCCTATCTGCATCGGCTTTTCAATTTTATCTCTGCATTTATAGTATTGCCAATAGCAGTTTTAGCTTGCCATCTCATCCCGCAGCTTTGCCTGTAGCTTAAGCTTCTTCTTCCGCTGTTTCTTCGGGCGTGGTTCCAATGGTTTCTTCTGGTTACTACTCTGTTTCTTCTTCAATTGTTTTTGTTATGTGTAGCAAAGTATACTCTTGACCTTGGGAGTTCTTAATTGTTACTACATCAATGTCTAGAACTTCATTTCCTTTATCATATTCTATGTATGCATAATTGGTAACCTGAAAGTTCTGAATTGAAATGTTTGAAATGCTTCCGCTTTTCTCCTGGTACTTTTTATAACCACAAGCTTCCGCTTTCTGCTTTACATAGTTCTTAGTTCCTTCATATGTGTTACCGCTTTTCAGATACACAATATTAGTCTCTTTTACGTAGCCCAAATCACTTTCTTCATATACGGCTCTTGTAAAGCCTGCAGGCCTTCCAATGCATTCCAAATCTTTACCTGCAACTTCATTTGCTGAAAGTGGACCCCAAGGCGTTATTGTCATTCCTGGTGCGGCTATGGGCGTGTTTCCTTGCGGAATGTTTTGGTTTGTTTGCTGATTTCCTTGTGCAACCTGTTGCTGTGCAGGTCCAAAGCAACCGCTCAGAAACAGCACACCTAGTAAGATGCCAACTAATAAGAGCATTTTATCTGCCTGCATTTACGCCACCCTCTCTTAAAAAAATAAACAAAGCCTTTATAACTTCCTTATGAAAAAAATTTTAAATAAATACACAGTTCCTCTCATTTGTGCTGTGTTGCATAACTCCAGCGAGCGTTAACTTTTTATTTAAAGAATGAGTATGAGAGCCTGTCGCTTGCTATGCAAGCGAGCGACAGGTGATAACAACACGAATAATAGAGATTGGAAAAGTATAAATAACCGACTGATAAGGCAGGGCACTCTTTTGCTGAGCATTTCCTTCCTGGAAAAGTGGGATGAACAGCTATCTGGAATGAACAATAACAAGGTTGGCAGACCCAGCGTTTCAATACCGATTTTCACATAGAATTGACGTCAAATAGATCTAATCAATCCTTCGATTTCGTTAGCTAAGCGTTCCGCTGTAAAACCATATTTTCTGTATAAATCTGCAGGCGAGCCGCTCTCAGCAAAGCCTCGCAAGCCGATGCGCTTAAACCTAACCCTTAAATTTTCTTCAGCGAGCACTTCAGCAACAGCGCTGCCCAAACCACCAATTATCTGGTGATCTTCAGCAGTGATTATCGCTTTCGTTTCCTTTGCTGCTTCTTCAATTATTTTTCTATCGATAGGTTTTATTGTGTGCATGTTTATTACTCTAACCCCTATTCCTTTCTTAGCTAGTTCACGAGATGCTTCTATCGCTATGTGCACCAAAGCGCCGCAGGCGATTATTGTTGCATCTCTGCCATCAGTAAGCTGTATCCCTTTCCCAAATTCAAAGCGATAGGAATGCTCGTTGAATATTAAAGGAGTTGGCTCGCGGTTTGTGCGTAAATAGCATGGCTGCTCAAAGTCTCCTAAAAACATTGTTGCATGCTCAGCTTCAACAGCGTCAGCAGGAACAATAATATTCATCCTTGGCAAGCAGCGCATTATTGCAATATCTTCTGTTGCCTGTGCTGTTGGTCCATCCTTACCTGTTAGTATACCTGCATGCGATCCAACAATCTTAACAGGCACATTATTGTAGCATACGCTTTGTCTTATTATTTCAAATGCTCTGCCAGTAAGGAATATTGCAAAGCTGGAAACAAATGCTTTCTTTCCTTCTAAAGCCAAGCCAACTGCCAAGCCAACAGCGTTCTGCTCGCTAATCCCAGCATAGAAAAATCGCTCCGGAGCATGCTTGCTAAACCACAGGCTGCGAGTGCTGCTCGCTAAATCAGCATCCACCACAACAATGCGTTTATCCTGCTTCGCCAGTTTTTCCAGCGCTTTTCCATAACCATCTCTTGTGGGCAAGCATTCATCAAAGCTTTCTCTGAGCAAATCGCCTTTTATTTTATTCATATTTCACCAAGCTCCTTAAGCGCTTTTTCAAGCAGCTCTTTCGGCAGAGCTTTTCCATGCCATTCTGGCTTGTGCTCCATAAACGAAACGCCCTTTCCCTTTACCGTATCTGCTATTATAACTGTTGGCTTATCGCTCTTATCAGCCTTATCCAAAGCCCCAATTATTTCTTTTATATTATGTCCGTCTATTTCGCAAGCGTTCCATCTGAATGCCTTGAACTTCTCAGCTATTGGCGTAACGTCCATAATATCTTTTATGTAACCATCATTCTGGCATTTATTGTGATCAACTATTGCAACTAAATTGTTGAGTTTATGGAAGCCTGCAAACATCGCAGCTTCCCAGACAATTCCTTCCTGAAGCTCACCGTCGCCAAGCACAGCATAGATTTTATGCTTTCTTCCATCAAGCTTTGCTGCTAATGCCATTCCGCAGGCAACGCTAAAGCCTTGGCCTAAAGTTCCGGTTACGGTTTCTATGCCCGGCGTTTTGTTTCTATCCGGGTGTCCCTGAAGCATTGAATCTACTTCGCGTAAGCGATTCAATTCGCGAATGGGAATCACGCCGAGCAAAGCTAAAGCAGCATATTGAGCTGGGCAGCTATGCCCCTTGCTCAGAATAAAACGATCTCTTTCGGGCCATTTTGGGTCTGCAGGATTATAGCGCATCTTGTGGAAGTAAAGAGCAGCAATTATCTCAGCAGCGCTTAGCGAGCCGCCAGGATGCCCAGCTTTTGCTCTCGAGGTCATTTTTAAAGAAAGCACCCTTATCTGCCTTGCTATCTCTTCGAGCTCCTTTATTTTTTTCTTTGATAGCTTGGCCATTCTAATCAGCTTAAATCTTTAATCCGGCTTTTTTTGCATCCTCTAAAAAGAGCTTTATCCCTTTGTCTGTAAGTGGATGCTGGACCATTTTTTGCAGAACAGCAAAAGGCACTGTTGCAATATCTGCTCCAAGCATAGCTGCCTCAAGCACATGCATCGGATGCCTTATGCTTGCAGCTATAACCTCTGTTTTAAAATCATAGTTTTCGAGTATCTGCACGATATCAGCTACTACCTCCATGCCGTCATTGCCAGTATCATCTAAACGACCTATGAAAGGACTTACATATGTAGCGCCTGCTGAAGCAGCTAATAGAGCCTGGTTTGCACTAAAGATTAATGTGCAATTCGTTTTTATGCCTAAAGCGCTCAGTTCTTTTATTGCTTTTAGGCCTTCAATGCTTATCGGTATTTTCACATTAACATGTTTATCGATTTCGCTGAGCTTCTGGGCTTCCTTGACCATTCCTTCCGAATCCCGAGCCAGAACCTCGGCGCTCACAGGGCCCTTAACTATTTCGCATATCTCCTTTATTGAAGTTGCGTAATCCGCTTTAGCACGATTCATCAAGGTTGGGTTTGTTGTAACACCTCTTACAATGCCCCAGGAAACAGCCTCTCTTATCTCCTCTATATTAGCAGTATCAAGAAAGATTTTCATATTAAACCCCCAGGCAAAAAACGTATTGAATGAATAAAGCCAGAAAGTGTTTAAAAAAGTTGTTGTGCGCGGCACTACAAAATTAAAATTTATAGGTGCTTTCCTTACGGCGCTCTATTTTTATTATTCTAACTAATCTAACCTCCCAATAAACCGCATATATAATCCTATAGGGACCGATTCTTATCCTATACGTATTCTTTCTCCTGCAATTTTCTTCAGGTCAAAATATCTGGCAGGCAAAGGATTTTGTTGCAGTACTTCAAACAGCATCTTCAAACGCTTTTGCACCTTCTTATCGCATCTGCGAACAAACTTGGAAGCTTTTTGGCTAAACCGCATCTCAAACAAAAAGCCACCTACTCAGCAAATACTTCATCAAACCGCTTCTCTTTGCCGGATTCCATCTCTTTTTTCATATTTCTTATTTCCTCAAGCTCCTTAGTTGATATCTTTTCTTCAGAAATCAGCACATGCTTGACAATCTCCATGTCTTCTTTTAGCGCCTTCAGCTCGTGATACAGCTGCTCAATTGTAATCGTTTTTCCCATAGTGTTCCCAACAAATTAGCCTAAAAAGTGTTTAAAAAAGTTGTTGTTGGCAATGGTTTTGAACGCTGCTTTGGAGGGATAGAAAGTAGGCTATGTTTTACCTTTTGAAGTGTTCTATTTCATTTATAGCTTTTTCCACAAGTGGTTTTGTTATGAAAAGAGTTGAGCTATCGTGCAGTGCCTTCAATTTCCCAATAGCAACTTTTTTATTGAAGATTTTTTCCCTGAATGCCCTTAGAAGCAGACCAACTGTGCCATGAACCTCAAACCCAAGATGCTGTGCTTCTGTGCGTGCATTTAAGTCATCAGTAAAAAGATACCTAATATTTTCCTGCCTTGCGAGTGCTATGGAGGAAGCCTCTCCCACATCAAGACCTCTTTTCACTAGGAGCATCATAAAATCCTTTGAGCTATCAGCCAGGCTTTTATGCTCAAGCTGTTTGTAGCGCATTATCTCCCGCTGAGCTTCACTGGAAATCAGCCGGAGTTCAGCAACCACTTCCCGAGAAATTAATACTTTTTTAAAAAGCCTTAGCGCCTCGCATGCCTTTATTTCCCATAGATGGATCAGCGGGCCTGTATCAAATACTGCTCTATTCACCCCTGAGCCCCCACTCAATATCCTCTTTTATGGCTTTCTCGAGTTTTTCTGCATTCAATTTTCTTATCATCTGCCTTATGGCATCCCTTATGAATTCCGACTTGTTTGCATACCAGCCTTCTTTTATAATTTCCTCCATCTCCTCTTCCAGCCTTTCTGTGATTTTTGCTGGGATGGTTCGCATTTTATCACCTCTAATAGTATTACTATAGTAATACCTTTTTAAATTTTTTCAAACATTCAAAAAGTTGTTGTGTGTTGCTGTTGGAATGCATTATTTTATCCTGTTTACGTAAATTGTTTGTGTGGGATATGCAAATTCTATTTTTTCCTTCTGGAACGCTTTCATTAATTCTAAGTTGATTTGCTGCTGCGTATCCATATACGCTCTATAATCTGAAACATTCATATAGTAAGCAACTTCGTACACTAAGCTAAAATCCCCAAAGCTCTTGAAGTGCACCCTGTCCAATTCAGCTAACTCAAGCTTACTAAATATTTTCTCCACAATCTTTGGAATCTTCTCCAATTTCTTTATGGGTGTTTCATATGTTACACCGAATGTAAAAACAATGCGCCTTCTCTTCATCTTTTTGTAGTTATGTATACGAGTGTTCACAAGCTCGTGATTCGATATTACAAGCTCCTCGCCTTGCAACGTTTGTATCCTTGTAGATTTCAGGCCGATATCTTTCACAGTTCCCATGTCTTGGCCAACGATAATGAAATCTCCAACCTCAAACGGCTTATCGAAGTATATTGAAAAGGCACTGAATATATCCTCAAGGATTCTCTGCAATGCAAACGCTACCGCGATGCCAGCAATTCCCAAACCTGCTATTAAAGTATCGATTCTGTAGCCCATATTTTGGAGTATTAGAAGCAATGCAATGGTCCAGAGCAAGATCTTTATCACAGTGTCAAATAGGCTTGTTATAGCCTTTCCAGCCTTTTCTGTTATCGCCTTTTTTAGCCAGAATTGAGCAATCCTCTGCAAAGCGCCTACCGTATAGAATGTAACCGTAATTACAAACAAATAATGTAAGCCCAGCTGCAGCTGTTCTGGTAGTGTTACAAATTGCATAGACACATATATCGCAATAACAAGGTAGAATGGTAAGCCCAAACGCTCTACAACCTCTATGAGTACATCATCAAAATTAGTTTTGGTTTTCTTTGCAAGCGCCTTCAACTTTCTAATAACCACATACTTAAATATCTTTATCGCAATTAGAGAGGCAATAAATGCAACAATAACCTCAAAGTACTGCATTACATAATTTCCAGCTATCTCTAAGGTAAAAAAGCTAGTTATGGCGTTGCTTAGCGTTCCGATATAATCAGCCATATATTATGTCGCACTTAAAAAGTTTTATATTGGTTTCTTCATCACGCCATTGTGTAGGTTAGTTACTCATCTTCCTCGTTTTATCAGCAAGCGATTCTTTTTTCTATTTTCATAAATATCTCTTCGCATTTTTTCTGCTTCACTTTCTGTTAAGAAGCCCGCAAACTCAGTGATGCTATGTTTTTTCTCAGACATTGCCATATTGATTTCTCCCTTATTCTCATCTGAATTCTTCTTTGATTTTTTCTTCTATTTCCTTTACCCGCATCTCTAATTCGTTAAGTAATTTGAGCACTTGTTCTCTTTCCACTTCAGACTCCTCAATCATTCTCATAGCATAAGCGATGCTTTTGCTTTTTGTCTTTTCCTGTCCCCTCTCCCGAAGTGCTTTCTCATATTTCACAGAAGCGAGCGGTACACTCAAAACGTAATTTTCCATCGTTTTTTTCAAATCTTTTACATGCATATTAAAGTGGACTTTGAGAACCTTTTTACATATACGGGGTGGGGGCGTGTCCCCTATAATTTAAATATCTGTTTGTTTAACATATTCTTTAGAGCTGGAATCCCTGTGGAATCGTCTCAATGAGACGTAACCTAAGGGGTGTTGAAAGCTCACCGAAGCCAAACGCTTCGGCCTTTTCCTTTTTACTTTTTTATTTTATTTTTCTGAAAATTCATCGGAACTTTGCTCAATTCTCTTTTTTAAACCTTTTACCAAATTCTTTCTTGATGAGCGCAAAGAAATCGAGAAAAGCTAGCAGAGAGATCTATTTTCCTTACAAAGCTGTTCGCTCTGAACAGGATCGCTTGCTCAGAGATGCGTTGCAGGCGGTAGAGAAAAAGAAGCATCTGCTAGCGCATGCTCCAACTGGCTTGGGCAAAACTGCCGCAACGCTTTGTCCCGCACTTAGCTATGCTTTAGAAGAGCAAAAAACGGTTTTTTTCCTTACACCGAAAATTTCACAACATGAGATTGCGGTGCAGTTGGTGAATGACCTGAACAAGAAGTTTGATTTAGATATTGTTGGCGTGGACCTTGTTGGAAGGCGCTATATGTGCTCAGAACCATTTGTTAGCGATGCAGAAAACAGCGCTTTCTATGAATTGTGTAAGCGCTTGCGAAAGAAAGAAGCCTGTGGCTTTTTCGCCAATGCCTGTGGCTTCACTTCCGAGCAGAGAGCCAAAGCAAGGCTTTATCTCGCACAGCTGAAAAAGCAGTACAAAGGGGTTTGGCATCATCTGCAGCTAAAGGATTACTGCGAAGCTTTCAAAGGTTCTAATAATGCTGGCTTGTGCAGCTACGAGATCGCTTTGAAGCTCGCCAGGAAAGCAAACATAATTATTGCAGATTATTTTCATCTGCTCAATCCAGCGATTCAGCAGATAGTTTTGCAGAAAGCACGCAAGGAGCTCAGCGAAAG
>JAGGVE010000017.1 GCA_021163505.1 Candidatus Iainarchaeum sp. | reverse complement strand
GAATCCTGCTTGCCTGATATATTGAGCGAATCGCGCCAGTGACTATGCCCTCAATTGCAAACCTTTCAATGGCTTCCTCAAGCGCCTTCTTCAGATCTCTGAGCTCTTTTTCCTTTTCGCCAGCGGTCTTTTTCTGTATAATCGGTATTTCCATCGCTTCTGCCTGCAATCTTGTGAGCTCGATATTTACCGTATGAAACATGTAGCTTTCCTTATTTTTAGAAACTAAACTCACAAGGCATTCTATGCTGTGCTGTTTTGCAGCCCTGTGCAACGCTAAGCAAGAGTCCTTTCCACCAGAAAACAAAACTGCTAAGCGCATTTAATTCACTTAAACCATGCATCCAAGCGCGCTTGAGTTCCTTTCTGCTGCAATGCTGCTTTTATCTTTTCTATTGCTTTGGAAACGCGCTCCTCTGAAAAATTGCGTTCATCGCATAAAAAGCGCTTTAAGCCCTCTTCATCAGGCATCCTGAATTCTATGCTAAAATCTTCGCTATATTTCGGTTCTAGAAATATTGCTTCAACCTCGCGGTAATCGAATTCTGGCTCATGCCCGGTAGCCTTTATTATTTCCTCAAAAGAGCTGTGCTTCTTCACGAGCTGAAGCGCTTTCTTCGGCCCTATTCCCGGAAACTTTTCATTGAAATCCGTACCTATTAATATTGCAATCCACACAAGCTTCTTCCTATCTATCCCCAAGCTGCTCAGCGTTTCTTCAAGCGATATCTCTTCAGGATGTATATCTATATAAACATCCCTTCCAGGAAGCTTGCGCTTCCCGGTTACAGTCAGGTTACGCACAAGTATTGGGGCTCCAAATAGCAAAGCATCATAATCCTGGCTTGCGCACGCATAGATTTTACCGCGGGAAGCCATTATGGCAGCTTGCGCTTCGCCTTCACTCGGTGCTTGCACAACAGGCAAGCCCATGAGCTTCAATAGCTCTTTTGCTTCATCAATCATCTCGTCGCTAAGCTTCACCGCTTGCTGCGCATACTTGCGAGCTTCCTCAAGCTTTCCTTCCTTCAAAGCCTCCTTGTACTTTACCTCTGCTTGTGTTCTTATTCTTTTGCGTTCCTCGCGAGTTTTTTCCTTGAGCTTGCTTGGTTCCCCGTCAAACACAAAAACAGGTTTTATTTCATTTTCTATTATGTTTGCAGTTCTATAAAGCAAGCCACTCAAATGGCTTGTTATTCTGCCTCTTGAATCCATCAGAGGCGAGCCATCCACGCCGCGAATAATCGAAAGAAACTGGTAAAGGGTGTTAAATGCATCCACAGCAAGCACTCTGCCGCGCAGATAATCAAAATTTATTTCGCGCTTACTCACCAAAGAGCCTAAATCAACACCCATGCGAGCACCTTCCAAAAATTAGTGTGTTAAAATTGTTAAAAATATATAGTTCAGAGCCGTTTATAGGTGCTCTCTTTACGTTTTGTAACTTTTAATATTTCCACAACATGTTTTTCCCATTCAACGCTGTAAATAATTCTTATTTTTTGAACTCTAATCCGATACGTGTTTTCCAGCCCCCTTATTTTAACCACATCATAACGCTTTACTGGCGTTGGGTTTGCTTTTAAAATAAGGAATAACTGCTTTATTTTTTCTTTGAGCTTCGTGTCAAGGGATTTAAGGGCCTTCGCTACTTTTCTATTTGCCCTCAGCTCAAAGGCCATTCTATTCACTTTCAAGAAGTTTGAACAACTCTCCTTCCGAAATGTACTTGCCTTTTTTAATCTCTTCCTTCGCTTTTTTTAGCTCTTTCCTTTCTCTTTCACTTACTTCAATCTCTGCCAGAAATAGGTGCTCAAGTTCTGCTATCTTCTGCTCTAAAGAAACAAGTCTATCGTAAAGCATGTTCAACGTTACAGTTTTTTCCATACTTCCACCTTTATACTAATATAAATCCAACCTATTTAAAATATTATTAATAATAATGGATTTTTTGTTAAAATTGTTAAAAATATTTTTATTCGAGGAATTACTATGCAAAAACCTATTGGGATTAAAGTTGACAATCAATCGATCAGAGGCATTCTCGAAAACCCTAATTCTGATAAGCTGATAATTCTAGTCCATGGCTTTTCAGGTAACATGCGCGGCCCAAGTAATATTTTTGATAAGCTCTCTCAGAAGTTGCAGGAAAACGGCATCGCAGTTTTGCGCTTCAATTTCCGCGGAACAAACCCAAGCGATATGGAGCAGCAAGAAATGACAATTGAAAGCGAAACAGCAGACCTTAAAGCAGCTATAAAATTTGCAAAATCACATGGCTTCAAAAAGATAGGCGCTTTAGGCGAAAGCATGGGCGGTACTGTTCTGGTTAATGCTTATGAGCCATCGCTCGCTATTTTAATTTTTTGGTATGCTGCTTTCGATCTAATAGATACTGCATTCAGAGAATTATTCACAAAGAAAGCTCAGAAGGAGCTTGCAGAAAAAGGTTTTATTAAAATGTGGGATTTCAGAATAGGGAAAAAATTTGTGGAAGAAATAAAGAATGTAAAGCTTTATAAGAAAATGAAAGAAATTCATTGCCCGGTGCTTTTCTTGCATGGCGATTCTGATGCTGATGTTCCATGCGAGCAGTCTAAAAAGGCATTTCGGTTTGCAAACGAACCCAAAGAACTTCATATAATAAAGGGCGCCGATCACTGCTTCAAAAATGAGCAGGATGAAGCAATAGAGCTAACCTTGAATTTTTTGAAAAGATATTTCTAGCTTTATAGCCATTTTTTGCTCTTAAATATTAACGCCGAAAATATTGCAATAATCGCACTTGAATAAAACATCCCAAGCCATATTCCTTTTGCCCCATTGCTTTGCATAAGCAGATATGACAACGCTAAAGTTAATGCCCAGCTTAATGTTGTTATAGCTAACGATATTGTCGTTTTTCCCGTTCCCTGAAATGCAGAATTTATCGAAATTGTTATGCTCCTGAATATGTAGCTGAAAGCAACTATTGAAATATACGTTTTTCCTATTTCAATAACGCTTTGCTCTCTTGTGAATGGAAGCAAAAATGCTTCTGGAAAGAAAAACATCAGCATAGCTAGAGCGGACGACACTGCCAGCGCAAATACAGCAGCATATTCCACAGTTTTTTCAGCTCTCTCATATTTTTTGCTCCCGTAATTTTGCCCTACAAGCGTTACTGCAGCTGTAGCAAGACCTATCGCAGGTAGCGTTACCAAGCCATCGAGGCGCATGCCTATTCCGAATACAGCAATAACTTCCGTGCCAAAAAGAGCAACAAGTGACATAAGTAAAATCATCCCAATGGAGTTTATTGAATTGGCCGCAGAAGCTGGCAAGCCAACCTTTATGATCCTCTTTATAATTTCCGTTTTAAATGAAAAGTTTTTGGGGCTTAACCTTATTTTTGTTTTACCAAGCATAAGGTATGCTATATTTGCAAACGCCATAAAACTTCTAGATATAACGGTAGCTATTGCTGCACCCGTAAGCCCCAAAGCAGGAAAACCGAACAACCCAAAAATCATTACAGGGTCAAGTGCTACATTCATCAGCACAGCAGCTATCTGAAATTTCATCGGGGTTTTTGTGTCGCCCTGCGCTCTTATAATGCTCATCGCAATAAAACCAACGAAAAGAAAGATAAAACCAAAAAATATTATGTTTGCGTAGCTTAGGGTGTAAGGTAAAAGCTCTGCGGTAATTCCCATAAAAAGAAAAACATATTGCGAGAGTAAAATGCCAAGAGCCGCTATACTTGCACTGATTATAAAGCCCAAAAGCAAGGAATGCTCCGCTATATTGCTGGCTTCTTTAAATCGTTTAGCTCCTATCGCTTGGGCAACCAAAGCTGTGCAGCCAGCGGCAAGGCCGCTCGCAATTGCAATAAATATAAACACTACTGGAAATGTTGCCGATATTGCAGCAAGCTCCTTAGTTCCAAGCATTCCGACATAAATTGTATCTATTATATTGAACGCGGTCTGAAAAAGCATCCCAAATATTAGAGGCCACGCTAATTGTGCCAAATTCTTTGCTATGCTGCCTGCAGTGAGGTCTTTTTCCATTCACACCACTTAAAATCAATAAAAAGCAGATAAGTGTTTTTTTGCACAAAAAAGATAATAAAACCTTCTGGTGCTAGCAACTTTTCAAAAGATTATTTCCTTTGCTGTTTTTTATGATTCCCATTTCTTCAAAAAGCTTTTCCACCCTCGGTTTTTTCGGATCTAAACGCAAAAACATTCGAGGCGCATCCTCCTCTTTCAAATATTCCTTCTTAATCCTCTCATATACCTGACTTTCAGTGCTGTATCTCACTTTTAATTCTCCGCCCGCTTTGTAAAGTTCTTTCGCACTTCTTATTACTTCATCCATTATTGCTCTATACCATGGTTTTCCAATAACCCTCGGCATCTTTCTCATGTCTACGCCCTTTACTCCCTGCACAAACCACACATAGTTTCTGTTTAATGCCGGGTGAAAGTGAATTGCAAAAACAGCAATTTCACCAACCCCTGAGGCACGCATAACATAAACATCCTTTTCAGTAAAACCATCAGGGAATCGGTGTTCTGGTTTGTATTTGAACGAAAACCTTTTTCGAGGTTTTAGAATATCTGCAAGCATTTGCAATCTGGCCGCAGTAAGCTCTGCATTTATATTGTGCAAAAATTTCGGAAACGCATCTGCATCAAGCATTTCAATTGCTTTATTTAAAAGATGCTTTCTGGAATCTTCGCTAAGCTGTTTTGCTTCCCCGAAAATCTTCGCGAGTCTTCTGTAAAGAACCACTTTCTCCTTTAAAGGTATTTGTAATCTGCCAATGTGTTCAATAAGCGCTTTTGGGATGTATCTTCTACCCCTCTGCCTTTCAAATGCAAGTCGCGCCTTTGAAGATATTCTCTCCCTTCTTTTTAATCTGCCCGCGCATTAATGGCTTTTTTCACTCTTCGCATCCCTTTCATTACTAAAACCTTGCAACATCAAAATAAAATCTTTTCTTTGGTTGAATTCACACACATTGCTTACCCATATCTTTCTTTTAAATCTTTTTAATGTATATTAGAGTATGCGCCCAAAGGAATTCTCTGAAAAAGAAGTTGCCGATGCATTGCAAAGTTTTTCTCAAAAAGGCTTGCTGCTTAGCGGAAGCTTAGCATTGAATTTCTTTCTCCCGGAGGAATTTAGAAGGAAAAGGCATGACGATATTGATCTGATATTTCCCTGCAAGCATTTCACAGAAAAAGAATTATTGATGCTCAACAAACTTGCTCGCAGCCATGGCTTCTCCAGTTTTGAAGAGCTTGCTGAGCACACTGCACAGCAGCCACGCAGAAAAGTTCTCCAAGCACTGAATAAAGCTGAGAGGCTTATGATGCATGTTGAAGTTACTGATTTAAGAGTTCCATTCAAAGAAGCCAGATTCGCAGGGGAAAAAGCTACTGTAAGAATACCAGATATCAATTATCTTTTTGCAAGACTTCTTTATGCTGCCTCTTCGCCAACAAGGCTTTGGCATAGGCGTTTGGATGATATCGCTTATCTCTGCAATTTAATACATTTTTGTAAAAGTTCCATATCGAGAAAAAAAGTGCTTGCATATTTTAGAAAGCTTTGTGCTGGTGAAGCTAAAGCAAGGCAAAGGAGGGCAAACTTTGCCGAAGTGCTAAAACTTGCTAGTGCTCGCGAGGTTGCTGCAAGGGTTGCAAGAACAAGAACCAAAGCGAGTTTTGATTATGAAAGAGCCTTGCAAACCTTAGCCTCCTTTGGTAAGAAAGGGAAGGCTGATTTAAGGGTCGCTATTTCAAAAAGACTCTACTATCTGCCAGCCCATAAAAAAGAAGCGCTTTACAAGGCGTATGGAGTTAGAACTTCCGCAAACTTATTAAAAAAATTGCAAGAAATTGGTTCTGGTTTTACTGATGCTGAACTTGCCAGAACGCTGAGCAAGAAGCCAAAAGGGTTTGTAAAAAAATTTTTGCGTAGGAG
>JAGGVE010000002.1 GCA_021163505.1 Candidatus Iainarchaeum sp. | reverse complement strand
CTTATATGGGAATAATGTATGAAAATTGTGTATACATTCCATGCGAAGGAAAAAATGGTTGAAAGAAATATTTCAAAGAAAATAGTGAAAAACGCGTTAAAGAACCCTGATACTATAATAGAAACTAGGTGTGGAAGGCTGATCGCACACAAACAAATAAAAGGTAAACTGTTAAGAATTGTATATAACGAGGAAAATAAGGTTTACCTTATAATCACAGCATACTTTACAGAACCGAAAAGGTATGGTGAAAAAAATGAAAATAACATATGATCCAAAAGCAGATGCCATAGATATAAAATTCCAGAAGGGAAAATATTCAATAAGCAAGGAAATTGCAGAAGGTATTGTGGTGGATTATACTAAAGATGGGAAAGTGATTTCTATAGAGATTCTAGATGCGTCAAAAAGGATGCCGTTTAAAAGCATTGAGGCAATTACAATTGGGCTTCCCAAAAAAGCAATTGAACACTAAATATTTAATAAAAATTTCCATAAGGGAATAAATCTTATTTTCTTCCCTTTTATTTCTTCAGTTGCTTCATAATCCCAGGTAATGCAAAGCAGGTTGTTGCATTTTAATTGTTTGGAAGCTTTGAGCAATGCCTTTATCTCTCTTTTCTCAATCTCATCTATCCCAGAAGTGTATGTTACCTGAATTAATTTCTTTACCTGCATTCCTTCTTTAACTACGAAATCTACTTCGTGTTGCTGATAATCTTTCCAATAATAAAGCTCCCATCCATTGTGCCAGTAGCTCTTCCTTCTAAGTAATTCAATTGCAACCAGATTTTCTATCAATTTACCTGTATTCTCACTCGTTCTGAGACCAACAAAGTTCACAAAGCCCGTGTCTACTGCATACGCTTTTTTTGGTGAGCGCTCTATTTCTTTAGGTTTTACTGAAAATTTATCTAAAAGAATTATTAGATAGGCTTCCTTTAGATATTCGATGTAATTTTTTGCTGTGTGCTCACTTTTTAATCCAAAATTATTCTTTATTTTATTAAATGAGATTAGAGAGGATGTATTGCTTACAATTGCTGATGCAATTTCCTTAAAAGTTCTGCGATATCTTATATTATACCTCAAAATTATATCTTTTTCAATTATATCGCGAAAGAGTTCTCTTAGGTAAATTTTTGGATTCTCTTTTTCAACAATAATTTCAGGAAAACCTCCTGTTTTGAGATAATTGTTGAGTTCATGCTTTACTAAAGCTTTACCTTTCTCTATCTGGAGATTTTCTCTAAAATCTGTAGCCCTTAAATACTCTCTGAAGCTGAAAGGGAAAAGTTCTATACTGTAATGCCTCCCAGTTAAATGTGTTGCAAGCTCTCTGCTTAATAGCTTTGCATTGGAGCCTGTAAGAAAGATGTTATAGCCTTCTCTGTGAAGCCTATTCACAAAGAGCTCCCACTTTTCAAGATTTTGGATTTCATCAAAAAACAATACTTTCATACCTTTACCATAGATCTCCAAAAGTGCAGAGAGTATTTTTTGCGGTTTATCAGTGAGGATTCTCTCATCATCGAAGTTTGCATAGCCGAATGGTTTCTCTTTTAAAATTAAATAAGTAAAAAAAGATTTTCCGCATCTTCGTACGCCTGTAGTAACTTTAATCAGAGCACTCTCTAAAAATTCGTTTTTTCGCTCCCTTTCAATCACTTTCGTGTTTTTAATTTTTTCCTCCAAAATTTCTCTCTGCTCAATCAAAATTTCCTTCATAGAGAAACTATTAATGCGAAGATTTTATAAATTTTTCGCAGTAGCAATTAGAATATTGCGCAAATTTCAAAATTTGCTAAATTTCCAAATCCACACAGTAATAAGTATGCTTACAACCACTTTGCGAATCATAACAATTGAGCGTAACAAACACGGGGCTTGAGTACCATTCGCTTGAATCTACGGGCGAGAAGTAGTGGGCGGTATTATTCGAGAAGAGTGGGCTAAAACTAAGTAAGAATTTATCTAAGATTGGAGAAAAATCTTCTAAAGTGGGAGTTATATCTCACTCTTTGAACCGGCGCATTCCCTTATTCAAAAAGATTAAGCTAAAAACAGTCAGTAAAAAATCCAACTATCTGTTTAGTAACTCTGCAAATTTTTCCCTTATCTTTTCGGTTTCTTCCAAAGTTAGCGTGCTAATCAAAAGTTTTACTTGAATTATGAACTTTTCTGCTTTTAAGATCATTTCTTTTACAGAATTTTTATTTATTTCCCCGGAACTTGTTACATAATATTGTGCATCAATTCTCAAATTTTTAGCGGCAGATATTGTATTGAATAAATCATTTCTCTTAAAAAGCAATTTTAGAAGTAGTATAGAGGCATTGTGGTTTTCTGATTTTATTCCGGTTTTAAAAAGCAGTGCAAGCAAAGAGTTGTACATTGCATAATAAGATAACGAAACCGAATTTTCATACAATCTATGTTCAAGAAGTATTTTTGCAGATGCTAGCGAGTTTTTAGCCTTTTCCAAATAAGAATCACTTATTTCCTCAGAAGGCTCTATTAGTGTTAATTTCCCCTCTTTCTTTAACTTGCTAAAAAAACCCTGTTTTTTCATAAAAAACTTCAACCCCCCGGACAATCACATGATTTTTTATTATCTCTTTTATTAGTTTTGAGTTTATATTAAACAGCCCTGTTTTTACTCTAATTTTGCTGTTTACCATTTCCACTTGTTTCTTAACTTTCGTATTGTTGGTTTCGATGTAAATATCGATATCACTTTCAGGCCCTGCTACAAACTTTGCATAGCTTCCAAAGAGCACAACAAGTCTTTCTTTGGTGGTTTTTAATATATCCTCAAATACCGCTTCCAGTTCAGGGTATCTTTTTAACAATTTTAAAAATTTGTAGTGTTCAGCCATAAAAACATATTTCCTAGCCTGTAATGTGTTTTTTATAAAAAAGACCTTGTTCTTCCCCTCTCTTCTAAAATCAAGCACATTTTCTTTAAGTAATCTGTTCAGCTTCCTTGAAATTGTTGCATGTGGATATTTGAGAAGTTTGGATAATCCCCTTGCATGATTATCCTTTTTAAGTAGCGATAATATAAGTTCAAATTCAATATTGTTTCTTCTTTGATACATATGTATCATTTATGAACCAATAGTTTTAAAAGTGCTACGACCCGCTATTAAGCGATCAATCATTGTTATTAACCCTTATAAACAGTTTCAGGAACCTTATTATCTATCTGCACTCGCACACTCTGCACAGTTTCCTCATTTCCTTCCCTATCAACAGAATAATACCGCAAATAGTAGATACAAACAGTGTTGCATTCTATTTCCACAAAATTTCCTTTCTTAGCAGGTTCGCAGGTATTTTCCAAATCCACACAGTAATAAGTATGCTTACAACCACTTTGCGAATCGTTGCAGTTCAGGATAACAAACACATTGTGCGAGGAGATTTAGCTAAATTATTCTTTCTTTTCCTTTGGACAGCGCAATGAAAAACGCTAACTAATAAATTTTTTCCGATTCTACTTATAGACACCGCTATCTGTAAAAGAGGATATTGATGAAAGAAATCACAGCAAGTGCAAGGGAGAAAATTATAGGAAAGCTTTGCTATCTTTATGGTGAAAATAAAGGAAAAGCAACTTGGTTAAAACTTGAAAAAATGCTGAATGAGTTCTTAGCTTCTTATAAGTGCGAAGCAACAGAAGTAAAACCGGAGGAAAGATTTACTGAAAAGGATTCAGTACTAATAACCTATGCGAACTCTTTTTATCGCAGAGGTGAAAAACCACTAAAAACATTAAACTATTTTCTGCAAAAATACCTTGCAGGCGCAATAAACGGCGTGCACATACTGCCTTTTTTTCCATACTCCTCTGATCGCGGATTTTCAGTAATTGATTTCTATCATGTGAAGGAAGAATTCGGCACCTGGCAGGATATTGAATTGCTTGGCAATAAATTCAGGCTAATGGTTGATTTATTGCTGAATCATGTTTCTACACAAAATGAATGGTTCAAAAGATTTCTTGATTGCGACGCACGCTACAAAGATTATTTTATCAGCTTTTCAGGAGGCAGTGTTCCCGAAGAAGAAATAAAAAAGGTCTTCAGGCCAAGGGCAACCCCTTTATTAACCAAATTTAAAACAAAGTGTGGCGAAAAGCTGGTCTGGACTACCTTCAGCGTTGGAAATACTACTGATCAGGTGGACCTAAATTATAAAAACCCAGAGGTTTTGCTTGAAATAATAAAGGTTCTGCTTTTCCTACTGGAGAAAAATGCGCAAATAATTCGCTTAGATGCTGTCGCTTATATATGGAAAGAATTAGGCACTAACTGCATTCACAGACCGCAGGCACACACCATTGTGCAGTTATTTAGAGACATTCTCGATACGGTGAAGCCCTCCGCCGTTCTAATTACCGAAACAAATGTGCCTCACAAAGAAAATATCTCTTACTTCGGAAACGGCTACAACGAAGCACAGGCTGTTTACAATTTTTCCCTGCCGCCTTTGGTTTTGCACGCGTTCTGGAAAAGCGATGCAAGCTACTTAAGCAAGTGGGCTTCTTCTTTAAAAAGCCCCTCAAATACAACAACCTTCTTCAACTTCTTGGATTCGCACGATGGGATTGGCGTTTTAGGAGCTCGCGGAATATTACCGCAAGAGGAAATTGAAAGGATGTTTGAAGAAGTTGAAAAAAGAGGCGGTGTGCTCTCTTATAAAGTAAATGAGGATGGCGCAAGAAGCGTCTATGAAATGAATATCACCTGGTGGTCTGCTTTAAATGGCAATTCTTCAGATAGCTTGGAACTGCAAGTGCAACGCTTTTTATGCTCTAGAGCTATCGCGCTAGCATTGAAGGGAATACCTGGAATTTATTATATCAGCTTATTTGGCATAGAGAATGATTTGGAAGGGATGCGAAGAAGCGGAGTTGTTAGAGATATCAATAGAAAGAATCTGGATATTATTGCATTAGAGGAAAAATTGAGCAATAAGGAATCCAAAGAAGCTCGCGTTTTCTGGAACTTATTAAAGCTGATTAAAGTGAGAGCACAGCACAGAGCATTCCATCCGAATGCAGAGCAAGAGGTTCTTTTTTTAAGCAACAAAGTGTTTGCGCTTTTAAGAACTTCCTGTGATAATAAGGAAAGAATTTTAGCTTTGCATAACCTTTCCAAAGATGAAGTTAGTATTTCATTACCTGCAAAGCTTACAAAGGGAAGCGCTTGTAACATGCTCCAAGAAAAAGAGATTGAACTTTCAGACGGAAAGCTTGAGCTTAAACCTTACGAAGTGCAGTGGCTTTTAATAAAGTAATATAAAAGCTACCTTGTTATGCTGAGGGCTTCAAGCTCTTCTAGCATCGCTTTATTCTTTGGTTTTTTGAAGTGTTTTCTAGCGGGCTCAAGCAATTTTATTAGCTCTTCTGCAACCGCTTTCTTCAGATCCAAAGGATGAAGTTTCTTTTCAATAAAGTCTCTCTCCAGATCTGCATATGAGTAATAGGTTATGTCACCACCAAACTTTTCAGGCCTCTCAATGTGCAGCTCAGATTTTTCATCTCTAAAAATTAAATACTTTGCCCAATCCAATACAGGGTTGAATTCGGTTTCGCCTGCAGGGCAGAACGCATTATTCAGCTTTCGCCTTATTTCGCTTTCAGAATCGTGAATAAACACGCAGCTATCAGGCCTTGATTTGCTCATCTTCATAGCAGACCATATTTCCTGCAATTTATCCTTTGGCACCGGCCACATCGGCGGCTTGCTAAGGCCTAAAAGTAGGTGATGGTGCACAGCAACCGGCTTTATTTTATTCCCCTTTCCATCTCTAATTGGGCATATATTTAATTTTAGAGCAACCTCGCGAGCAATCACCTGTGCTTTTCTTTGGTCTAAACCAGCATGTGGCAATGTTATTCCTTGGAAGAAGATATCGGCAACCTGCATTGGCGGATACATCAGCATGGCAAAGCTTACTGCTTCGCCCTCTTTTCGGCCCAATATTGTTATGCTTCTCTTTATTCTGGCAAGTGTGGTGTGTTTGCTTACCTCTATAACCGTTGCCCAGTATTCATCGTTATTGTGGTATAGCTCAGAACCCAAAACGAATTTCAATTTTTTTGGATCAGCACCTAAGCATTTCAGGCTTGCTTTAAATCCTTCTTTAAAGTAGCCTACTGCAACTCTTTTTATTACTTCCCTATCGCCACCGAGCTTGTTGTTTATCCAAGCGTGCCAATCAGCTAAAAAAATGGAAACATCTATGCGAGCATCGATAAAATCTTTCACCTTTGCCATTGTCATTAAGCCTGTGCCCAAATGCATCTTGCCTGAGATTTCAAAACCGATATAATGCTTGAGCTTTACGCCAGTTTCCAAAAATAGCCTCAAATCACTCTCTGTGAGAATCTCCTCAGTGTTCCGCGTTATTAGATGGAATCTTCTTTCTATATCCATAGTATTAATAAATTTCGCCTACTTTTTATAAAGATTTAGTTTTTAAAGGTTGCTTGTTAACATCAAAAAATCGCCTTATTATCAACGAAACGATTTCAAATACCTCTTGTTCGTTTAGGTTATCTGTTTTTAGTACCAAATCAAAAGGCGAACGATCATTCCTTATATCGACTTTGTAAAGTTTTTCGTATATGCGAGCGTCTGCTTCAAAGCGTTCGCGCATCGCCTTTTTCACTTCTTCAACTGCCAAGCGATCGCGCTTAGCTATGCGTTCTGCTCGCACATCTTCGCTAGCATCTAACCATATGCGAAACGCGTGCTTGCCTTTATAAAGCCAAGCCATCATTCTGCTATCAAATATTGCTCTTTCCTCTTTCTCAGCTATCTCGAGCAAGCGCTTATCAAGCTCTAAATCATAGTAAGAATCCTTGAGTCTTTCCTCAGTTAGCTTTTTGCCAAGTTCAGATTCCCAGAAACCTGTACCTTTCTCGGCCTTTTCAATATCCAGCTTTGCTTCCTCTTTAATCTGCCTCATAATACCGCTAGCGAATATTCGCTTAAGGTTAAATTCTTCAGCAAGCTTTTCTGCAAGAGTGCTCTTTCCAGAGCCTGGCGTTCCTGAAAGCAATATAAGCATCTTTTTCATAGCGTTACACCTCTCAGATTAAAGAAGAAATTTATTTTGAATTAAAATGGAATTAATAATTAAATAGTGGCAAAAAATAAATAGCTATGGGTTATTAATTGTTATTGATTTGAAGAGGTGTTTATATGGAGCTTCTTAAAAAGGGGTATAAGCCAAAAAAAGAGGTGGTTGCGAGCTTTTATGTGGAGCCAGCTTCTGGCATAAAATTCAGCGAGGCGCTTGAATCTATTGCAAAGGAGTCAAGCATAGGCACATGGACTTCTTTGCGCACAATGACTAAGCAAGCGAAGAAACTTGCGCCAAAAATATTCTACTGGAGTGAAAAGAAGCATTTAGCGAAAATCGCTTACCCGCAAGCGCTCTTTGAAAAAGGAAACGTTGTGCAGATTCTTTCGAGCTTAGGTGGCAATATTTATGGAATGAAAGATGTAAGGAATTTGCGCTGGTTTGATGTTGAGATGCCTGAAACTTTCTGCAATACATTCAAAGGACCTGCTTTTGGCATTAAAGGTGTGCGAAAACATTTCAAAGTGAAGCACAGACCCTTGCTTGGAACTATTGTAAAGCCAAAGGTTGGTTTAACCGCAAAACAGCATGCGAAGGTAGCATATAACGCTTGGCTCGGCGGCTGCGATATTGTAAAGGATGATGAGAACTTAGCAGATATGGGCTTCAATAGATTTGAGAGGCGCGTTAAAGAAACTCTGAAAATGAAAGAAAGGGCAGAGAGCTTAACCGGTGAGGTAAAAGCCTATATGCCAAATATAAGCGCTCCCGCTGATGAAATGCTCAAGAGAGCTAAGCTTGTTAAGGAGCTTGGTGGAAGCTACATTATGATCGATATAATCGCCTGCGGGTTTTCCGCTTTGCAATATATTAGAAACCAGGACCTTGGAATGATAATCCACGCGCATAGAGCAGGGCATGCAACGTTTACGCGAAATCCAAAGCACGGAATAAGCATGCTTGTTGTTGCAAAGCTCGCTAGGCTTGCCGGCGTAGATCAATTGCACATAGGCACTGCAGTTGGCAAAATGCATGGAAGTAAAGAGGAAGTGCTTCCAATACACAAGGCATTAAGCGAAAAAATGGGTAAGCTCAAGAGCGTTGTTTCTGTTTGCTCTGGTGGCTTACACCCTGGGCATGTGCCAGCATTGCTTAAAATATTTGGAAACAATATTATAATTCAGGCAGGCGGCGGCATACATGGACACAAGCTTGGAACTATTGCTGGAGCAAGAGCAATGAAACAAGCGATTGAAACTTGCATGCAAGGTGTTTCGCTTAACGAATATGCAAAAACCCATAAAGAACTTGCAATAGCTTTGAAACAATGGTGCTAAAGATGCATGTGCTCCTGCAGAAGTATAGAAAAGCGGTTAGAAAGACTGCCAACTACTTCAAAAAAGCTGGAATCAGGAAGGCAGTTTTTGGGTTGAGCGCAGGTCTTGATTCTACAATTACTGCTTTGCTTCTTATTGAAGCCTTGGGGGAAGATAATGTATTTGCGCTTATTATGCCAAGCAGATATACTAAAAAGCAGGATATTAAGGATGCGATTGAATTCTGCAAAAAGCAGAGTATTGCTTATAAGGTTTGCGAAATAGATAAAATTGTGAAAGAGATTGAAGGCTTTGGGCTCGCAAAAACAAGGCTTGCAAAGGCAAATATTGTAGCTCGCATAAGAATGATTTTATTGTATTGCTATGCAAATTCTGATAATGCACTGGTTGCTGGCACTAGCAATAAAACCGAATTGACGCTCGGCTATTTCACAAAGTATGGCGATGGGGCTGCAGACATATTCCCAATAGCGGGCTTTTATAAGACAGAGCTCTTTGAGCTTGCAAAGCTCTTAGGAGTGCCAGAAAAAATAATTAGAAAGAGGCCAAGTGCAGGCCTATGGAAAGGGCAGTATGATGAAAAAGAACTCGGTTTGAGCTATAGGGAGATAGATCCAATACTGAAGCTTATTGAGGAAAAGGTTTCTGAAGAGGAAATATTGAAGCGTTTTCCTAAAGCTAAAAGAGTGCTCGAGCTTGTTAAAGCTAACGCACACAAAAGAAAGCAGGTGATTATTTCTTGATTGCTCTTTTTGGCGGAAGCTTCAACCCAATACATAATGGACATCTAAAAGCAGCCAAGCTTGTAATTAAGCAATGCAAATGCAAACAGCTCTGGTTTATTCCGTGCTATAGACATGCATTTAAGCGCACTCCTTTGGAAGCGTTTGAGCACAGAGCAAATATTGTAAAGCTTGTAGCGAAGAAGGATAAAAGATTCAGGGTTTCACTGATAGAAAAGGAGCTTGCAGAAAGAAGCAAAAAGGCAAATACAACAATAGAAACTGTATTAGCTTTAAAGAAGCGTTATCCAAAACAAAAGTTCTTTTGGGTGATCGGTTCTAACCTTATAAGAGAAGTGCCAAAATGGTACAGATTTAAGGAGCTAATAAAGGGAATACAATTTGTAGTAGTGCCAATAAAGGGGTTGGAAGCTGAAGCTGACTGGTTAAAAGAAAATAATACGCTGGTTTTGGAAGGTGGCATTGAAAGCGTTTCTTCCACAGAAATAAGGGAAATGATAAAACATGGTGTTGCGCCAAAAAAGTTGCTGCCGGAAGAAGTGTGGCATTACATAGATAGAAATATTCTTTATGTAGATGAGTTCACGAAGAAGGTTTTTTCTGCAGTAAAGCGCATCCCAAAAGGCAGAGTGAGCACTTACAGGGATATTGCTATCGCTATTGGAAAGCCCAAGGCATATAGAGCAGTAGGGAATGCGCTGAACAAGAACTGCTTTGAAAGCGTCCCGTGCCACCGCGTAGTTAAAATGAATGGTTTTATTGGTGGCTTTCGAGAAGGAAGCAATAAAAAAGCATTATTGCTCAAAAAAGAAGGATTGGAGGTAAAAAACGGCAAAATTAAGGATTTTAGCAGAGTAAGAATTGGATGGGGAAAGTTAATTTTGTGAAAAAAGTACTGAAAAGGGGTTGGTTTATCCAACCAGTTGTATTTATATATAAGTTAAAAGAATAATATTTTATCGGGTGGTGGGTAACACCGCGATTTCTTTCCTTAAGAAGGAGAAGGCAAGGAAAGGCAAAGGAGGAGCACTGCTCCTCCCTAATTTTCACCATTGTAAAATATCACCTATTTTAGCTGCAGTAAATCTATTTGCAGGCAGTTCCACAATATATTTGCATGCTTGCTTTGGGGTGTAATTTAACGAAAATGGTTTTAGTAAAGTTTTATCAACTATGCGCTTTTTCGCATCAAGAAAGAAGACAGCTATTGGAAAGAACACAAAGAGCATATGTATGCTTGCGCCAACCTTTGTTTCATTTTCTAAAACCATTATGAGAGCATAATCAAAATTCTTTTTTCTTTCAAACATCAACCCTTTCAGCTTCGCGAAGAAACTGCTTGCAATTCTAACATCTTTGATTATTGTTTTGTTTGTGGTTTTATTTACCAGCATAGAATCAGCTTTCTTTTCTTTTATCTTTTAAAATCTTAAGCCTTGGCACCTTTATTTCCTCAAGGAATTTCATATTTTTACGGGGGGTAAAAAAAGACATTTTTTCTGCTCTAACTAAAGAGCGAGCTTTATTTATAAGCTCCATCTCTCTCTGCAAATCTTCAAGCAATTCCTGAAGCTCATCTTTTTTTTCTTCAATTCTTTTTATTACCCGCTCTCTTTCCTTCTTCGGGAGTCTGATTTCTGTTGGCATAAAAACCAAAATAAATATGGGCTAGCTAATATTTAAACATTTCCCTATTAT